>CAZOTT010000018.1:21105-34340 GCA_964582785.1 uncultured Acidobacteriota bacterium | reverse complement strand
GGCCACGGAAGACCCGGCCGTCCTCGAGGACAAGGATCGCTTCCATGCGGGACACCCCCTTGCGCCCGGGACGCGCCGTCCTTGGACGCGGTTCAGCGGTGGCCGGGCAGCACCGGCACCGCGCCCGGACGAGCCGGGCGAACGCGCGGCGCATTGTAGGCAAGTTCCGCTTGGGGGGCAACTTGCCGCCCGCGGGAGGACCGGGCCGGTTGACAGGTGCCGGGGGCGCTGCTAGCATCCCGCTTCCGTCGCCGGAAGGTGACGGAAGGCAAGGAGTTCCGTAGGCGCGTAGCTCAGTGGGAGAGCGCTACCTTGACACGGTAGAGGTCGGCGGTTCGATACCGCCCGCGCCTACCAGCCCCAGGTCCCGGCGCGCCGCTCCGCGGGGGGGTGCGCGGCCGGCCGGGGTTTCGTTTGTTCTCTCCCCGCGGGCCGAGGAGTGACCGTGTCCGAAGATCCCCGCGACGCGCATCCCTCCATCGAGGTGACCCTGCCCGACGGACGGACGATCCCCGTCCCGGCGGGGACGCCCGCGGTCGAGGTCGCCCGCCGGGCGGGGCTCCCGGGGATCGACACCGCGGTCGCCGCCCGGCTGGACGGTGTCCCGGTGGACCTGGATCGCCCGGTCCGGCAACCGGCGCACCTTTCTCTCGTCCAGCCCGACGACCCGGATGCCCTCGAGATCCTGCGGCACACCACGGCCCACGTGATGGCCCAGGCGGTCAAGGAACTCTGGCCCGAGGTGAAGATCGCCCAGGGGCCGGCCATCGCCGACGGGTTCTACTACGATTTCCGCCGGGACGAGCCGTTCACCGACGAGGACCTCCCGCGCATCGAGGAGAAGATGCGCGAGATCGTCGCCCGCGACCTCCCGGTGCGGCGCCACGAGGTTCCGCGGGACGAGGCGATCCGGATCTTCACCGAGGAGGACGAGCCGTACAAGCTCCACTTCGTCCGCGAGAAGGGCGGCGAGGTGGTTTCGTACTACCAGCAGGGGGACTTCCGGGACTTCTGCCGCGGCCCGCACCTCCCCTCCACGGGCCGTCTCGGGGCGTTCCGGCTGCTGTCGGTGGCGGGCGCCTACTGGCTCGGTTCCGAGAAGAACGAGATGCTCTGGCGGATCTACGGGACCGCCTTCCCCACCGAGGCCCAGCTCGAGGACCACCTGCACCGCGTCGAGGAGGCGAAGCGCCGGGACCACCGGCGGCTCGGCAGGGAACTGGGCCTGTTCTCCATCCAGGAAGCCGCCGGCGGCGGGCTGGTCTTCTGGCACCCGGCCGGGGTGACGGTGCGCCGGGAAATCGAGGAGTTCCTCCGCGGGGAACTGGAGCGGCGCGGCTACGTGTTCGTCGTCACGCCCCACATCGCCCGGGACACGCTGTTCCGCATCTCCGGTCACTACGACTACTACCGGGAGAACATGTACACGCTCCGGACGGCGGACGACGAGGAGTTCGTCGTCAAGCCGATGAACTGCCCGGGGCACGTGATGATCTACCGGTCGGGCCTCAAGTCGTACCGCGACCTGCCGGTCCGGATGGCGGAATTCGGCACCGTCTACCGCTACGAACGCTCGGGCACCCTCCACGGGCTGTTCCGGGTGCGGGGATTCACCCAGGACGATGCCCACATCTTCTGCCGGCCGGACCAGATCGTGGACGAGGTCGACGACTGCCTGGACCTGGTCGACACCGTCTTCCGCACCTTCGGCTTCCGCGAGGCCCGCTACGAGCTGTCGGTGCTGGACCCGGCCCATCCCGAGAAGTACATCGGGGCGCAGGAGGAGTGGGAGGCCGCCGAGAACGCGCTGGTCCGGGCCCTCGAGGGTCGCGGCCTGCCGTTCCGCCGGTACGAGGGCGAGGCCGCGTTCTACGGGCCGAAGATCGACGTCAAGGTGGTCGACGCGATCGGCCGGCCGTGGCAGCTTTCGACGATCCAGTTCGACTTCAACCTTCCCCGCCGCTTCGACATCACCTACGTCGACGAGGACGGGCGGAAGAAGGTGCCCTACATGGTGCACCGGGCGATCTACGGTTCCATCGAGCGGTTCTTCGGGATCCTGGTGGAACACTTCGCCGGCGCCTTCCCTCCCTGGCTCGCCCCCGAGCAGGCGCGGATCCTGCCCGTCTCGGACCGGGCACTGGACTACGCGGAGTCCGTCCGGGCCGAGGTCGCGGCGGCCGGCTTGCGGGTGAAGCTCGACCGGCGCCCGGAAAAGCTCGGGGCGAAGATCCGGGACGCCGAGCTGGCCCGGGTCCCGTGGATGCTGGTGGTCGGGCCCCGGGACGCGAAGGCGGGAACGGTCTCCCTGCGCGTCCGGCACGAGGGAGACCGGGGGGCGCTGCCGATCGCCGCGTTCGTCGAGTACGCCCGGGAAAGGCTGGTGGGACGGGCGCTCGAACCCTGAGGAAACGAGCCGGGACGGGACCGCCGCCGGCCCGGGAGGAACGGAGACCACGATGCCCAAGCTCAAGACCCATCGCGGCGCGGCCAAGAGGTTCCGCGTCACCGCCAACGGGAAGTTCAAGCGGTCGAAGGCGTACAAGAGCCACATCCTGACCAAGAAGGACTCGAAGCGCCGCCGGCACCTGGACACGGACACCTACGCCTCCGAGGCGGACGCCGGGGTGATCCGCCACCTGCTGCCGTACGGGCGCGACTGACCTTCCCCCACCCCGCCGCGGCCGGGAATCCTGCCCGTCCGGCCCGGCGTTCTCCCCCCGCACCGGCCGGGTGCGCGCGCGAGGAGGTGGACGATGCCGAGAGTCAAACGGGGCACGAAGCGGCGGCGGCGCCGCCGGAAGATCCTGGCCCGGGCGAAGGGCTACTACCTGAGCAAGCACAACTGCTACCGGATCGCGCGGGAGCAGGTCGACCGCTCCCTGGCCTTCGCCTACCGCGACCGGCGCCAGAAGAAGCGCCAGTTCCGCCGCCTCTGGATCCAGCGGATCGGGGCCGCCGCCCGGCAGAACGGGATTTCCTACAGCCGGTTCATCGACGGGCTGAACAAGGCCGGGGTCGAGATCGATCGCAGGATGCTCGCGGACCTGGCGGTGCGGGAACCGGCGGCGTTCGGCGCCCTGGTCGAGAAGGCCCGGGCGGCCCTCGCCTGAGGTGACCGGTCGGCGGGTCCCGGCGCAGCGCCCGGGGGTTCCGCCGCTCCTGCGCCTGGTCGTCACCCCGGGCCTTGCCAGGGCCGCCGCGGAAGAGGTGTCCGTGCGCTTGGGGCTGCCCGCCGGGGAAGCGGGTCCCGCGGCGGTGCACGTCGACCTGCCGGGTGGAGACGACGCCCGGCTGGCGGCCTCCGCGCGGGCGACCCTGGCCCTCCGGGCGGCGGGACGGGTGGTTCTCGACTTCGTCCGGGGCGTGCCCGCGGAACCCGCGCCCCTCGGCGCGGCGATCCGCGGGATCCCCTGGGAACGGTGGCTCCCGCCCGGGGTTCCCTTCGCGGTCCGTGCCCGGGGACGCTCCCCCGCCCTCCGGCATACCGTTCACGTCGCGCGCCTGGCCAAGGACGCGGTCCGGGACCGGTTCCGGGACCGGGGCCGGGGAGCGCCTCCCGTGGACCCGCGCCGGCCCCGCGTCCTGCTGGACGTGACGATCCGGCGGGGATCGTGTTCCATCGGGCTGGACCTGGGCGGGGGGAGTCTCCACTACCGCCGGGGCCCCCGCAACGCCGCGGCTCCCCTGCGGGAAGACGTCGCCGCCGGGCTGGCGATCCTAGCGGGGGCGCGCGGCGAACGACCCCTTCTCGATCCGTTCTGCGGCTCGGGGACCCTCCTGGTCGAGGCGGCCGCGGTGGCCCTGGGCCTTCCCGCCGCCCGGGATCCGGGCCGCCTGGCCCTCGGGGTCCTGCTTCCGTTCCGCGACGTGCCCCTGTCCCGCCTCGCGGAGGAACTGGCGGCGCGGCGCCCTCCCCCGGAACACGGGCCGATCCTAGGGGCCGACATCGATCCCGCCCGGGTGGCGGAGACCCGCCGGGCGGTCGCCCGTGCGGGCCTCGGGGGGCACGTGGAGGTCCGGCAGGAGAGCGTGGACCGGCTGGTAGCGCCGGACCCCCGGCCCGGGCTCGTCCTGGCCAACCCTCCGTGGGGCAGGCGGCTCGCGGGTCCCGGCCTGCGCGCCGCCTGGCGGGCCCTCGGGGGGCTGGCGCGCCGGCTCCCCGGGTGGACGCTGGCCGTTCTTTCCGGGGACCCCGGCCTCACCCGGGAACTCGGGCTGGCCGCCGCCCGTCGCCACCCCGTCCTCGTCGGTGGCGTGGACGCCCGCCTGCTCCTCTACCCCCTGCGGGGACGCCGCTGAGGGCGCACCCCGGGAACCGTCAACCCGCGGCGGGGCCCCGCCCCCCGCCCACCTCCTCCGGGAAGAGTTCCGCCACGGCCACCGGGTGGACGATCCGGTGCCCCTCGAGGACCGCGGGGTGCACCTCGCCGAGGAAACCGGCGGGCCGCCCGCCGACGAGCACCTCCGCCCCGCGCCCCGCCAGGAAGAGGGGGAGCTCCAGCGGACGGAATTCCGCCGCGCCGGCCGGCACCCCCAGCTCCCGCAGGAGGGCGTCCACCGCGGCCCGGACGTCGGCGTACCCGGTACCGTCCCCGGCGAGGGCGAACGCCGCCCGCAGGTGTTCCCGGGCGCCGGTTTCCGCTTCCTCGTCGAGCAGGGTGACCATCCCGACCTCGAAGATCCGCTGCGGGTACGGGTGGCCCAGGTTGAGGGCGAGGGTCTCGAGCAGCCCCGGCACGAGGGACACCCGCAGCATCGTCTGTTCCACGCTGATCGGGTTTTCCAGCCGCACGTGGCGGTCCCGGTCGGGGAGTCCCGCCCTCCGGTAGGTGGCTTCCTCGCTGGTCAGGGCGAGGGTCATCACCTCGAGCATGCCGAGGCCGGCCAGGGCCGCGCGGGTTGCCGCCGCCAGTTCCTCCCGGGGCAGCGGCCCGCCCCAGGTCGCCGTCGCGAGGGAAACCTCCGGCATCCGGTCGTAGCCGTGGGCGATCGCGACGTCCTCCATGAGGTCCCGGGGATGGAGAATGTCCGCCCGCCAGGCGGGAACGAGGACCCGCACGTGGTCCTCCCGGGCCTCGGCGTCGTGGCGCATCCGGCGGAGCAGGCGGGCGACTTCCTCCCCGGACCACTCGACGCCGATGAGACGCCCGGTTTCGACCGGGCAGAGGTGCACCTCCTGCGGTGCGAGGTCCGGGGTGCGGCGGATCCCGGTCGCGTAGTGGATCTCCACGGTGCGGGCGAACGCCCCGGGGCTCGCTTCGAGCAGGCTCGTGACGACGATGTTCAGCGCCCGCTCCACGTGGCGGTCCTCGAGGCCGGTGACATCGACCAGGACCTCGCGCGTCTTCGTCGTGACCCGCGTGTTCTCGGAGTTGATGATCGGGGGCATCGAGAGCACCCCCCCGTCGGCATCCTCGAGCAGGGGCACCCGCCGCGCTCCCGCGAGCAGCCGGGCGAACGCCTTCCCCTTCGGGTGCCGCTCCAGGATCTCCGCCGGCGTCAGCGCCGCCCCCGGGTCCGCCGGGTCGAACCCCAGCGGCACGAACCGCACGCCATCGGGGGGCACCGCCCGGTACCGCAGGCGGGGGCCGGAGACGTGGCGCAGGTCGTAGACGCCGATGGACGCCAGCTTCCGGTCCCGCCCGAGGGCCCAGTGGACGTTTTCCTGGAGCTTCATCAGGGAACGGAGGCGGGCCTCGTCGATGTCCACGTCGTGCACCGTGGCCGCCGCGATCCGGGGACGGACCACCTCCGGGCCGGCGAGGGCGGGATCGACCTCCACCCGCCAGTCTCCCTTCTCGACCGGGTACGCCGGGGCGCCTTCCTCCAGCCCGAGGAACCCGCGCAGGGCCCGGGCCAACCCGGGGGGATCGAAGAGATCGGGGCGCACCGCCAGCAGCTCCATCTTCAGGACGCGGACCGTCCCGAGGTCCCGGGCCGGGGGATCGCACTCCCGGAGATCGGCCCCGCAACCGTCGCAGGCCACCGGGGGGACCCCGGCCTCGGGGCTCTCGCTGACCGCCCCGCAGCGGGGACAGCGCCAGCGTCCCAGCTCGGCCCAGCCCTCCACCGAGCACCCGAAACGATGCAGTTCTTCCTCGAGACGCTCGGCGGGCAGGGTGGTGCCCAGGTGCTGGTACAGCTCGTCGAGGGCGATTCCTAGGATCGGCACAGCGGGACCTCCTCGAGCCAGCGCAGGTGCGCGAGGTAGATCTCCCGGATGTCCGAGAGGTCGTAGCGGAACATGGCGAGGCGCTCGAGCCCGAGGCCCCAGGCGAGGACCGGGACCCGGCAACCGAGGGGCTCCGTCACCTCCGGCCGGAAGATGCCGGCCCCTCCCATCTCCACCCAGTCGGAGCGGGTTTCCATCCAGACGAACACTTCCACCGAGGGCTCGGTGTAGGGAAAGAAGGCCGGCCGGAACTGGATCTTCCCGAAGCCCATCTTCCGGTAGAACGTGCGCAGCAGGGACAGCAGGCCGGCGAAGGAGGCCCGCTCGTCGATCACGATCCCGTCCACCTGGTGGAAGACAGGCAGGTGCTTGTAGTCGATCGTCTCGCGGCGAAAGACGGGCCCCACGCAGAAGACCTTCCGGGGCGGCGCGGGGTCGGCCGCGAGGGCGCGGATGCTGGCGGCCGTCGTGTGGGTCCGGAGGACCGGCCGGGCCGCCAGGTCGCGGTCCCAGCGGGTCCGCCACCCGAGGGAACCGGTCTCCCCCCCGTCCTCGTGGGTCCGGCCGACCCGCTCCACCAGCTCCTCGTCCGGCAGGCGCGCCTGCCCGGGCCGCGCCACGTAGAACGTGTCCTGCATGTCCCGCGCGGGGTGGTCCTGGGGCTGGAAGAGCGCATCGAAGTCCCAGAAGGCCGACTCGACCCAGGGGCTTTCCACCTCCTCGAAGCCCATCTCGAGGAAGACCCGCCGCGTCTTCTCGAGGGTCCGCCGGAACGGGTGTTCCTTCCCCGGGGAGACCCGGGGGCCGGGCAGGGTGACGTCGTAGGGCCGGAAGTCCACCTCCCGCCAGCGCCCCGAGACCAGGAGGTCGGTGGTCAGCTCCGTCACCTCCTCCCGCGCGGTGATGCCGCGGGCCACCTGCCGGGAGCCGGCCTCGGTCAGCTCGGCGAGGCGGCGGCGGCGCACGCGGGTCTCGATCACCCCCGGGCGCCCGGCGAGCAGGGCCAGCGCCTCCTCCACCGGGAAACCCTCGGCCGCCAGGTCCGCCCGCCGGGCAGGTCCGCCCTCCCGGAGGCGGGCCACCAGCCGCTCGTCCGGGGCCGGGGCCGGCTCCCCCTCCCGCCAGGGCTCCCCCAGGGAGAGGGCGCGGCCTTCCTTGGTGGCCCAGCCCCGGGCGGCGAGCCAGCGGATCGATTCACCCACCTGCTTCATCGGCAGGCCCGACGCCCCCGGCAGGTCGGGGAGCTCGGCGCGCCCGCCCAGCTCCCGCAGCGCGCGGGCGACCCGGCGCTCGGGAAACTCCCCGCCGGGGAACCCCCGGGCCCGCGGCCCGAGGCGGAGCTCCTCCCGGTCTTCCTCCCGGACCCGGACCAGTCCCAGCTCGGCCAGGCGCCGGACCGCGGCCGCCACCGGGCTCTGGTCCAGGTCCGCCTCCCGGGCGATCTCCTCGACGGCGGTGGCCTCCTTCCGGGCGGCAAGGACGCGGAGAACCACGGCTTCGACGGGGCGGAACGTGTCGGTCATCTTCTCGGCTCCCGGGCGCCTGCCGGCGCCTTCCTCGGACCCGCCGGCCCGGCGGGCCGCGCCATTGTAGCCGTCCCGGCGGGGGCCGGGGGGCGCCGCGGGTTCCCGCGGTATACTCCATCCCTTCCGGGAGGCCAGGATGGAGAACGAGCGGCAGGAAGGACCCGGCCGGGAGAAGCACCGGGGGGTCCCGGTGGCGATCGGCGGGCGGACCTACCGGCTCCAGGGAGACGACCCGGAGGAACTGCGGCGCCTCGCCGAGGAGGTCGACCGGACCATCCGGGAGATCGCGGGGGACCGGGCGTCCCTCGACGATCCGCGCGTCGTCGTCCTGTCCGCCCTCAACGTGGCGGCGGAGCGGGAGGACCTGCGGCGGGCGGTGGTCCGGGGGGCGGGCCGGCTGCGGGAACGCCTGGCCGCCCTCGAGGCGCGCCTCGCCGCCCTCGAGGAAACCGTCGCCGAGGGGCCGTCCCTGCCCGGGGAGGACTGAGGCGCGGCCCGCCCCCGTCCCCGATATACTGGGTCTCCCGACAGGGCCCCCGGGTCCGCGCCGGTGGAACGACCTCGAGCCAACAGCACCTCGAAGGGAGCCCGGGCTCCGCCGGGGACGCGCAGGCCACTCCACCGGGAGAGGAAGCCCGAACCGGCGGGAGGGCACCCACCTGGAGTTCCAGGCATCGAACGTCCTCCACCCGCGGCCGGGGTGCCCTGCCGGTCCACGACCCCGTTCCACCACCGGCCGGGACCGGACCCGGCCGGCGAGGAAGCTGCTCGATGCCCCTGGCGCTGCAGGTCCCCGGACCGTTCCTGGCCCTCCTGGCGGCGGCCGCCCTCGGCCTGGCCGTCGCGGTGATCGCCCTCTCCCTCGTGCTCGCCCGCCGGACCCGGGAGCTGGCCGAGCACGTCGCCCGGCTGGCCAGCGTCGAGGCGGAAAAGGACGCCGCGATCCGCGAGGAGGTGGAGCGGCAGGTGGCCGCCGAGGAGCGGCGGCTGGCGGAGGAACACCGGCGCCGGGAAGAGAAGCTCGCCCGGCGGGAAAGGGAGGTCCGGGCCCGCCAGCAGGAGCTGGCGGACCGCCGGGTGCGTCTCGAGGAGCGGGCGGCCATCCTCGACGGGCGGGCGGAGGAACTGGCGGAGCGGGCGGGAGCGCTCGATGCCCGGGCCAGCCGGCTCGACCAGCGGGAGCAGGAGATCGGCGCCGCGGAGGAGGAAATCCGGCGGCGGCTGGAGGAGGTCGCGGGCATGACGACGGAACAGGCCCGGGCCCATCTCCTGGGGGAGGTCGAGAAGGAGGTCCGGGGCGAGGTGGCGCGGCTCCTCCAGAAGGTCGACGAGCAGGCCCGCGAGGCGGCGGAAGAGGCCGCCCGGGCGCGCCTGCTGGCGTCGATGGCCACCCTGCGGGGCTCGGTGGTCGGCGAGGGGACGATCACCATCGTGCGCCTGCCGAACGACGAGATGAAGGGCCGCGTGATCGGCCGCGAGGGACGGAACATCCGCGCCCTCGAGCACGCCCTCGGGGTGGACCTGCTGGTGGACGACACGCCGGGGGCGATCCTCCTTTCTTCCTGGGACCCCCTGCGCCGGACCATCGCGGCCCGCGCCCTCGAGAAGCTGGTCGAGGACGGTCGGATCCATCCCGCCCGGATCGAGGAGATCGTGGAGAAGACCCGGGAGGAAGTCGACGACGTGGCCCGGGAACGGGGGGAGAAGATCGCCTTCGAACTGGGGGTCACCCAGCTCCACGACCGCCTGGTCCTCCTGCTCGGCCGGCTCTCCTTCTTCCACGACCACGGCCAGGACCTGCTGTCCCGTTCCCGCGAGGTGGCCCTCCTGGCGGGGGACCTCGCCGCCTCGCTGCGGGTCGGCGGCGAGGCGCTGCGCCGCGCCGGCCTGCTCCACGAGATCGCCCGGGCCGACAAGGACCCTCCCCTGGCCCACGTGGCGATCGCGTCGGCGGACCTCGCCACCCGGTACGGGGAACCGGCGGAAGTGACCGGTCCGATCCGGGCCCTGGCCCAGCCCCCGGACGCCCCGCGGACCCCCGAGGGCGTGGTCCTCGTCACGGCGCGCCGGGCGGTCCTCGGCCGACCCGGCGCCCGCCGGGAGAACCTCGCCCGGCACATGGAGCGGCTGCGGCAGGTCGAGGAGATCGCCCTCTCGCGGGAGGGGATCGAGCGGGCGGTCGCCGTCCGGGCGGGACGCGAGTTGCGGGTCCACGTCCGGTCGGAAAACGTCTCGGACGACGAGGCGATCCTCCTGGCCCGCGACATCGCCCGGGAGATCACCGACCGGGTGGACTACCCGGACCAGGTGCGGGTCCTGGTGATCCGCGAGACCCGCGCCGTCAGCTACGCGGTCTGACCCGGCGATGCGGATCCTCGCCATCGGCGACGTGGTGGGACGTCCGGGGCGCCGAGCGATCGTCCGCTGGCTCCCCGGCCTCCGCGAAGGACACGCACCGGACCTCGTCGTCGTCAACGGCGAGAACCTGCGTGCCGGCCGCGGGATCGACGCCCCGGGGCTGGACGACCTGTTCGCGAGCGGGGCGGACGTGGTGACGACCGGCAACCACGTCTGGGCCCACCGTTCCGCGGAGCGGCTCCTCGAGGAGTACCCGCGCGTGCTCCGTCCGGCCAACCTGCCCCCCCCCTGCCCCGGCCGCGGCGCCGTCGTCGTCGCCACCGGGGTGGGCGTCCGGGTCGCGGTGATCAACCTCCTCGGGCGGGTCTTCATGGCGCCCGGCGACTGCCCCTTCCGGGCCGCGGACCGGCTGCTCGAACGCCTCGACGGCCGGGCGGACGTGGCGGTCGTCGACATCCACGCCGAGGCGACCTCCGAGAAGAAGGCCCTGGCGCTGCACCTGGACGGGCGGGTCGCCGCCGTGTTCGGAACCCACACCCATGTGCCCACGGCGGATGCCCAGGTCCTCCCCGGCGGGACCGGTTTCATCACCGACCTGGGCATGACCGGTCCCCACCGGTCCGTGATCGGCCTCGACCCCGAGGTGGCGCTGCGGCGGTTCCTGACGGCGCGGCCGGCGCCACAGGCGGTGGCGGAGGGAGGCCTCGGGCTTCACGGTGCGCTGTTCGAGGTCGACGAGGGGACGGGCCGCTGCACCGGGGTCGCCCGCGTCGCCCGGGGGGAGGGCGGCCGGTGAGGGACCGGGGGCCGGGGGCCGGCGATGCCCGCGAGGCGCGGCCGGGAAGCCGCCTCGCGCCGCTCTCCGTGGGGGACCTGAACCGGGCCGCCGACGCGCTGCTGGGGGACGCCATCGGCCCGGTCTGGGTCCGGGGGGAACTGGTCCGCTTCCTCCGCCACCGGAGCGGGCACTGGTACTTTTCCCTGACCGACGGACGCGCCTCGGTTTCCTGCGCGATGTTCCGCGGCCGCAACCGCCGGGTCCCGTTCGAGCCGCGGGACGGCCTCGAGGTGGTCCTGCTGGCGGTGCCGGGGGTCTGGGAGCCCCAGGGACGCTACCAGCTCGTCGTGGAGGCGATGGAGCCCCTGGGCGCGGGAGCGGCGGCCCTGGCCCTCGAGCAGCTCCGGGCACGCCTGGCCGCCGAGGGGCTGTTCGACCCGCAACGGAAGCGGCCGCTGCCGCTGTTCCCCCGCACGATCGGCGTCGTGACATCGGCCGACGGCGCCGCCTTCCGCGACGTCCTGCGCGTCCTGCGGCGGCGGTTCGCGGGGGCGCGGGTCGTCCTCGCCCCGGCCGCCGTCCAGGGAGAAGGCGCCCCCGGGGAGATCGCGTCGGCCCTCGCCCGGCTCGACCGGCTGCGGCCGGACGTGATCCTGCTCGTGCGGGGCGGCGGCGCGCGGGAGGACCTCGCCGCCTTCGATGACGAGCGGGTCGTCCGGGCGGTGGCGGCCTGCCGGACCCCGGTCGTCACGGGAATCGGGCACGAGATCGACACGACCCTCGCGGACCTCGCCGCGGACCTGAGGGCCCCGACCCCCTCCGCCGCCGCCGAGGTGGTCGTCCGGGAGCGGGAGGATCTCCTCGAGCGGGTCCGGGGGCTCCGGGCCCGGCTGGTCCGGGCGGTGCGCCACCGGGTGGCCGTCCTGCGGGGGGCGGCCCGCGACCTGGCCGCCACCCGCGGCCTCCGCGCCTTTCCCCTCAGGCTCCAGCGGATCCAGTCCCACGTGGTGGAGCTGGAGGTCCGGCTCGAGACCCGGGTCCGGGACGCCGTGGCCCGGCGACAGCGCCGGCTCTCCGCGCTCGCGGGGCGCCTCGCTCCCCGGGCCCTGGCCGCCCGGGTGGCCGAGCGGCGGTCGCGGGTCGGGAGGAGCCGCGGGGCGCTCCTGGCCGCCGTGCGGGCCGGCCTCGAGGCCCGCCGGGCCCGCCTCGGGCGCCTGGTCGCCCGCCTCGACGCCCTGTCCCCGCTGCGTGTCCTCGGGCGGGGGTACGCCCTGGTCACGAGGGAGGGCCCGGAGGGAGCGCTGGTCCGGGACGCGCGGACCCTGTCCCCCGGTGACCGGGTCCACGTTCGGCTGGCGCGGGGAGCGTTCGATGCCGCGGTCCGCGCCGTCCACGGCGGGGAGGGGTCGCCGGCTCCCCGGGAGAAGGACCGATGAACGGGAAACGGGAAGGCGAAGGGAACGAACCGGGTTTCGAGCGGGAACTGGCCCGCCTCGAGGAGATCGTGCAGGAGCTGGAGGAGGGCGACCGCCCCCTCGAGGAAAGCCTGCGCCTCTTCGAGGAGGGGATCGGGCTGGCCCGCCGCCTCGAGGAGCGGCTGAACGAGGCGGAGCAGCGGGTGGAGATGCTCGTCCGCGCCGCCGACGGGAAGGACGAGACCGTCCCGTGGCAGTCCCCGGAGGAGGACCGGTGACGACGCCGCCCGACGGGCTCCTGGACCGGTGGCGCGCCCGGGTCGACGGCTACCTGGCCGCCCGGCTGGCGATCCCGGCCGGTGACGGCAGCCCGGAACTCCAGGAGGCGATGCGGTACGCGGTCCTGACCGGGGGGAAGCGGCTGCGCCCCCTGTTCGTCCTCGGGGCGGCGCTCGCCGCGGGGGGCGAACCCGAGGCGGCCCTCCCGTTCGCCGCCGCCGTCGAGATGATCCACGCCTACAGCCTGGTCCACGACGACCTCCCGGCGATGGACGACGACGAGCTGCGCCGGGGGCGCCCCACCGTACACGTGGTCCACGGGGAGGCCCTGGCGATCCTCGCCGGGGACGCGCTCCAGTCCCTCGCCTTCGAGACCCTGGCGGAGGCCGCGGTCCCCCCCGGGAGGGTGGTCGCGGCCCTGCGGATCCTGGGGCGCGCCGCCGGGGCCCGGGGCATGGCGGGGGGCCAGGCCCTCGACCTCCTCTCGGAGGGTCTTCCGGCCACCGAGGAACTGGTGGCACGGATCGACCGCCTGAAGACGGGGGCGCTCATCGCCGCGTCCTTCCGCCTCGGGGCCGAGGCCGCCGGGGCGGACCCCGAGGTGGCCGGGCGCCTCGAGGCGGCGGGCGCGGCCGCCGGCCTCGCCTTCCAGGTCCAGGACGACATCCTGGACGCCACCGCCTCGACGGAACAGCTCGGCAAGA
>CAZOTT010000018.1:0-21095 GCA_964582785.1 uncultured Acidobacteriota bacterium | reverse complement strand
GACCGCCGGGAAGGACGCCCGGCAGGACAAGGCGACCTGGGTCGCCGCGGTGGGCCTGGCGGAAGCGCGCCGGCGGGCCGCCGACGCGTTCGCCCGGACCCGGGAACTCCTCGAACCCCTCGGCCCGCCGGCGGAAACCCTGCGGCGCCTCGTGGCGCGGGTGGAGGTGCGATCGTCGTGAGTCCCCGTTCCGGCCGCAGGGTCCGCCTCGACCAGGCGGTGGTGGCCGCCGGCCTGGCCCCCTCCCGGGAGAAGGCCCGGGCGCTCGTCATGGCGGGGCGGGTGCTCGTGGACGGGAAGCGGATCGACAAGCCGGGGCGGGAGGTGCCCGCCGGCGCCCGCGTCGAGCTGCTCCCGGGAAGACGGCCGTTCGCTTCCCGGGGCGGGGAGAAGCTCGCCCCGGTCCTGGACGCCCTCCGGGTCGACGTGTCCGGGCGGCGGTGCCTGGACGTGGGCGCCTCGACGGGCGGATTCACGGACGTCCTCCTCCGCCGGGGGGCGAGCCACGTCACCGCGGTGGACGTGGGGCGGGGCCTGCTCGACCAGCGCCTCCGGGAAGATCCGCGGGTGCGCTGCCTCGAGGGGGTGAACGCCCGCTACCTGGACCCGGCCGACGTCGCCCCTCCCTACGACCTGGCGGTGGCCGACGTCAGTTTCATTTCCCTCGTCCTGGTCCTGCCCGCCATCCTCCCGCTGGTGGCTCCCGGCGGCCGGCTCCTCGCCCTGGTCAAGCCCCAGTTCGAGGCCGGCCGGCGGGAAGTCTCCCGGGGCCGGGGTGTGATCCGGGACCCCTCGGTCCGGGAGGCGGCGGTACTGCGGGTCACCCGCTTTCTCGGCGCGGCCGGATGGGGCATTCTTGGGGTCCGCGCCTCCCCCCTCCCCGGTCCACGGGGCAACCGGGAGGTGTTCCTTCTCGCGGCTCCCGGGCCCGGGCTCGGCCCGGCCGAGGTCGGCCGGGCGGTCGCCGCGAGCGTGGGCCGGGAACCCCGGCAGGGTCCCGGCGGCGAGGCTGACCGATGACGGGGAACCCCATCGAGGCGGTGGCCGTGTTCTCGAAGCCCCACCCGGACGCTCCCGCCGTCCTGCGGCGCATCGCCCGGGCCCTGGAGCGCCGGGGCGCCCGCCTGCTCCCCGATGCCACCTCCGCGGCGGCCCTCGGCCTCGCGAACGGGGGGCTTCCGCGGGAGGAGGCGGCGGGCCGGGCCGGCCTCGTCGTGTCGGTCGGGGGGGACGGCACGCTGCTGTCCGCCGCCCGCTCCGTGGGCGACCGGGAGATCCCGATCCTCGGCGTCAACCTCGGCAGCCTCGGGTTCCTCACCGAGACCCGCTGCGAGGAGGTCGACCAGGTCCTGGACCTCGCCCTGGGGGGACGCGCCCCGATCGACGAGCGGACGGTCCTCGCCGTCACCCTGGACGGAGAACCCGGGCCCGGTCGCGGCTTCGCCCTCAACGACGTCACGTTCTCGAAGACCGACCTCGCCCGGCTGTTCTCCCTCACGCTGTACGTTGACGACGAGTGGGTCGCGGACTACCGTGCCGACGGCCTGATCCTGGCGACCCCGACCGGGTCCACCGCGTACAACCTGGCCGCGGGAGGCCCGGTGGTGGTCCCGGGGGTCGAGGCGCTGGTGATCACCCCGATCTGTCCCCACAGCCTTTCCCAGCGCCCGATCATCGTTCCCGGCCGCTGCCGGGTCACCATCCGCCTCGCCGAGGGGCAGGCGTCCACGAACGTCCGCGTCACCCTGGACGGCCAGACCGGGTTCCCCCTGGAGCCGGGGAGCGAGGTCCGGATCGGCCGGGCCGGCCACGTGGTCCGCCTGGTCCGCCCTCCCGGGCGTTCCTTCTTCGCCGTCCTGCGGGACCGCCTCGGCTGGGGCCATCCGTGAGGCGCCGGTGTCTCCGCCGCTGAGGGACGGGGCCCGGCCCCTGCCGAACGGGGATCCCCCGCGGGTTGTCGCCTGGTCGTTCTACGACTTCGCCAACTCGTCCTTCACGACCCTGGTCGTCACCTTCGTCTACGCGACCTGGTTCACCAGGCGGATGGCGCCGGACGAGGCGGCGGGCACCGCCCTGTGGTCCTGGGGGATCACCATCTCCGCCCTGCTGATCGCCGTCCTGGGCCCGGTGCTCGGCGCCCGGGCGGACCGGCGGGCCAGCCGGGTCGCCTGGTTCCGCGGCCTCACCCTGGGCACGATCGTCCTCACCGCCGCCCTCGCGGCGGTGGCTCCACCCCGCTGGCTGCCGGCCCTCGTCCTGTTCGTGGCGGCGAACACGTGCTACGAGCTGGCGGGGGCGTTCTACAACGCCTTCCTTCCCTCGGTCGCTCCACCGGGGCGGACCGGGCGCGTCAGCGGGAGGGCCTGGGCCCTGGGCTATGCCGGGGGACTGCTCTGCCTCGCCGCGGGGCTGTGGCTGGTCAACGCGGGCCCGCTGCCCCGGGAAGGAGACCTCCACGTCCGGGCGACCAACCTCCTGGTGGCGGGCTGGTTTCTCGCCTTTTCCCTGCCCGCCCTCCTCCTGCTGCGGGAACCCGCGCCCCCGGACCCGGAGGCGGAAGCGGGCTTCGCCCGGGCCGTGGCGGCGTTCCGCCGGCTCCGGCGTTTTCCCCACGTCCTGCGGCTGCTGGTGGCCCGCCTCGTGTACAACGACGGCCTCGTCGCGATCTTTTCCTTCGGCGGCATCTACGCGGCCGGCACCTTCGGATTCTCGCTGAACGAGATCATCCTGTTCGGCATCGTTCTCAACGTGGCGGCGGGGGCGGGAGCCTTCCTGCTGGGCCACCTGGACGACCGGCTCGGGGCCAGGCCGACCATCCTCCTGACCCTCGCCGGGCTCACGCTGGCCACCACCTGGGCGGTCCTGGCCCGCGGCCGGGCCGGCATCTGGGGGGCCGGGATCCTGATCGGCCTGCTGGTCGGCCCGAACCAGTCCTCCTCCCGCAGCCTGATGAGCCGTCTCGTCCCCTCCCCCCTCTCGGCGGAATTCTTCGGCCTCTACGCCCTCTCGGGGAAGCTCACCTCCTTCCTCGGGCCCTTCGTCCTGGGGCGGCTCACCGGCTGGACCGGCAGCCAGCGGGTGGGCGTGGCCTCGCTGGTGCTGTTCTTCGTGGTCGGCGGGGTCCTCCTGCTCGGGGTCCGGGAGGAGGAGGGCGCGGCGGCGGCCCGGGCCGCGGAAGGGGCTCTCGCCACCGGCGGCGCCCCGGGGGAACCGCGGTGACCGGCCCGCGAAAGGACCCGCCGCGCCCGCAACCGGACCCGGACGCGCGCGTAGAAGGGGTCGGAGACGGCGCGATGAGGAATGCCAGGGCGATGGCGCGGGGCCTTTCCCTTCCGGGCGCTTCCCGGGGACGAGAAGAGGATCTCCTGGCGCGCGCCCGGTCGGGGGACCGGGGGGCGGTCCTGGAACTGCTTGATCGGCACCGGGAAACCCTGCTCGCCATCGCCTGGACCTACCTCCCCGACCGGGAGGAAGCCCTCGACGCCTGCCAGGAGGCCCTCGTCCGGGCGGTGTCCCACGCCCACCGCTACGACCCCTCCCGTCCCCTCGGGGCCTGGCTGGCGCGGATCGTGCGCAACGTCTGCCTCGATCGCCTGCGGCGCCTGCGCTTCCGGCGGCACGCCTCGCTGGACCAGCGGCGGGAAGAGGGCCTGCCGGACCCGCGGGCGGCCACGGGGAACCCGGAACGGGAGGTCCTGCGCGGGGAACTGGGCCGGGCCCTGCGGGCCGCCCTCGCGGAGCTGCGGCCCGAGGAGCGGGAGGCGATCGTCCTGCGGGACGTCCTGGGGTGGCCCTACCGGCGGATCGAGGAGACGCTCGGCCTGTCCCACGGGACGGTCGCGTCCCTGATCCACCGGGGGCGGCGCCGGCTGCGGGATCGGCTGGGACCGTTCCTCGCCCGGCGTCCCGGGGAGGAGGGGCTGCCATGAACTGCGACGAAGCCCGGGCGCGCCTGTCGGCCTTCATCGACGGGGAACTTCCCCCGGCGGAGGCCGCGGCCCTGGAGCGGCACCTGGCCGGCTGCCCGTCCTGCCGGGCGGAGGAGGCCGACCTCCGGCGGCTGCGGGTCGAGGTGGCCCGCCACCTGGCCCCGCCGGAGGTGGACGGCGAGGAGTGGGGAGAGATGGCGCGGACGGTGATCGCCCGCCGGGCCCGCCGCCTCGGCTGGACGCTGCTGCTCCCGGCGGTGCTGGTCCTGGTCGGCGGGGGTCTCGGGATGTTCCTCGTGGACCCGCAGGTGCCCGCCTGGGTGCGGGTCGGCGTCGGAGCCCTGGTCGGGGGTCTCGGCGCCCTCTTCGTCTCGGCCCTGGCGGATCGCCTCGACGCCCGCCGCTGCGAGCGGTACGAGGAGGTGGAACGGTGATCCTGGTGACGACCGACGAGATCCCCGGACACCGGATCGAACGGACCCTGGGCCTGGTGCGCGGCAGCTCGGTCCGCGCCCGTCCCCTGACCCGCGACATCATGGCCGTCTTCCGCAACATGGTCGGGGGCGAGATTCCCGAGTACACCAAGATGCTCGCCGAGTCCCGGGAACAGGCCCTGGACCGGATGGTTGCCGAGGCCCGGGAACTGGGCGCGGAGGCCGTGGTCGGGATCCGGTTCGTCACCAGCCAGATCATGGCCGGCGCGGCGGAGCTCCTGGTCTACGGGACGGCCGTCACCCTCGGGACGGACGCGGAGCCCGGCGACCGGGAGGAAGCCTAGCGGGTGGCGGGCGGGTCGAACCAGGCCCGGACGACCCGGTGGGCCTGCCGCAGCCGGTCGAGCGCATCGTTCCACTCTGCGGCGCGATCCTCGCGGAGGAGGACCGCGCGCGCCTCTTCCAGCCAGGAGCGGACGCGACCGTAGTGGCGGGGATCCCCCTCCGCCAGGAGCCGTCCCGCCAGGTGCAGCTGGAGGCGGGCCGCGGCCCAGCCGTGGCGCTGCTCGAGGGCTCCCGAGGCCTCTTCCAGCACCCGGGGAGACGCCGCGAGAACGAAGTTCGGCGTCGAATCGAGGCGGTGGGCGATCCGTTCCAGGTCCCCGGCCGCCAGGGCGACCTCGACGAAGGCCGTGGCGTCGGCCGTGCTCTCCGCGGCGTCCAGGGCGCGCCGCCGCCACTCCGCCCGCTCCCCTTCCGGGACGGTCTCGAGGAGCCTGCGGAGGGACCCGGCCCCCGGCTCCGCCAGGAAGAGCTCCCAGGCGGCCTCCACCGCCTCCCGTCGCCGTCCCGTTGCCCGGAGGAGCTCGACCCGCTGGTCCTCGAGCTCCCACCGGGCCGTGCCCCGCGCCTTCCGCCGGCCTCCCTCGGCCCAGGCCAGCGCCTCGTCGAACCGCCCTTCCCGGCGCAGCCGGCGGACCGCCGCCACGATCGACGGGCCGTCCCCGCCGCCGTGGTCGCACGCGGCGAGGAACGCCTCGAGGTCTCCCCGGACCTCCGCCACCTCCCGCAGGGCCTGGCGCAGGCGGGCGGCCGCGGGATCCGCGGGAAGCGGCTCCTCGTCCTCGGCCGCCCCGGGAACCCGGCGGGCCAGCCGCTCCTCGAGCGCCGGCCGCAGGAGCTTCTCCAGGGCGTCGAGACCCGCGGTGCCCAGCGCCTCGGCCGCGGCCAGGATGAGCCCCTCGGTCACGGCGCCGGCGGGGTCGTCGATGACCCAGGCGAAGATTTCCCGGGCGAGCGCGGGGCGGTCGCGGCCGGCGATCTCCTGCCACCCGCGGCACCACTCGCGGAGCGCGTCCCGGACCAGCCCCAGGAGGGCCCCGTCCCGGTCGTCGACCTCGTCGAGGCGCTGCCAGGCCCGGGAGGCGATCTCCAGCACCAGGTCCAGGGCGGCTTCCGGTTCCGCCCCCCCGACCAGCCGGCCCGCGCCCCGGACGATCTCCCGCAGGTCGGCCGCCATCCGCGGGACCTCCCAGCGGGTGGGACGGGTTCCCGGCCGCAGGGCGGCCCGGGCCGCCCGGGAGAGGATCCGCAGGTCCAGCGCGGAAGGGTTCGGACGGCGCTCCCGCACCAGGATCTCCACCGGACGGTGGGCGGCCGCCGCTTCCGCCAGCAGGTCGGCGACGAGGGCCCGGGGCCAGGAAAGCAGCATCTCCCGGAGCTCCTCGCGGACCTCGGGGGAAGGCGCCTCCTTTTCCCCTTCGGCCGGACCGGTGTCTCCCTCTTCCGCGGCTTCCGGCGGCGGGGGCGCCGGGCCGGGACGGTCCTTCCCCCGCGCGAGGGCGAGCGCCTTCTCCTCGAGCCGGGATGCCAGCTCCGGGTCGGCCTGGAGGACGAAGAGCACCGCCCCCACGTGCCAGCAGACCCCCCGGGCGTAGGGGCAGGAACACTCGGTCTCGAGGTCCCCCTCCCACAGGCGCAGGACGCAGTGGTAGGGGGTGTCCGCTCCCCCGACCACGTGGGCCCGCAGCCCGTGCTCGTCGACCCACAGGGCCTCGACCCGGCCCTCCTCGGCGTACCGTTCCGCCCGGCGGACGACGTGGTCGCGCCCGAGGAACTCCTCGATGTCCGCGGGGCTCATCTCCCGCACGCGGCGCAGGGTGGCAAGGGCACTCACGGGCTGTTCCTCCCCGCCGGGAACGGCGTGGCGCGCGTCCCGGCCCGGGCCCTATCTTCCCACGGGACGAACCATGCCGCGCACCCACGCACGCAAGGCCCGCTGGGCGGCGCTCCGGGGCGACTACGCCGCGGCCGGGGACCTGTACCGCCTGGAGGGTGACCTGGAGCGGGCGCTCCGGATGTACCGCCGGGGGAACCTCCACCGGCTGGCGGCCGAGACCGCGCTCGAACTGGGAGATCCCGCCGCGGCGTCGCGGGAGTTCGAGCGGGCCGGGATGCTCCACGAGGCGGCGGAAGCCGCCCTTGCCGCCCGGGACCGCTCCCGCGCGGCCCAGCTGTTCCTCGCCGCGGGAGAACTCCACCGGGCGGCACGGATCCACGAGGAGGGAGGGCGCCTGTCCGCCGCCGCCGCGCTGTACGAGGAGGCGGGCGACCTTCTGCGCGCGGCCCACCTGTTCCTGGAGGCCCGGAAGCCGGACGCGGCCGCCCGCGTGCTCCAGGCTCTGGCCCGGAATTCCCCGCCGGAATCCGGGACCCGCGCGGACCTCGCCCGGCTCGCCGGCCGGCTGGGCCGGATCTTTCTCGCCTCGGGTCGGCCCCTCGCGGCCGCGCGCTGGTTCGAGACGGCGGGCCGGGACGAGGACGCGGCGCGGGCCTGGGAACGGGCGCACGAGCCGGCCCGGGCCGTCCGCGCCTGGCTGGCGGCGGGCCGCCCGGACCGGGCGGTGGCGGTCGCCGAGGTCCACCCGCCGGAAAAGCTCGAGCCGGCCCTGGCCGCGGAAGCCTACCGCCAGGCGGGGCGATGGGCGGAGGCCGCCGCCCTCTACCTGGAATCCGGCAACCCGGCGGACGCCGCCCGGTGCCTCGAGGAACTCGGGTGCACGGCGGAGGCCGCGTGGGCCCACGAGGAGGCGGGCGACCTGGTCTCCGCCGCCGCGAGCCTGGAACGCGCCGGGGACCTCGCCCGGGCCGCGGAGCTGTACGAGAAGGCGGGCATGTGGCGCGATGCCGCCCGCTGCCTCGAGGGGGCCGGACGTTTCGCGGTGGCGGCGGAGCGCTACCTGCAGGCCGGCGAGCGGGCCCGCGCCGCGGAACTGCTGGAGAAGGTGGGCGACCTGGACCGGGCGATCGAGGTCCTCCAGGAGCAGGCCCGGTCGGAGGCCGACGGGACCGGCGGGGAACTCTTCCTCCGCCTCGGCGAACTCTTCGAGCGGAAGGGCCTCGATTCCCTCGCGGTCGAGCAGTACGAGGAAGCGATCCGCGCCGAGGCGTGGCCGGGCGAGGCCCGGGATGCCCGCTGGCGCCTGGCCCGGGCGCTGGAACGACTGGGCCGGATCGACGAGGCGATCCGGGTCCTGCGGGACCTCGTCGCCCGGGACTACGGCTTCAAGGAGGCCGCCCGGCTCCTCGCCACCCTCGAGGCCCGGGCCGCCCGCCCCGGGCGGGAAGAAACCCCCGGGGGGCCGGGAGACCGCTACCGGGTCCTCGAGGAGCTGCCCCCGGACGGCCCCGGCGGCAGGTACCTGGCCCGGGACACGGTGATGGACCGGGAGGTCGTCCTGCGCCGCTTCCCCGCCGACCTGTTCCCCGGCCCCCGGGACCGGGACCGTTTCCTCGAGGAGGTCCGGCGGGCCGCCCACCTCCACCACCCGGCGATCGCCGCGCTCCACGACGCGGGCCGGGACGGGGAATCGATCTTCGTCATCGAGGAGGCGATCCGGGGGGAGAGCCTGCGCGAGGTCCTCGCCCGGGAGGGCCCCCTGGACGTGCCCCGCGCCGTCCAGGTGATCACGCGCCTCGCGGAGGCCCTGGACTACTCCCACGGCCTCGGCCTCCTCGCGCGCACCCTGTCCCCGGAAACCGTGCGTCTCTCCCCGGCCGGCGAGGCCCGCGTGACGCGATTCGGTCTGCTGCTGCCCCTCCCCTCCGGCGGGGGGGCCCTGCCGGGGACGCCGCCGGAGGTCCTGGCCGGGGAGAGGGAGGACCCGGGGAGCGATCTCTGGCGGCTCGGCATCCTGGCCTTCGAGATGCTGGCCGGGCGGCTCCCCGCCGAGCTTCCCCCGGACGCCCCGCCCGACTTTCCTCCCGGGGTCGCCGGCCGGATCCCGGAAGTCCTGCGGAAGGTCGTCCGCGGCTGCCTCGAGCCGGACCGCTCCCGGCGCTTCGCCTCGGCCCGGGCCCTCCTCGAGACACTGCACGGGACGAGCCTCCTGCCGGGAGCACTGCTCGCGAACCGCTACGAGATCCGGCGCGAGCTGGGACGCGGGGGGATGGGCACCGTGTTCGAGGCCCGGGACCTCGTGCTGGAGGAGCCGGTCGCCCTGAAGGTGCTCGCCGGACCGCTGGACGAGACGACCGAACGGCGGTTCATCCAGGAAATCCGCCTGGCCCGCCAGATCAACCACCCGAACATCGTCCGGGTCCACACCTTCGACCGCTGGCGCGACCTGCGGTTCATCGTGATGGAATACATCGACGGCATCGACCTCCGGCACTGGGTGGAGGAACACCACCCGGTCCCGATCGGACGGGCGCTCGAGATCGTGGCCGGCGTCGCGTCCGGGCTCGCGGCGGCGCACCGGCTCGGGATCGTCCACCGCGACGTCAAGCCGGAAAACGTGCTCCTGGACCGGGAAGGGCGCCCCCGTCTCGTGGACTTCGGCATCGCGCGCAAGGGAGATGTCCACCTGACCCGCGAGGGCCTGGTCATGGGATCCCCGGCGTACATGGCGCCGGAGCAGATCCGCGGCGAGGCGGCGGACCAGCGGGCGGACCTCTACGCCCTCGGCGTCCTGGCGTGGTTCCTCCTCGCCGGCCGCGAACCGTTCTGCTCGGACAACGTCGCCGAGGTCCTGCGCCAGCAGATCGAGGAGCCGGTACCCTCCCTGCGGGGGCTGCGGGCCGACGTCCCCGCCCCGGTGGAGGAACTCCTCGGCCGCGTCCTCGAAAAGGATCCGTCCCGCCGGCCGGGGAGTGTCTTCGAGTTCCTCGACCTGCTGGCGGCCCTCCGCGGGCGCCTGAGCGTGGTGACGGCGTAGCCGGTTCCCGCCTCCTTCTTCCGTCGGCCTTCCTCCGAAAATGGCGGGGCCCCGGCCGGGAGGGGCTGGCCGGGGCCCCGGGGTGCGGAGGTCCCGAGAGGAGAGGGTGTGCGCTGTCCGGGCCCGGGGGCGACCACTCCGTGTCCCGTGGGGTCGCCCGCGTTCCGCCGGGCCCTGCCGTCTGCCGAACGGAATAGCAACGGGCGTGCCGCGCCGCCCGGCCGTCCGCCGATGCCCGTCGCTGCCCGCGGGCGTTCCACCCCGGCGGGGGTCTGCGGCCGTCCGGCCACCCTGTCCGGACGCCATGTCCGGTTCCGGGTCGCAGCCGGCAGGAGCGGGCCGATTTCCCGGCGGGAGCGCCCCTTGGTTTCCCCCCTTCCCGGCCCTATGTTGCCCGGGAGGAAGAAAGCGCGCAGGCATGCGGACGCACGGCGGCGACATCGCGGGAAAGGACTGGTTGCGCTCCCTCGCGGGAGGGTTGCTCGCGGCATTCGTCGTCCTCCTCCTGTTCCGCGTGCTCCCCGCGGACACCGCCCTCGGGCCCGTTCTCCGCTGGGGCATCCTGGCCGGGACCCTGTCCCTCCTCCTCGCCCTTCACCTGCGCGCGGCGGCCCGGACCCGGGCCCGCCTCGTCCGGGAGATCGCCCGGCGGGAGGAGGCCCTGGCAGCCGCCGAGGAGGCGTCCCGGGCCAAGAGCGCCTTCGTGGCGATGGTGAGCCACGAGATCCGGACGCCCTTTCACGGCGTTCTCGGGATGATCGAGCTCGCCCTGGACCTGGCCCGGGACCGGGAGCAGCGTGACTACCTGCGCACGGCACGGGAGTCGGCCGAGTACCTTCTCCAGCTGATCGAGGACGTGCTGGACCTGTCCCGCATCGAGGCCGGGCGCCTGGAGCTGGAGGAAACCCCCTTCGACCTGCTCGAGGTCCTGGAGGGCACCCTGCGCATCCTCCTGCCCCGGGCCATCGACCGCGGGATCGACCTGCGCCTCGTCACCGCCCGCGACCTCCCCTTCGGGGTGCGGGGAGACCCGGTCCGGCTGCGGCAGGTCCTCCTCAACCTGCTGGGCAACGCCGTCAAGTTCACCGCGCGCGGGGAGGTGGTCCTCTCGGTCGACGTGCTCGAACGGAGCGAGGAGGAAGCGGTGCTGCGGTTCGCGGTCCGCGATACCGGCCCCGGCATCCCCTCCGACCGGATCGCGCGGATCTTCGAGCCGTTCCGCCAGGCCGATCCCGCGGTCCACCGGCACCACGGGGGCACCGGCCTCGGCCTCGCGATCTCCCTCCGGATCGTCGAAGCGATGGGAGGCCGCCTCGAGTGCGACAGCACCGTGGGGCGCGGCAGCGTCTTCCACTTCACCGTGCGCCTGCCCCTGGCCCGGGCCGAGGAGGTTCCCGCCGCCGACGCGAGCACGGGCCGCAGCGGTCTCCTGACCGGGTTCGGAACGCTGCAGGTCCTGGTCGCCGAGGATCATCCCGTGAACCGGAAGGTCGTCACCCGGATGCTGGAGAAGGACGGGCACCGGGTGATCGAGGCGGAGAACGGGCAGGAAGCGCTGGAGAAGCTCGACCCGTCGGTCGACGTGGTGCTGCTGGACGTGCGGATGCCGGTGATGGACGGAATCGCGGCCTGCCGGGCGATCCGGGCCCTCGAGGAGGGAACCGGCCGGCACGTGCCGGTCATCGCCCTGACCGGCGCCGCCCTGCCGGAGGACCGGGAGACCTGCCTCGCGGCGGGCATGGATTCCTGCCTGGTCAAGCCGGTGACCCGCCACGCGCTGTTCTCGACGATCGCGAGGGTGCTGGCGGAGGCGCGGACCCCGGCCCCGGCGGGCTGAGTTCAGCCGAGCATCCGCTCCCGGTCCTCGACCCGCTCGAAGGCCAGCAGCAGCAGGACGAGGACCACGAGGAGGACCCCGACCCGGTTCTGCAGGGTCCAGGCCGCGACCTCCGAGGCGTCGCGGGTGGCGTACTTCAGCGGATCGAAGAAGGGAGAGACCCGGCTCGGGTGATCGCCGGAGCCGCTGAGAAGGGCCAGGACCCAGGCGGGCAGTCCCAGCAGGACCCCGCCCACCTCGGACCGCAGGAGCACCGCCAGCCAGGTCCCGAGGGCGAGGTGAAACAGGGCCGCCTGGAACGCGGTCCACGTTACCGACCAGGGGAACGGCGCGAGGAACAGCCAGGTGGCCCCGGCCAGCAGGACCTCCCCCGCGGCGAGGATGGCGACGGCCGCACCGAGTTTTCCCAGCCAGACCTTCCGTGCGCCGCCAGGCACCGTCCACGCGACCTCGAGGGTCCTCTCCTCGATCTCCCCCGCGATGACGCGGACGCCGAGGGCGAGGGCCAGCAGGGAGAGCGGGAGACCGAGGAGGGACACCGGAACGTCCGCGGGCCGGAACGAGCCGGGTCGCCAGCCGAGCAGGAGGCGCAGGGCCTGGAACGCCGTCCAGGTCAGCGGCACGAACGGCAGGACCGGCGTCCATCGTCCGAACGTCCGGCGGGCGGAAAGAAGGACGAGTGCCACCCCGTCCCCCAGGGCCTCCCGCGCGCGGACGAGCGTTCCGCGGACCGTCATCGCAGGGCCTCCGTTTCGTGGTGCATCAGCCACAGGTAGCCGTCCTCGAGCCGGGGTTCCACGCGCCGCGCCGACGGGTGAGGAGCGCCGGCGGAGAGGAGCCGCACCACCGTTTCCCCCTCCCGGAACGGGACGCGGTCCACCACCACCGCCCCGGGTGGCCAGGCGGGCTCGGGCCCGGTCACCCGGACCTCCCAGCACCGGCCCGCCGCGATCCCGGCGAGGTCCGCGGGCGGGCCGTCCCAGGTGATGCGGCCCCCGGCCAGGACCAGGACCCGGGGGCAGGTGACCGCCACGTCCTCCACCACGTGGGTCGAGAACAGCACCACCCTCTCCCGCGCGAGGCGCACCAGGAGATTGCGGAACCGGATCCGCTCGCCGGGGTCCAGCCCCACCGTCGGCTCGTCCACGACGATGACGGGCGGGAGGCGCAGCAGGGTGCGGGCCACCGCGACCCGCTGCCGCATGCCCCCCGAGTACCCCGCGATCGGTTCGTCGGCGCGATCCGCGAGCCCCGTCTCCGCGAGGAGGCTCTCGACCCGCTCCCGGCGCCGGGCGGCGGGCCGGATGCCGTACAGGATCGCCCAGTACGAAAGGTACTGCCGGGCGGTCAGGTGGCCCGGCAGGCCGAACTCCTGGGGGAGGTATCCCAGCCACCGGGCCAGGGTCCGGCGCAGGAGCGGGAGCCGCACGCCGCCGATCCGCACGGAACCGCGGGAGGGATCGAGGATGCCGGCGAGGATCCGCAGCAGGGTCGTCTTCCCCGCCCCGTTCGGCCCGAGGATGCCGACCATCCCCCTCTCAGCGCGGAACGTGATTCCACGCAGGGCCGGCACCTCCCGGCGGGGGAGGTCGAACCCGAACCAGCGGGCGGAGAAACGCCGGAAACCCGCCCGGACGAGCCGGAGCCGCCCCTCCCGGGGCCGTTCCGCCAGTTCGCCCCGCGCCAGGAGGAGCGCCGTCCGCCTCCCGGCCTGGACGCCCGCGACCAGCACCGCCGCGGCGGCGAGCAGCACGATGCGTCCCCCGGGCCAGGCGTCGCCGCCGGCGATCCAGGGCACGGCCACGTCGTTCACCGCCTGGTGCACGAGGGCGATCCACGGAAGGGCGAAGGCGACGAGTCCTTCCGGCCCCCCGGGCTCCACCCGCCCCGCGCCGTCCGCCCTGCCCCGCAGGCGGCGCACCTCCCGGGCGGCGCGGGCGCCCGCCGCCGCCGCGAGGAGCAGCCAGGCCGTCCGCCAGAAGAACGCGGACAGGTGGGTCCCGAGCCAGGCGGCGGCCGCGGCCAGGAGGAGCGACGAGGCCAGGGGGGGCACGGCGTCCCGGGGTTCGAAGGGTGCGCAGCCGGCGGCCAGGGCCCGCCGGGCGACCCGTTCCGGGAGGGCGAGGGCAAGGGAAACGGGCCCCGGACGGCCGTAGACCTTCTCGAGGGAACGGACGTCCACCGCCGGCGGGCCCCCGGAGAGGTCGGGGGCGGGCGCCTCTTCCCGCCGGAAGAGCAGGGCGAGCAGGGCCAGCCACCCGGCCGCCACCAGCCCCGTCGTCACCAGCTGCCAGGCCAGGGATTCCAGGACGCCCCCGGCGACGAGGGGAGCGATCGTCCCCGCGACGAGGGCCAGCCAGGCCGTCACCACCCAGGGGCCGAGGCGGCCGAAGGTCCGGTCCAGGCGCCGCAGCAGGACGAACCCGGAGGGAAGGACGAGGAGAGTCATCAGCGTGGAGGCGGCGAGCCCCCCCATCACGACGACGGCGAAGGAAGGCCAGATCTCCATGTCCCGCCCCGTCGGAATCGACATCGGCCACAGGCCCGCGACGGTGGTGGCGGTGGTCATCAGGACGGGCCGCGCGCGCTCGCGGACCGCGGCCCAGGCGGCCCCCGCCGGCGAGGCGAACCCCGCACGCACCCGCTGCTGCATCCGGTCCACGAGCAGGATCGCCGGGTTGACCGTGAGCCCGAGGAGCGCGAGGGCGCCGAAGAGCCCCATCATGTCCGCCGGCAGGCCGGTGAGCACGAGGCCCCACACCGCCCCGACCAGGGTCAGGGGGGCGGCGACCAGGACGAGCACCGGCAGGGTCAGCGACTCGAACGTGACCGCGAGGACGGCATAGAGCAGGAGGACGACGGGAACCAGGACCTTCCGGAACCAGCCGGTTGCTACCTCTTCCCTGCCCGTGTCCAGGGCGAAGCCGGGCGGGAGGTGGACGTTGCGGACCGCCGCGCGCACCCGGCGCTCCACGGCCTGCCGCGCCTCGCCCGAGGCGGGAACGTCCCACCGGTAGGCCCAGCGGACGGCGATCTCCCGCCGGCCGTCGTGGTGCACGATCGGCGGGGGCCCCGGGTTCTTCCGGATCGTGGCCAGCGCGCGCAGGGGCACCGGGCCGGCGGGGGTGGAGACCGGGATGTCGCCCAGCTGGCGGACCAGCCGGCTGCGGGGACGCTCCTTCCCCAGCAGGACGAGGGGAATCTCGCGGCCGTCCGGCAGGACCCACCCGGTGCGCATCCGGACCCCTTCCCGGCGAACCGTCGCCAGGACGGGCAGGACGAGGTCCGGGGTGATTCCCATCGCCTCCAGGGTCACCGCGTCGGGCCGCACGTCCAGGACCGGCCGCCGCTCCCGGACATCGGTCCAGGCCGAGGAGACCTCCGGCAGGGCGCGGAGGCGGGCGGCGACCTCCTCCGCGACCCGCAGCAGCCGCTCCGCGTCGGGGCCGGTGATGGTGATTTCCCGCGGCGCCGCCCCGAGCAGCCGCCGTCCCGGGTCTCCTCCCCCTCCCCGGCCCCCCGCGCTGTCCGCGTCCCGCGTCCGGACACCGCCGATCGCCCGCGCCTCCCGCTCCACCGCCTCCCGCACCCGGGCCGCCAGCGGTCCCGGCGGGCGCCGCTCCTCCGGGACGAAGCGCACGGTCATCGTCGCTCCCTGCTCGTCGATCAGCGCCTCGGTGTGCTCCACGCCCGGGAGCCGCCGCGCCGCCTCCTCGAGGCGCCGCACGATGCCGGTGGCCTGCGCGAGGGGAAGCCGGTCCCGGCTGAACTCCACCCGGATCCGGGCCTGGTCCGCCCGCGGGGCCTGGCGCCCGCCGGCGGTGCCCACCACGACCAGGGGGATCCCGATGACGACGGTCAGCAGGACGGCGAGGAACGCCCAGGACAGCCAGCGGGCCGGCCGCCGCAGCGAGAGAACGACCAGGGCGGCGAACACCTCGCGGAGCCGGTCCGGGGGGAACCGCCCGGCGAAGCGGCGGCGGCGTTCCCGCAGGGCGGCGATCCGGGCCCGGGCGGCGGGAGCGGCGAGGTACCGGGCCAGGAGGGGCACGAGCCCGATCGCGACGAGAACCGACCCGAAAAGCGGCAGCAGGATCGAGACCGCCACGAGGCCCAGCAGGGACCGGACCATCGAGTCCCCCAGGTCGAGGAAGGCCAGGGGCAGGAAGACCACCGCGTTCGTCGCGCTCGCCGCCAGGATGGCGCGCACGGTGCGCCGCACTCCTCCCACCGCGGCGCGTTCCTCGTCGTCTCCCCGCTCCAGGCGCCGCTGGACCGCCTCGTGGACGACGATCGAGTTGTCCACCAGCATCCCGATCCCCACGGCGAGACCGAACAGGGTGACGAGGTTGAGGGAATCCCCGAGCAGGTAGAGCCCCGCGAGGGCCAGCAGGAGGCTGACCGGCACGGCGATCGCCACGACCAGGACCGCCCGGAGCTGCCGCAGGAACAGGAAGAGGACGACCAGCGCGACGACGAAGCCGCCGGCGGCCAGCCGTTCCAGGCGCCGGAGCTGGTTTTCCACCATCCGGGCGGCGTCGGTGCCGACGACGAACCGGATGCCGCGGGGCGCGAACTCCCTGCCGAGGCGATCGAGCCGGGCCCGGAGGGCCCGGCCGACCCGGACCAGGTTCCCTTCCTCGTCCTTGAACACCACGAGTCCCACCCCGGGCCGGCCGTCCACCAGGAATGCGCTCTCCCGGCGGCCCGCCCCGAGTTCCACCCGTGCCACGTGACCGAGACGGACCCCCCGGGCCGGGTCCACCAGGACGCGCTCCAGGGACGCGAGGCCGCGCGGGCGTCCGTCGACGAGGACCGCACGCCGTTCCGAACCGGACCGCAGGTTGCCGGCCCAGGCCATCCGCGCCGAGGCCCGCAGCAGCGCCGCGCGGACCCGGTCCGGGTCCACCCCCAGGGCGGCCGCCAGGTCCTCGTCCAGGGTGACCGTCACCTGGCGGGGGGCGGCGCCCATCACCCGGACCCGGGCAACCCCGGGGACCGCCTCGAGGCGGGGGGCGATCTCGGTCTCCACCAGGTGACGCAGGGCCACCGGGTCACCGCCTCCGGAGACGCTGGCCACCAGGACGAACCGGCTCATCTCGGAAAGATCGAAGGCGTTCACGTCCACCGAGGTGCCCCGGGGCTGGGACCGCGCGAGATCCGCGGCGATGCGCTGCAGCTCAAGCTGCCGCACCCGGGTGTTCGTCCCGGTTTCGAACGTGACCTGCAGGCTGCCCGCCGATCCCTCCACCCGCCCCCGGGTCTCGCGGACGCCCTCCAGCTCGAGCACCCGGCGTTCGAGGGGGATCAGGAGTTCCCGCTCCACGACCTCGGGTTCGCTGCCGGGACGGACGAACGTCACCCAGAGGGTTTCCCCGGCGAGGGGCGGCAGGAGTTCGACGGGAAGCACCAGGGCCCCGGCCACCCCCAGGAGGACGAGGGCGCAGAAGACCATCGCGGTGGCCACCGGGCGCCGCACCGGCAGGCCGAGCAGGCTCATCGCGGGCCGTCCTCGCCCCCGTCCCGCCCGCGCCGCACGACCCGGTCCAGCACCAGGTAGAGGCACGGCACGACCAGGATCGACGCGGTCGTCGACGCCACGAGCCCACCGATCACGGTGACCGCCAGCGGGGTCCGCAGTTCGGCCCCCGGCCCTCCGCCGACGGCGAGCGGGATCATCGCGAGCACGGTCGTCGCGGTCGTCATCAGGATCGGTCGCCAGCGGATCCCCGCGGCACGGGCCAGGGCAGCCCGCCGCGGCGTTCCCTCCGCGATGAGACGCCGGGCGGTGGCCACGAGGAGGATCGCGTCGTTCACCGCGATCCCCGCGAGCAGGACCAGGCCCAGGAGGGCCATCACCCCGATCGGCCGGCCCGCCGGCACGAGCACCAGGGCGACCCCGACGAGGGAGAACGGGATCGCCGCCAGGACCGTCAGCGGGTGGACCAGCGACTCGAAGGAACCCGCCAGCACCATCAGCACCAGCAGGACGGCGAGCAGGAGGGCGAGGGAGAGCTCCCGGATGGTCCGCGCCCGCTCCTCCTCCCGGCCCGCCAGGCGGGCACGGACCCCGGGCGGGAAGGAGAACCCGTCGAGGACCGCCTTCACCGCGGCGCGGGCCCGGGGGAGCGGGACCCCCCGCGCCGGCCGCGCGGTGACGAGGGCCACCCGGTGCTGGTCCCGCCGCCGGATCTCCCGCTCGCCCTCGCGGACCTCGAGGGTCGCCACGTCGGCCAGGGCCACCTTGCGGCCACCGGGCAGCCGGAGCACCAGGCGGCCGAGGCGATCGGCGGAGGTTCCCGGAACCCGCAGGACGACGTCCACCTCCTCGTCACCCTCGACGAAGGTCGTCACGCGCCTGCCGTCCAGCGCCGCGGAGAGGGTGTCGGTGACGTCCCCGAGGGACACCCCGAGGGCGTCCGCCAGGCCCGGGTCCAGGCGGACGAGAATCCGCGGGGGCCCGCCCTCGAGGGACGAGCGGACGTTCCACAGCTCGTCCCGGGCCGCGAGGGCCCCCGCGAGGCGCGACGCCGCGCGGCGGATTTCCGGCAGGGAAAGCCCGGCGATCTCGACGACCAGCGGCGGTCCCCCCGTACCGAGGGTGCGCGCGACCCCGGTGCTGCCCAGTTCCCAGGTGACCCGCTGGCCCGCCAGGCGGCCGACGGCCGGCGCCGCGGCCGCGATCACCTCCCGCGCCCCGGGGCCCTCCGCGGGCAGGCGGGCGACGACCCGTGCCGTGTTCTCCTCCGCCGCCTCCTCCCGGACCAGCCGGTCGTCTTCCGGGACCCGGCCCACTTCCGCCAGGGTGGCCTCCAGCCGTCCGCCGGCCGCCCGCCCCAGCACGTCCTCGAGAACCTCGACGGCCCGGGCCGTCCCCCGGACCCCCTGGGCCGGCGGACCGACCACCCGGGCGACGAGCCGGGACGGATCCGCGGGGGGAAGGAGCCGGGTTCCCAGGGACCGGAGCCCGAGCGCCGCCACCCCGGTGGCGATCACCGCGAGGGCCACGACGAGGAGCGGGCGTGCCAGCAGGCGGTCGACGAGCCGCGTCACGGCCCGGGCCCCGGGGTCCAGGCCCGCGGCCCGGCGCCGGGGAAGGAACCAGCGGGCCAGGGCCGGAACGAGCAGGACCGCCGCCCCGAGAGAGGCCAGCAGGGAGACGACGACGGTGAAGGCCAGGCCGCCGACCAGCCGGGCGGCGAAACCGCGCAGGAAGAGGATCGGCAGGAAGACCACGCAGGTCGTCAGGGTGCTGGCGACGATCGCCCCCGCGACCTCCCCCGTCCCCCGGGCGGCCGCGGTGGCGGGATCCGCGCCGCGGGCCAGCCGGCGCCAGATCGCCTCGACGACGACGATCGCGTTGTCGACGAGCATGCCCGCCCCCAGCGCCAGCCCGCCCAGGGTCATCACGTTGAGCGACTCCCCCGCCAGCCCCATCAGGAAGAGGGTGGCGAGGAGCGACACCGGGACGGCGGCCGACACCAGGAGCGTCGGGGCCGCCGAGCGGAGGAAGACGACGAGGACGAGGACCGCGAGCAGGATTCCGACGAGGGCGGCGCTCTCCACGTCCCGGATCGCCCGGCGTACGTAGCGGGCCTCGTCCGCGACCACCACGAACCGGGCCCGGGACAGGTCCCGCCGCGCGCGGCGAAGGGCCCGGTGGACCTCGCGGCTGACGGCCACCGTGTTCGCCCCCGCCTCCTTGTAGACCTGGAGGGCCACGCCCTCCCGGCCGTTCACCCGTACCAGGTGGGAGATCTCCTTCTCGGCCCGGCTCACCCGGGCCACGTCCCGCACCCGGACGGCGACGCGGCGGCCGGCGGCATCCCGGCGAAAGGCGAGCACGACCCGGCGGAGGTCGTCGAGGTCGCGGAAGCGCGAGATCCCCCGGACCACGTAGACCGTGTCGCCCTCCTCCAGCGTTCCGGCGTCGATGTCCACGTTGGCCGCCCGCAGGCGCGAAGCGATCGTGCCGAGATCGAGACCCCAGCTCTCCAGCCGGTACGGGTCCACCTCGACCCGCACCTCCGGCTCCCGGCCGCCGAGCACCCGGACCTCGGCCACCCCGGGGAGCCGCTCGAGGGCGGGCGCCACCTGCCGCCGGGCCAGGCGGCGGAGCTCCACGAGCCGCGGGCCCCCGCCGGGCGCGGCGAGCATGCCGATCTCGAGAATCGGCGCCTGGCGCGGGTCGAAGCGCCGCACGATGAGCTCGTCCACGTCGGGGTCGGCAGCCAGCGGGCCCGCCGCCTTCTGGACCTCGACCAGCGCCAGGTCCATGTCCGTTTCCCAGGAGAACGTCACCGTGGCCACGAGCCGCCCGGTGCGCGCCACCTGGGAAACGTCGCGGATCCCCTGCACGGTGAACAGCCGGCGCTCGAGCTGCTCACCGTAGAGGCGCTCCATCTCGAGGGGGGGCCGGTCGCCGGCCCGGAGGGAAACGACGACGGTGGGGCTCTGCAGGTCCGGCAGCAGGTCTACCGGCAGCCGCCCGGCGGCGACGACGCCGAGCAGGACGACGGCGGCGGCCAGCACCGTGACCGCCACCGGGCGCCGCACCGCGAAGCGGGCCAGCGACTCCACCCCTCAGCCCTCGGTGACCCGGACCGGGGTCCCGTCCGTCAGCGTCTCGAGCCCCCGGACGACGATCCTCTCGCCGGGCCGGAGTCCCTCCCGCACCTCCACGATGTCGTCGTTCCCGAGGCCGAGCTTCACCGGCCGCGCCGCCACCCGCTGCCCGTCCAGGACGAAGACGACCCGGCGACCGCCCCGTTCGACGACGGCGTCCCGGGGGACGACCGGCACGTCCTCCCGCCGCTCGACCAGGATCCGTGCCTCGACGAACATCCCGGGGCGCAGCAGTCCTTCCCGGTTCGCGACGGCCACCTCGACGCGGAACGTCCGGGTTTCCGGGTCGACCTCGGGAGCCAGGCGCAGGACCCTCCCCCGGAACTCCCGGTCATCCCACGCCCGGTACCGCAGGCGGACGACCTGGCCGACGCGCACCCGGCGGATGTCCGGGCCGACCAGGTCCACGTCCGCCAGCAGCGTGTCGACCGGGGCGACCCGTGCGACGGTGATCCCCGCCCCCACCCGGACCCCGTCCGCCAGGACGTCACCTTTCGGGTCCCGGGCGATCTCGAGGATCACGCCGTCCAGGGGAGAGACGATCCGCGCCTTCGTCTCCGTCACCCGGCTCTGCTCCCAGGCGATCTTCGCCTCGGCGAGGGTCGCCTCCGCCTGCTCGAGCTCCAGCTCGGCGATCAACCCGTCGGCGTAGAGCTTCTTCTTCGACTCGTAGTCCCGCAGCGCCGCCTCGTACCGCTGCCTCGTCGCCTCGGTCCGCGCCTGGACCCGCACGTCGTCGCCGGTGATCTCGGCGACCAGGTTTCCCGCCCGGACCCGGTCCCCCTCCCGCCACCGGCGGCCGTCGTGGTTCCTGCCGAAGACGAGGACCCCCGTGGTCTCGGCCCGCAGCGTCGCCACCTCGGCGGTCCGGAGGGTGCCGGTGGCGACGATCTCGTCCTCGACGGACCCGGTCTTCACCGGCGCCACGGCAACCGGCACCCGGAGTTCCACCTCGGGCGTCCTCTCCGTCCCCCCGCAGCCGGCGAGAAGGAAGGCCAGCAGGAGGACCGCCGGGAGCGTCGCGCCCCGCGGCGCAGGCCTCGTGGTCATCGTT
>CAZOTT010000017.1:23484-34950 GCA_964582785.1 uncultured Acidobacteriota bacterium | reverse complement strand
CTGCCACAGGCCCGGTTATCCGACACCCTCCCTGCCGGAATCGGGGTTATCCCGCCCGTTCTCGGAGCCGGGGACCCGCGGCGCCGGTTGCGGTGGCGGTTCGGCGAGGTCGGGAACCGCCGGGGGCGGCCTCCGGCCGTCTCGCCGGCTCGACCCGCAGCGGTCGCGGGCTCCTCCGCGCCTGGCGGCTCGCAGGCCGCCGGCCGGGCGCGCCGCCCGAATTCGCGGCGGCCGGTTCGCCACGAGCGATGCGCTCCGCCGCCGGTTCGCGGCTGGTCTTCGGCGCTCGGTACCCCGCGACTGCCGGGTCTTGCGCGGCTCGCCGGAGTCGGCTGCTCCACGGCGGCCTCTCGGACCTGCTCCTGGCGCTGCGTGCCGCCGCCGCTGCGCGGCTGGTCTTCGGCGCTCCGGCCCCCGCGACTGCCGGGTCTCGCGCGGCTCGCCGGAGTCGGCCGCTGCCCGGCGGTTCGCCGCGCGGTCGTCGTCCAACCGGCCGGCGGGAGAAGGTGGGGGACAACAGGTGGAAGGTGCGCCGGAAACCGGGGCGGAGGGAGGGAGTGACCGGTCGGGGGAAAAGGCCCCGCCAGGGCGCCGATCATCCGCCGGCGATCGTCCGCGCAGGCGTGACCGGTCGGAGGAAAAGGCCCTGCCGGCGCCGGTGACCGCCCCGGCCGCGCCGGGCGGGGTCACTCTTGCAGTTGCCGCCCCCTTTCCCGGCGCACCTCCCGCACCATGCGGGGGGCGAGGGGGGGATTACGAATTCGGGATCCGTCTTCCCCGAACCCCCCTTCCGGGAGGCGTTCTCTTTTCCGGGAGCATCCGATCCTGTTCTGGAATGCTTGAAATATCTCGAGAGGCATCTGGCACGGGCCTTGCCCCTGGTGTCCTCCGCCCGTCCCGGCCGGTCCCGGCCGGGCAGGCCCCGACCCAGGAGGAGGACCCGATGCGCCGTTTCCGTTTCGCCCCGATCCTGTTCGTGCTCGCCGTGCTCGCCGCCGGCCTCGCCCACGCCGGCACGATCTCGATCGCGTGGGATCCCGTGTCCGACCAGGACGTGGCGGGATACAAGGTCTACTGGGGAACGGCGTCCCGGCAGTACGACCACTCGAAGGACGTGGGGAACGTCACCTCGACGACCCTCACCGGTCTCGATCCGTGCACCCGGTACTACATCGCCGTGAAGGCTTACGACACCGGGGGGCTCGAGTCGGATGCCTATTCCGACGAGCTTGTCGGCCTGCCCCGCCCGGTGGTCCGGTCCACGGACCCGTCCTCCGGGGACCAGGGCCAGCGCCTGACCGTTTCCGTGACCGGCGAGTCGTTCGACGACGGGGCGACCGTCGAGTTCTCGGGAGAGGGGATCACCGTCCTGGCCACCCGGTTCGTCTCGTGCAACGAGCTGTCGGTGGACATCGAGATCGCCGCCGACGCTCCCACGGGGGCCCGGAACGTGACCGTCACGAACCCGGACCGGAGCTTCGGCACCGGGGTCGGGCTCTTCACGGTGAACGCGGCGGACACGGAAGGGCCCTCGGTCACCGGGACCGACCCGGCGGACGGGGCCACGGGGGTCGACGTGGACGTACACCCGAAGGTGTTCTTCTCGGAGCCCCTGGACCCGGCCTCGGTGACGCCGGACACCGTCCAGCTCCTGGACCCGGACGGGAAGCCGGTGGCCCAGGCGAGCGGTTCCCCGGCGCTCTCCTCGGACGGGAAGACGGTGACGATCACGCCGGCCCGTGCCCTCGCGGAACGCACCCGCTACCGGGTCCGGGTCATCGGCGGGCCGAACGGGGTCAAGGACCGGGAGGGGAACCCGATGGACTCGACCTGGACCCAGTCCGAGGGGTTCACCACCGAGAACCTCCCGCCGGGAACCGTGTCCGGGCTGCACCGGTCCGACGTCCACTGACGCCGTCCCGGCGGGGACGAGACGGGGGCGGGGAGGGCATCCCCGCCCCCGCCGCGTTCCGGTTCCGGGGCTCCGCCGCCGGTCCGCCCGCCCCTGCAAGAGGGATTACGAAAACGGAACCCGCGCGGGTCGCGGCAGGCGAACGGGAGGTGCCCAAGTTGCGGCAACCAGGGGTGTTGCGGGCTTCGCGCGACGGGCGCGGGGAGTTGGAACGAAGGTTGCTCAAGGAGCCACGGAGGTCCGCTGTCTGCCGGGGAGGAGGAGAGGGGAGCCGACCAGTGAGCCATCCGAGGAGGTCCTGCACGGGAACCGGCCGGGGCGTCGTCCCGGTCGCCGTCGTGGCGCTGCTCCTGCTCTCGCTGCCGTCCCTCGCGGGGACCGTGTCCCTGCGCTGGAACGCCGTTTCCGACGCCGACGTCGCCGGCTACCGGGTCTACTGGGGACGCACCCCCGGTTCCCACGACCAGTCGAAGGACGTGGGGAAGGTGACCAGCGCCACCGTCACCGGGCTCGCCAACTGCACGACCTGGTACTTCGCGGTCCGGGCCTACGACTCGGGAGGGCTCGAGAGCCCGGCGGACAGCAACCGGGTGGTCGGCTGGCCCCGCCCCGAGATCACGTCGGTCTCGCCCGCCTCCCTCGAGCAGGACCAGACGGTGACGTTCACGATCACCGGGACGAACTTCTATCCCGGCGAGGAGGGCAACCCCGCCCGGCCCCCGGCCCGGGTCAGGGTCTCCTGGCCGGGGGTCACGGTGCGGGACACGGTGGTCGAGTCCTGCACCAGGATCCGGGTCACGATCAGCGCCTCCGCCGACGCCGACCCGGGGTGGGTCGCGCTGACGGTGGAAAACCCGGACATCACGTACTCCGACCCGGCGAGCCATCCCTGGGTCTACGGGACCCGTTCCCGGGCGTTCGAGGTGGTGAAGAAGGAGGTCGACGACACGCCGCCGACGGTGACCGGAGCCGAACCGGCCGACGGGGCGACCGGCGTCCCGGCCACCGTCCGTCCCGTGGTGCGGTTCTCCGAGGCGGTGGACCCGGCGACGGTGACCACCCGGACCGTCCGCCTTCTCGACGAGTCCGGCCGGGCGGTGGCCCAGGACACCGGCTCGCCCCGGGTCGACGGCTCGACGGTGACGATTGTTCCCGCCAGCCCGCTGGCCGCCGGGAAGACCTACCGGGTCCACGTCCGGGGCGGTTCCGGCGGAGTGGCGGACCTTGCCGGCAACCCGCTGGAGCAGGACTGGCGGCAGGGGACCGGCTTCCGCGTGGCCGGGAACGACTCTCCCGATGCCGGGACCGCCTCGGTCACGGGCAGCCATCCCGCGGCCGGGGACACCGGGGTGCCCCTCACCCTCGCCAGCGTGACGGTCGATTTCGACCGGGACATGAGTCCCCTGGCGGAGGTGTTCTCCCCCGACGAGCTGGCGGCCATGTTCCTGGTCCGGGCGAAGAAGAAGCCGGTGCCGCTGGCCGCGGGGTCGCCCCGCTTCGCGAACGGGGGCCGCACGGTCGTCCTCGACCTGGCGCGGCCGCTCGAGGCGGGTGCGACCTACGTCACCTGCGTGCGGATCAAGGGCAAGAAGGTCCGGCGGCGCCTCGAGGCGGCCGGGCACGGCGACCTGTTCGTCGGGGAGAAGTGGTGCACGGCGCCCGGCTGGACCGCCGAGGACGGCCTCGCCGAGGTGCGGTGGGTCCTCCCGGAGACCGACGGGTCCGGCGAGCTCGTCGTCGCCCGGAAACTTCCCCCGGAGAACTCCGCGGTCCCGGTGGATGCCGAGTTCCGGATCACCTTCCCCCACCCGGTGGCGAAGGAATCCCTGAACACGACGGTGTTCCGCATCAAGCGGGGGAAGAAGGCGGTCTCCCTGGCCGAGGCGCCGTCCCTCGCCGAGGGCGACCCGCGCACGGTGGTCCTGCACCCCGCGACTCCCCTCGCGCCGGGCCGCAGGTACAAGCTGGTCATCCGCACCGGCAGGGCGGGCGTGCGGCTCGAGGTGGGAGACGGCGTCACCGTCATCCGCAGGCCCCGCAAGCTGAAGGTCCCGTTCTCCACCGAGGTCTCCGCCGAGGGGATGGGCGAGACCCTCGCGGTGGCCGAGTGATGGAGGACCGTGCCATGAGAACGACCCCGCGCCTTTCCTTCCTCGCGGTGCTCGCCGCGGTGGCGTGCCTGGCCGCCGGCGCTCCCGGGTTCGCCGGGAACCTGAGCCTCACCTGGGCGCCCGCCACCGACGAGATGACGGCCGGCTACGACGTGGAGCTGCTCGACGCCGACGGCCACCTGCTCCAGGTCCTGGACGCGGGGGAGGAGCCGCGCATCTACCTTTCCGGGCTCGAGGACGGCCGCCTCTACCGGGTGCGCCTGCGGCCCTACGATCGGTTCGGGAACCGGGCGCGGAAGCCGAGCGCCGAGCTCGTCACCTTCCCCGCGCCGGAGGTCCGGGAGATCGAGGGAGAGATCAAGGCCGGCCGGCGCTCCTGGGTCTCGCTCCACGGCGTCAACTTCGCCGACGGCGCGGAGGTCATCCTGCGTCCCCGGGGGGTCCGGGTGCTGGAGGCCACCGTGGTCCGCCACGATCTCCTCGTCCTCGAGGTGCGGGCCGACCGGGACCTGGTCCTCCGTCCCGGGGACGTCACGGTGGTCAACCCGGTGCGCAAGGCCGAGGAGTTCTTCGCCCGGCACCCCGAGGTCCTCGACCTGGACGGTTCGGGCCGGGTCGACGAGGCCGACCTGGGTCCGGTGGAGTCGCTCTTCGGCGTCACGCGGGGCGACCCCCTCTACCGCCTGCGCTGGGATCCCAACGGGGACGGGGTGATCGACGGGGAGGACCGGGCCCTCCTCGAGGAGCACCTGCGCCGGGCCCGGGAGGACCGGGGGCAGGGGCGGCCGCTCCCCACGGCCGCGCGGGATCGGTCCCCTTGACCGGCGGGGCCTGGACCCCGAGATTCGACCCGGGGGAGGTGGGCCGGGAGGGGGAGGACGTGTCCCTGGTGCCGGGCGAGACGGTGCGGGCGGCGGCCACCGACGCATTCTTCCGGCGCGTCGTCGAGGGGATGCGGTGCGGCGTGATGACGATCGACCGTGACGGCCTCGTCGTCACGGTCAACGACATCGCCCGCCAGATCCTGGACCTGGACGGGCCGGTGGAGCCGGGCCGTCCGGTGGAGGACGTGCTGGCCCGGCACCCGCGGCTGGCCGAGGTGCTCCGGGCCTCCCTCGAGATGAGCCACCTGCCGAACCGGGCGGAGATGGAGATCCGGTCGCGGGAGGACGACGGCCGGACGATCGGTTTCACCGTGAGCACCATTCCCGGCGACGACGGCCCGGAGGGGATCGCCCTCTTCTTCAAGGACCTGACCCAGGTCGAGCGCCAGGAGGAGCAGGAGCGGCTGCGGGACCGGCTGGCGGCCCTCGGCCAGATGGCGGCGTCCCTCGCCCACGAGATCCGGAACCCCCTGGCGTCCATCGATGTCACCGCCACCCTCCTGCGGCGGAAGCTGCAGGACCGGGACGAGGAACGACGCCTGGTGGAGAAGATCGCCGGCGAGGTGGCGCGGGTCGGCCGGACGGTGACCCACGCCCTCGAGTTCGCCCGGGCCATCCGCCTGGAGCGCAAGCTGCAGGCCCTCCCGCCGCTGCTCGACGCCGCGATCGAGGAGGCCCTGGCCCGGTGCGACGCGAAGGGGGTCACGGTGGTCCGGCGGTACGATCCGGCGGCGCCGCCGGTGGCGGTGGACGGGAACCACCTGCGGCAGGTCTTCGTCAACCTGCTGGTCAACGCCTGCGAGGCGATGCACAACGAGGGGCGGGTGACCGTGTCCGTGCGCGCCGTGGCGCGGCCCGGTTGCGTCCCCGGGGCCGTGGAGGCCGAGATCCGGGACACCGGCCCCGGGATCGATCCCGAGGTGCTGGAAAAGGTCTTCTACCCCTTCGTGACGACCAAGCGGGAAGGCTCGGGCATCGGCCTCGCGCTGGCCCGGAAGATCGTCGAGTGCCACCATGGCATCATCGACGTCCGGTCCCGGCCCGGGGAGGGGGCGGCCTTCATCGTGCGGTTGCCCGCCGGCGACCCCGCCGGCGCGGGCGGCCCGGGAAGCGGAGTGGAGTGATGCGGAAGATCCTCGTCGCCGAGGACGAGCGAAACCTGCGGGAGGGGATCGCGGAGGCGTTCCGGGACGCCGGGCACGAGGTCGTCGAGGCGGCGGACGGGGAGCAGGCCCTCGAGGAAGTGCGGGCCCAGCTCTTCGACCTGGTCATCACGGACTACAGGATGCCCGGAATGGACGGGCTCGAGCTGGTCCGCCGGATCCGGATGGTCAACGACCAGGTGGCGGTGATCATGATCACCGCGTACGGCACGGTGGAAGGCGCCGTCGAGGCGATGCGGCTCGGGGCCTACGACTACATCCAGAAGCCGTTCCAGCTGGAGGAGCTCGAGCTCAAGGCGGAACGGGCGCTGGAGCACCGCCGCCTGCTCACCCGGCTCCTGCTGGCCGACCGCCGGGAACTGGTGCACAGCTTCGACAATATCGTCGGCGAGAGCCCGGCGATGCGGCGGATCTTCGACATCGTGCGCAAGGTGGCGCCGTCGAACGCCACGGTTCTCATCCTCGGGGAGACCGGTACGGGGAAGGAGCTGATCGCGGAGGCGATCCACCGCAACTCCGCGCGGAAGGAGGGGCCGTTCGTCAAGGTCAACTGCGCGGCCCTGCCGGAGAACCTGCTGGAATCGGAGCTGTTCGGGCACGAGCGCGGGGCCTTTACCGGGGCCGATCGCCAGCGCATCGGGCGCTTCGAGCTGGCGAACGAGGGCACCCTCTTTCTCGACGAGATCGGGACGATGTCCCTCGCCACCCAGGCGAAGGTCCTCCGGGTGCTCCAGGAACGCGAGTTCGAGCGCCTGGGCGGCACGCGCACGATCCGCTCCGACGTCCGCCTGATCGCCGCCACCAACCGGGACCTGGAGGAGGCGATCGAGGCCGGGGAATTCCGCGAGGACCTCTACTACCGGCTCAACGTGGTGACGATCCGGATGCCCCCGCTGCGGGAACGGAAGGAGGACATCATCCCCCTGGCCACCACCTTCCTCGAGCGGTTCGCCCGGGACATGAAGAAGCCCCTGCGGGGCTTCTCCCCGGGGGCCCTCCGGGTCCTCACCCGCTACAACTGGCCGGGGAACATCCGCGAACTGGAGAACACGATCGAGCGGGCGGTCCTGATGTCGGACGGGGAGATCATCGAGCCGCGGGACATCGCCCTCGGCGGCAACCGTCCCGAGGAACAGGGCCGGCTGGGCAGCATCCTGCGCCTGCCGCCGGAAGGGATCCCCCTCGAGGAGATCGAGAAGATGGCGATCCTCGAGGCACTGCGGATGAACGACTGGGTCCAGAAGGATGCCGCCAGGTTCCTCGGGATCAGCAGCCGCGTGATGAACTACAAGATCCAGAAGTACCGGATCACCCACCCCCGGTGGTCGCGCAACCGGGCGCCGGGGGCCTGAGGGCGGCGACGGTCAGAGGCCCCGGGTGGCGTCCAGGGCCTCCCGCAGGGCCGCGGCCACCCGGGCGACCTGTTCCTCCTCCAGCCGGTTGAAGAAGGGCAGGGCGATCGTCCGGGCCGCCACCGACTCGGTCACCGGGAACATCCCCTCCCGGAACCCGAACCGCTCCCGGTAGAACGGCTGGAGGTGGATCGGAACGAAGTAGTTCCGGCAGCCGATGCCCCGCCGGGAGAGTTCCCGCAGGACGGCGTCCCGCCGTTCCCGCGTTTCTCCCTCCCGCAGGGCGATCACGTAGACGAACCAGGAGATGCGCTCGTTCTCCCGGGGGGGCGCGGGGAGCACGATCTCCTCGATCCCCGCGAGGTGGTGCCGGTACAGGTCGAAGACCCGCTGCCGGGCGGCAATGAAGGAGGGCAGGCGCCGCACCTGGACGGTGCCGAGGGCGCAGAGGATGTCCGGGATGCGGTAGTTCCAGCCGAGCCGCTCGTGGGCCAGCCAGCCCCCGTCCTCGCCCCGGCCCTGGTTCCGCAGGGAGCGGAGCACCCGCGCCAGGTCCCGGTCGTCGGTGACGACCACGCCCCCCTCGCCGGTGGTCACCTGCTTGTTCGGGTAGAAGGCGTACGCCCCCGCCCGGCCGAAGGTCCCCGCCATCCTCCCGTCGAGCAGGGTCCCGATCGCCTCGCACGAGTCCTCGATCACCTCGAGCCCGTGGCGCGCCGCGATCGCGAGGTAGCGGGGCACGGGGCAGGGGCGACCGAAGACGTGGACCGGGAGAATGGCCCGCGTGCGGGGCGTGACCGCCGCCTCCGCCGCCGCGGGGTCCAGGTCCCAGGTGACCGGGTCGATGTCGGCGAAGACCGGCGTCGCCCCCTCGAACAGCAGGCAGTTGCTCGAGGCGATGAAGGAGAACGGGGTGGTGACGACCTCGTCGCCGGGACCGATGCCCAGGGCGTGCACGACCAGGTGCAGGGCCGCCGTCCCGGAGGAGACCGCCACCGCCTCGGCCACTCCCGCCGTCTCCGCCACCGCCCGCTCGAAGGCCGGCAGGCGGGGCCCCAGGCTGAGGTGCCGGTCGCGGAGGACCTCCAGGACCGCCGCGATCTCCTCGTCCCCGATGTCCGGGGCCGCCAGGGGGATCGGCTCCTCGGTTCGCACGCGGACCTCCTCCGGCGGGGCTCGACCCCGCCCCTCGTCACCTTCAAAATGTTCCATCCCCGCGCCGGGGGCAAGAGGAGGGATCCGGATGGCCGAGCGGCGGGCCGACTGGCACACCTACTTCATGCGCATCGCCCGGGTCGTGGCGACCCGCAGCACCTGCGACCGGAAGCACGTGGGGGCGGTGATCGTGCGGGACAGGACGATTCTCTCCACCGGCTACAACGGGTCCATCCGCGGCCTGCCCCACTGCGACGAGGTCGGTCACCTGATGGAGAACGGCCACTGCGTGCGCACGGTCCACGCGGAAGCGAACGCCATCGTGCAGGCGGCGCGCAACGGGGTGCGGATCGAGGGGGCGGAGATCTACGTCACCGCCAGCCCCTGCTGGCACTGCTTCAAGCTCCTCGCCAACGCCGGCATCCGGCGCATCTACTACGGCGAGTTCTACCGCGACGACCGGATCCTGGACTTCGCCCGGCAGCTGGGCATCGAGCTGGTCGACCTCGGCTCCGGCCCGGGTGGCGGGGAGGAGCCGGGCCTCCCGGGGGAGTAGGGGGCCCGGCCGGGGGCCCCGGCCCCGCCCGCCGCTCAGGCCGGGGCGGGCTCCCGGGCCGACTCGACGAAGGAGACGTCGCATCCTTCCCGGCGCAGGGCATCGAGCATCGTCGTCTTGTCCACCGCCTTCGTCCAGGCCTCCTCGGCGGTGATCTTCTCCTCCCGCACCAGGTTCAGCAGGGCCTCGTTCAGGGTGATCATCCCGAACCGCTTGCCGGTCTGCATGATCGAGGGGATCTGGAAGGTCTTCCCCTCGCGGATCAGGTTCGCCACCGAGGGGATCCCGATCAGGACCTCGAGGGCGGCGACCCGCCCCCCGCCGATCTTCCGGCAGAGGGTCTGGGAGATGACGCCCTTGAGGGATTCCGAGAGCATCATGCGCACCTGCGCCTGCCGGTCGGCCGGGAACTGGTCGATGATCCGGTCGACGGTCGAGACCGCGGTCGTCGTGTGGAGGGTGCCGAAGACGAGGTGTCCCGTCTCGGCGGTCTCGATGGCGATCGAGATCGTCTCGAGGTCGCGCATCTCGCCGACCAGCACGATGTCCGGGTCCTCGCGGAGGGCGGCGCGGAGCGCCCGCTTGAACGAGCCGGTGTGGGTCCCGACCTCCCGCTGGTTGACGAGGCAGTTGCGGTTCTCGTGGACGAACTCGATCGGGTCCTCGATCGTGATGATGTGATCGTGCCGGATCGTGTTGATGTGGTCGATGAGGGCCGTCAGGGTGGTCGACTTCCCCGAGCCGGTGGGGCCGGTGACGAGGACCAGCCCCTTGGTCAGCCGGCAGAGGTCGAGGATGTGGGAAGAGAGGCCGAGGTCCTCCGCGGTGAGGATCTTCGAGGGGATGACCCGGAAGACGGCCCCCGGTCCCTTGCGGTCGCGGAAGAGGTTCGCCCGGAAGCGGGCGAGGCCCGGGATCTCGTAGGCAAAGTCGGTGTCGGAGGTCTGCTCGTACTCCTCGCGGTTCCTGGCGGGCACGATCGGCTCGAGCAGCTCCATCACCCGGTCCGGGCCGAGGACCGGCCAGCCGTCCACCCGGACCATCCCCCCGTCCACCCGGAGCATCGGCCGCTCCCCGCTGGACAGGTGCAGGTCGGAGGCGCCCCGGGAAACCATCTCCCGGAACAGGGCGTCGATCGGCGGGGATTCCGGGCCCGGGACGGGCCCCGGGTCTTCCGGGGCCGGGGGAGCGGCGGATGGCCCGGGGGCGGCCGCCCCCGGAACCGGGGAGATGCCGGGTGGTGGGGGAACCGCGGCCGCCTCGGGGGACTCGTCCACTGCCGGTGCCGGCGGGGTGGCGGCCGCCTCCGGGGACGCTGGCGGCGCCGGGGGGGTGGCGGCCGCGGGGGAGGCCGCCGGGGCCCCGCCGGCGGGTTCCCCGCCGGCCGGCCGGATCACCGCGACCGGCCGGTCCGGGGGCCCGTTCAGCTCCAGTTCCAGGGACGGCATGCCCGGCCGGTCCAGGGTGACGGCCAGGTGGCCGTGCTGGTGGAAGGTCGCGAGCGCCTCGGGGGGGAGCACCTCGGCGAGGAGCGCCAGCACCTGGCGGCCGGAAGGCCGCGCGGACGACGCGGCCCGGGGGCCGTGGGGGAACACGAAGACCGGGGCCCGGTCCGCGGCAAGGCGGAGTTCCCGGGCGCCCCTCTCCACCAGGACGCCGAAGAACCGGTCGAGCTGGGCCACGCGGAAACCTCCCTTTCCCCCCGGACCAATCTAGGGACCGGCGAACGGAGGGGCACGTCCCGGGGTGCCCCGGCCGCCGGACGGGTCTACACTGCGGCCGCACTCGATCCCGCAAGGGAAAAGCAAGGAGAAAGCAGATGCAGCGACGGAACAGGATGCTGGTCGGGCTCGCGGGGATCCTCGGGGGACTCGCGGTCCTCGGTCTCGCGTTCGCCGGCGCCCCGGGAAAGGGGAAGGCCGCCCAGGAGAAGAAGCCGATGGTCGAGATCCGGACGAACGTGGGCACGATGGTGGTCGAGCTGTGGCCGGACAAGGCCCCCCGCACGGTGGAGAACTTCCTCCGCTACGCCCGGGAGGGGTTCTACGACGGCACGATCTTCCATCGGGTGATCCCGGGCTTCGTCATCCAGGGCGGCGGCTACACGAAGGACCGGAAGGAGAAGAAGACCCACGACCCGATCCCCCTCGAGGCCAACGCCTCGAACCGCCGTTACACGATCGCGATGGCCCGCACGAACGACCCGAACTCCGCCACCAGCCAGTTCTTCATCAACCTGGCGGACAATGCCTTTCTGGACTTCACCAGCAAGGACGTCAATGGCTGGGGCTATGCCGTGTTCGGCGAAGTGGTAGAGGGCAAGGATGTAGTGG
>CAZOTT010000017.1:0-23474 GCA_964582785.1 uncultured Acidobacteriota bacterium | reverse complement strand
ATCAACCTGGTGGACAACGTCGGCCTCGACCGGAACCGGCGCAACCCCGGCTACGCGGTGTTCGGGAAGGTCGTCCGGGGCGAGGACGTGGTCGAGAAGATCGGCCGGGCCGAGACGGTGAACGCGGGTGGCGCCTTCACCAACCTGCCCGCGCCGCCGGTCGTGATCGAGAAGGTCACGGTCATCGAGCAGTAGCGGGATCAGCGGCGGTGGCCCTCCGGGGCCGGAACGGACGGCGGCCCGGGCATGGCCCGGGCCGCGCGCCGTGTGCCGGCCGGTACGGGGTCAGAGATAGAAGCTCAGCATGGCGTAGATCGCCGGCACCTCGCGGGAGACCTTCCCTTCGTGGCCGACGTCGAAGCCGGGAGTCACCTCGCGGGCGCGGGTGCGCACCCGCCGCTTCGTGTTCAGCCAGCCCACGTGCAGCTTCAGGTTGTGCTCGTCGAAGTACCAGTTGACCCCCAGCCCGAACTGCTGGCTCTCGTACTTGTCCCATTCCTCGGCGACGAGCACGGTCCCGGAGAGAATCGTCCTGCCGATGCCGTAGTCGTCGTCCTCCGTGCGGGAATAGAGGCCGGCCACCTCCACCTGCTCGCCGAGGAAGAGGCCCGCCTCGGCCTCGAGGGCGGTGAAGTCGCGGTCCGCCGTCTTCCCGGCCACGTTCACCACCCGGCCGTCCTCGAAGGTCCAGGACTGCCAGCTGACCGTGGCCTGGAAGCCCCGGGCCCGGACCGCGCCGAAGAGCTCGAGTGCCTGCTGGTCGCTCTTGTCGTACACGCACCGGCGCGAGATCCCCGGCAGGCAGGTCGACCGGCTGTCCGCGTCGACCAGGCCGCCCACCGGGTTGTTCAGCCAGGCGACGCCGAACGCGTACTGGAGGTCCTCGGGGCGGGTCACGCCGGACAGGTCGTAGGCGAACCCGCCCTCGTTCTGCACCTCGAAGCGGACGGTGGTCATGATGCCGTTGTCCGTGTCCGGCAGGTTGCGGCCGGATCCGTTCTGGGCGGCGACCCGGAGCAGGTACCGCCCCGACTCGCTCCGCCAGTCCAGCCCGAGGCCGATGTCCCGGCCGGGGGCCAGCTGGTCCGCCGGGAGGGGGCGCTCGGCGAAGAGCTGCTTCCAGGAGCGGACCAGGCGGAAGGTGTCGAAGGGGGCCTTGAACTGGCCGACGGTGGCGGCGAAGCCGTGCTCGCCTCCCAGGCGGACGTACGCGTCCATCAGGTCGGGATCGCTCGTCTCCCGGGAACTGCTCTCGACCTCCACCCGGAAGGACAGCCAGGGCCGGAACGCCTTCCCGGCGAAGATCACCCGGGCCCGGCGGACCGTGAAGGAGTCGGTCGCGGGGGTCGTGCTGGACACCGGCACGTGGTCGAGACCCATCCCGTCGTACCAGGTCCAGTAGCTGCCGTGGACGCGGGTGCGCAGCTTGTCCCGCACCGCCTGGAACTGGACGAGGAAGTGCATGTCGAGGGAGAAGGAGTCTCCCTCGGCGATCCGGTAGCCGTTCTCGTCGGCGGACGCGTCCCCCGCGCGGGCGGGCAGCAGGGTGGCCGGGAGGGCCGCGAGGACCGCCGCCACCAGGACCGCCGCCATCCTCCGTGTGCTCGTCATCGCTCGATCTCCTCGGGTTCTCGAACCGGGAGGAAACGGTCCCGGGGCGTCAGATCCAGAAGTAGAGGCTGAGGGTTACGCCGGACCTGGTACCGGTCCAGGTGCCCCGGCCGAGGCCGAAAATCGAGTCCTTCTTCTCCTGCTCCACCTCGCCGTAGTCGAGCTGGAGCTTGAAGTTGTCGGACCCGAAGTAGTGGTTGATGCCGATCCGCCACTCGGTGACCTGCTCGTCGGTCATCGTGGAGCCGTCCCAGGTGACGGTGTCGTAGGCCCTGTCGGTCTCCCACTGGCCGTAGCGCCCGACCACCTGCCAGGACGGCGCCACGAAGACGCCCAGGTCCAGGTTCCAGTAGGTGAACTCGTAGTCGGTCCGGTTCCCCCGCGAGTTCACCGCCTGGTCTTCCATCGTCCAGCTCTGCCAGGTGGCGTTCAGGTCGAGCCGGCCGGCGCGGACCGCGCCGAAGAACTCCCAGGCCTTGACGTCGTCGGTGTAGTACCGGCAGCGCTTCGAGATGCCCGGGGAGCAGGGGGCACCGGAGTTGTCCTCCGCCAGCCCCCCGACCGGGTTGTCGAGGAAGGACAGGCCGAAGGTCCAGGCCACGTGGTCGGGCCGCTCCCGGGTGGCCGCCCGGGGGGCGAAGCCACCCTCGCTCTCGATGGCGATCCGCAGCGTCGCCAGGAAGTCGTCGTTGTCGTTGCCGGAGGTGTTCGCCCCGTTCCCGTTCTGGATGGCGAGGCCCCAGCTCACCCGGTTCCCCTCGGTGTGGCCGGAGTACATGATCCCGATGTCGCGGGCCGGCGCCCAGGTGCGGGTACCCCAGGGGCGGGTGGTGAACGCCTGGTACTTCGAGTCCACCAGCTCGAACCAGTCGAACAGGGCCTTGAACTGGCCGAAGGTCCAGTTGTTCCCGTCGGAGAACTCCATCCGGATCCAGGCGTCCTTGAGGTCGCTCTCCCCCTCACCGAAGTCCATCGTTACCTTGTACTTCAGCCAGGGATGGAACGCCTGGCCGAAGAAGCCGATCCGGGCGCGCCGGACCGAGAAGTCGGTCTTCGAGTCGATGTCCGTCTCCCGCATGCCGAGGATGTCCCAGATGTCCCCGGAGAGGTCGATGTCGTCCTCGGTCCAGGTGCCGACCGTCTGCACCCGGAACTCCGTGTTCAGGGTGAAGTCGCCGTCGGCGATGTAGAAACCGTTGTCCCCCCTGCCGGCATCCCCGGCGAGGGCCGCGAGGGGCAGGAGGACGAGCAGGGTCACGAGAAGGAAGCGTGCCATCGTCCGCATCGACCGGTCTCCTGTTCGTGCCACGGCCGCCCGGGGCGGCCCGGCAGCGGTAGGTGGATCCATCGCGGTTCGTGGCCCCCATGCGCACGAACCCCTCCCCCGGCGGTCGCCGGGAAGCGGCCCAAGATAGCGAAGAGGGAAGGGGGCTGGCAACCGCCCCGGGGACCGGGCGAGCCGCGCCGGGGATCAGGCGAGGAGATCCAGCCGGCAGCCGTGAATTCCGCCCCCTGCCGGGGGCAGCGGAAGGAGTCCGCCCTCGCGGGAGTAGGCGAGCGGGCTGGGATCCGGCAGGATCTCCCGCGGGCCCCGCCGGGGTCCGCGCCCGGGATGCCGTGCCGGGGCCGCCGCCTCCCGGGGAGGAGAGGCCCGGCCCGCGGCGCCTTCCCCGCCGGGGGGAGGCGCCGGCCCGTCCGCCGCCGCGGCCTTCCCATCCGCCCCCGCGGAAAAGCGGGCCCGGAAGCCGAGGCGCACCCGGGCGGGGGCCCGCCGTTCCGGCGCGGTGGGCACCCGCTCGTAGACCGCCTCGATCGTCACCGGGCTCATGGTTCCCCGGGAAAACCTAGTGGTCCGGGTTGTCCCGGTCCAGTCCGCCCGGTTCCGCCCGGTTTCCGTCCCGCCCCGTCTCCCGGCGGACGGCCAGGCTGATCCGGAGGCGGAGGTCCCGCAGGTCGGGGTCCCAGGGGGCGAGATCCACCGCCTTCCCCACGGCCGCGAGGGCCTCCCGGTTCCGGCCGAGGGCGTGGAGCGCCCGGGCGGCCAGGCTCCAGGGGCGGGGATCCGCCGGGGCCAGGTCCGCGGCCCGGCGGGCGAGGGCCAGGGCTCCCGCCGGGTCCTTTCCCGGCCCGAGGAGCCATTCCGCCCGGTCACACGCCGCACCCGGGTCGTCCGGGGCCTCCCGGACCCGCCGGGCGAGCAGCTCCCCCCAGGGAGCCGGGTCCGGGAGCTTCGCCCCCGCTTCCGCCAGGCGCTGCCACAGCTCCCCCCGGGCGGAGGCCCGGGGGCAGGCTTCCCACGCGCCGGCGAGGACCCGGAAACGTTCCTTCTCGCCGAGGAGCGGGGCGAGGGCGAGGGCGGCGTCGTCCCGGGCGTCCCGCCGGCAGTCCCGGTCCAGGTCGATGGCGCGCCGGAGGGCCCGGATCGCCTCCTCCCGCCTCCCCGCCCGGGCCAGCCGGCCCCCCGCCCGGGCGAGGGCGCCGGGATCGTTGCCCGCCGCCCGGGTCTCCTCCCCGGGGAACGCCGCGGCCCGGGCCCGGTCGATCGCGGAGAGGAGGTGGGCCGCGTCCTGGAAACCGAGCAGGTGTTCGACCTTCTTCCCCTCGCGCGGTTCGAGGAGCAGCACCGCCGGCAGGGCGAGGACCCCGTACCGCTCCTGCCAGGACTTCCCGACCCCCCGGTGCGCGTCCACCTCGGCCCGGAGCGGGACCGTCTCCTGCGCGACGACCCGCGCCACCTCGGGAAGGGACCAGGTCTTCCGGTCCATCACCCGGCAGTAGCGGCACCAGCGGGCCCAGCAGTCGACGAGGACCAGCTTGTGCTCCGCCCGGGCCTTCGCCAGCGCCTCCTCGAGGGAGCCCCGGAACCAGCGCACGCCGGCGGTCTCCCCGGCGCCGGGTTCCCCCGGGCTCCCCGGGTACGCCGGGGAAACCCCGGGCAGCAGCAGGAAGGTGACCAGGGCCAGGGCGAGGGACCGGGACATCGGGAACCGCCTCCTTCCCGCGTTCAGGCGGCCGCGGGTGCGCCGCGCATCCGCTCGCCGTCGGGCAGGAGGGAGAGCAGGCGCACGGGAAGAACCCGTCCCGCCGGCAGTCCCGGGACGAGGACCTCGATGTAGTTGCCGGTCAGCGCCCGGGTGGAGCCGTCCTCCGCCCGGGCGTGGAGCGAGAGGACCTCCAGGGTCCGGCCGACCATCCGTTCCCGGAAACGGCGGCGCATCCCGGCGGCCAGCTCCCGGAGGCGGGTGGTCCGCTCCCGGACCAGGTCCGGCCGGACGCGGCCGGGCAGGGCGGCCGCCCGGGTTCCCGGGCGGGGACTGAAGGAGAACACGTGCAGGTAGGCGAGGGGCAGGCTCTCGAGGAACTCCACCGTCTCCCGGTGATCGGCGTCGGTCTCCCCGGGAAAGCCGGTGATGACGTCCGCCCCGAGACAGATGTCCGGGACCGTGGCCGCCGCCCGCTCGATCACCTCGCGGTAGAGGGAAGTGCGGTAGTTGCGGCCCATCGCGGCGAGGACCCGGTCGGAGCCGCTCTGGAGGGGCACCTGGAGGTGGGGGACGAGGCGGCCCGGCTCGGCCGCCATCATCGCCAGGAGCCGTGGCGTGACCGTCCGGGGCTCGAGGGAGTTCAGCCGGACCCGGAGCGGGAGGTCCCGGTCGAGGATCGCGGCGAGCAGGTCGGCGAGCTGCCGGGGAGGATCGAGGTCCCGGCCCCAGTCCCCGGTGTTCACCCCGGTCAGCCCGACCTCCCGCACGCCCCGGGCGGCCAGTTCACCGAGACGGCGCAGGATCTCCTCCACGGGGACCGACCGGGACGGCCCCCGGACGAGCCGGACGGCGCAGTAGGTGCAGGCCAGGTCGCATCCCTCCTGGACCCGGAGCCAGGCCCGGGTCCGGTCCGCGAAGGCGGGGAGCGCCGTCCAGGGGACCCGGGGCGGGTGGCCGAGGAGGGCCTCCGCCAGCCGCGATTCCCGGTCCCGGTGGCCGACGATCGCGTCGAAGACCCCGAGCCGCGCGAGGGCCTCCGCGTCCCGCTCGGCGTAGCAGCCGAGGGCGACGAGCCGTGCCCCGGGGTTGTCCCGCCGGAACTTCCGCGCCAGCCGCCGGGCTTCCGCGTCCGCCCGGGACGTGACGGTGCAGGTGTTCAGGATCACGAGATCCGCCGCCGCCGGGTCGGCGACCGGTTCCCAGCCGTGAGCGCGAAGCAGGCCCTCGGCGACGGCGGTGTCGGCCTGATTCAGCTTGCAGCCGAGGGTGTGGGCATGGTAGCGGGGCATCGCTCCTGGCTCCGCCCCGAGGATACCGCCGGGAGATCCCGGGCGCCCGCGGGGCCCGGTCAGCCCTCCCCGCCCCCCGGCTCCCGGAGGCGCGCCGAGGCCTCCTCGACCCCGCGGGCCATCTCCTCCCGGTGGCGGGCCAGCTTCCAGGCGAGGTCCTCGTCGGAAAGGGCGAGGATCTGGCAGGCGAGCAGCGCGGCGTTCACCGCCCCGGAGCGGCCGATCGCCAGGGTCCCGACGGGGATGCCGCGGGGCATCTGGACCGTGCTCAGCAGCGCGTCCAGGCCCCCCGCGAGCCGGCCCTCCATCGGGACCCCGAGGACCGGGCGGGTGGTCCGGGCCGCGACCGCCCCGGCGAGGTGGGCCGCCATCCCCGCCCCGACGATGAACACCTCGACCCCGTCCCTCTCGGCCGCCCGCACGATCTCCACGGTGCGTTCCGGGGTGCGGTGGGCAGAGGTGATCTCCACCCGGCAGGGCACCCCGAACCGTTCCAGGACCGCCACCGCCTCCTTCATCGTGTCGAGGTCGGAACTCGAACCCATCAGCACCGCGACCTTCGGCTGCGCGCTGGTATTCACCCGTTTTCTCCCCTCACCGGCTCGATCGCGTCCGCCGCGATGTCCCGGCGGTAGTGCATGCCCGGGAAATGGATCCCGGCGACCGCCTCGTAGGCCTTTTCCCGGGCGGCGGCGATCGTCTTCCCGATGGCGGTGACCCCGAGGACCCGGCCGCCCGCGGTGCGGAGGTCACCCCCCGGGCCGCTGCGGGTGCCCGCGTGGAAGAAGAGGAGGTCGCTGCGGCCGACGAACCTTTCGAGCCCCGTGATCTTCTTCCCCTTGGGGTAGTTCCCCGGGTACCCCTGGGAGGCGAGGATGACGCAGACGGTCCGTTCCCGCCGCCACTCGACCCGCACCCCCGACAGGTCGCCGAGGGCGGCGGCCCGGAGCACCGGGACCAGGTCCGAGGCGAGCCGGGGCAGGATGACCTGGGTTTCCGGGTCCCCGAAGCGAACGTTGTACTCCAGGACGCGGGGGCCCTCTTCCGTCAGCATCAGCCCGACGTAGAGCACGCCCCGGTACTCGTGGCCCTCCTCGGCGATTCCCTGGATCGTCGGGGCGACGATCCGTTCGAGCACCGACTTGATGGTGGCCGCGTCCAGGTGGAGCGCCGGCGAGTAGGTTCCCATGCCGCCCGTGTTCGGCCCCCGGTCCCCGTCGAACACCCGCTTGTAGTCCTGGGAGGTCACGAGGGGGATCACCCGCTTCCCGTCCGTGATCGCGAAGAAGGATGCCTCCCTGCCCCGCAGCAGTTCCTCGATGACGACGGTCCGCCCGGCCCCGGAGAAGATCTTCTGGACCATCAGCCGGTGGATCGCGTCCCGGGCCTCCTGCTCGTCCCGGACGATGAAGACCCCCTTGCCGGCGGCGAGGCCGTCCGCCTTGATCACGAGGGGATACGTGGCCCGGGCGAGGTACTTCCCGGCGGCGGCGTGGTCGTCGAAGATCTCGTAGCGGGCCGTGGGGATACCGTGCCGCGTCATGAACTCCTTGGCGAACGCCTTGCTGCCCTCGAGGCGCGCCGCCCCGGCGGTCGGGCCGAACACCGCCCTTCCCCTGGCGATGATCCGGTCCGCCAGGCCCTGCACGAGGGGCAGCTCCGGGCCGACGATCGTCAGGTCGATCCCCTGCCGGGCCACGAACTCCGCCACCGCGTCCGGGTCGGACGACGCGAGCGGCGGGCAGTCGGCGATGTCGGCGATCCCCGCGTTTCCCGGGCTGCAGAAGAGCTCTTCGACCGTGGGGCTCTGGCGGATCTTCCACGCGAGGGCGTGCTCCCGCCCGCCGCCCCCGATGATCAGGATCTTCATCCGCGCCACTCCTCGTGGGGTCCCGGAGGGGCTGCGCCGGGACGTGAACGACGGGCGATTCTCCCCCGGGACCCCGGCAGTGTCAACGGATCGGAGGCGCATGTCGAGCGCAAGAAGGTGAAAACAAAGGAGATGGCGTCACCGGGGGGCGGATCCTGTCGAATTCTTTCGCACCCGTCGAGAAGGTTCCGTTCCCGTTCGTCCCGTCCGGACCTGTCACCCGGGGCCGGAACGGTGCATCCTAGGAGTCCCGGGACCGGGAGCGGAGTCCCGGTCGGCCCGTGCGGGCAGACCGGGCCGGCCGCGGAAGGGGCGGCCGGCCGGTTCCCGCGTGAAAGAAGAGGAGGATGCGAGATGCGGAAGGTTCTGCTGATCCTGGCGGTGATGGCGCTGGCCGTGCCGGTGACCCTGGCGGCCGGCCCCGACAACCAGAACGAGTTCGGAATCTACGGGGGGTATTTCTGGGGCGATACCCTGACCACGAAGGCGAACAGCCCCGAGCTGGACGACGACCTGAGCTTCGGCATCTACTACAACCGGATGTTCACCGACAACTGGGGCTTCCAGGCCCGGCTGGGGTACTCCCCGAACTCGGTGACGAACCTGCACGGTGGCGACGTCGACATGGACGTCACCTACCTGGATCTTTCCGCCACCTACCAGTGGAACTGGGACAACGTTTCCCTCTACGTCCCCTTCGGCCTGGGCTACGCCCAGGGGAGCCTGGACCATGACCTGGTCTGGCTCGCCACCGGGAAGAAGGTCGGGGACGACAGCGGGCTGACCTGGCACGTCGGGGTCGGCCTCCTCTGGCCGGTCGGTGACAAGATGACCGTCCGCCTCGATACCCGGTACCGGTACATCGACAAGCTCGTCGACACCTACGACGATTCCCTCGACACCGTGGAAGCGACGATCGGCCTCGGCTGGACCTGGTAGCAGGCCGCCGGGGCGTGCGGGCGGGGGCGGGCGCCGTCGGCGTCCGCCCCTTCGCCTGTCAGATCGCCGCGTCCCGGAGGAACGCCGCCGCGTCTTCCGGCGGGGCGGGGTTGATGTAGAAACCGGTCCCCCACTCGAACCCGGCCAGGGGGGTCAGGCGGGGCAGGATCTCGATGTGCCAGTGGAAGTCCCAGGGCAGGGTGGCCCAGTAGCCGGCCCGGGGCACCCCCGCGTTCGTGTTCGGCGCGTTGATCAGCATCCAGTTGAACGGCGGATCGCCGAGGACCGTGTCCAGCCGGCGGAAGACCTCGAGCAGGTGGGCCGCCAGGTGTTCCACGTCCCGGTCCGGCAGCTCGACGAACTGGTGGGCGTGGCGGCGCGGGTAGACGTGGACCTCGTAGGGGAAGCGGGAGGCGAAGGGACAGAAGGACACGAACCGCTCGTCCACGTGGACGATCCGGCTCCCGTCGTCCATTTCCTGGGCGATCATGTCGCAGAAGATGCAGCGCTCCTTGACGTGGAAGTGGGCCCGGGCCGAATCGAGCTGGGTCGAGACCCGGAACGGCGTGACGGGGGTCGCGACGATCTGCTGGTGGGGATGGTGAATGGAGGCCCCGGCCGCGGTGCCGTAGTTCCGGTAGAGCAGGATGTAGCGGAACCGGGCGTCCCGCACCAGGTCCCGGATGCGGGCCCGGGCGGCGGCGAGGGCGGCGGAGAACTGCAGCAGGGGCATCGCCGCCGGCCGCTGGCCGTGGACAGGGCTCTCGATGACCAGCTCGTGGGCCCCGATCCCCCGCATCCGGTCGTACATCCCGACCCCTTCCCGGTCGAGGTCGCCCTCGATGGCGAGCACCGGCCGCCGGTTCGGAATGACCCGCACCGTCCAGCCCGGGCCGTTCGGCTCGCCCCCCTCGCGCACCGCGTACAGCTCGGGAGGCGTCCGGCTCTCCTGCCCCGGGCAGAAGGGACAGGGCGGCTCGTCGTCCCCGGGAATCGGCGGGTCGAACTCGAACTCCTCCGGGCGGCGGGCCCGCTCGAGGGCGACGATCACCCAGCGGCGGTTGATCGGGTCGTGGCGCAGCTCGCTCATTCGTTTCCTCCCGGTTCAGGCGACCGAGTCGTCGAACCCGTCCGGGCGCCCCGGGGTGCGCACCGGCAGGTCCACCGGGGCCAGGGCATCCCGCGCCAGGCCCGCCGCCCCGGCCAGGCGCTGGAGGACCTGCCGGGGTACCTCCTCGGGTCCCGCCACCAGCCAGCGGCGGACGCGGCCGAGAACCCGGTCCCCTGCCACCCGGCCGGCCAGGGCCAGGAGGCCGGCGAACGCCTCCCCGTCCAGGGGCTCCCGCCCGGCGAGGAACCAGCGGGCGAGGAAGGCGAGTTCCCGGTCGAGGGCCGGCCGCAGGTCCTCGAGGTCCCCGGGGCCGAGCCCGGCGGCCTCCGCCGCTTCCAGGGCGTCCCGCAGACGGGCCAGGCGACGGCCCGCGCCGGTCGGGGGCCGGTCGAGGAGTTCCCGGACCAGGGCCCGCGCTCCCCCCCGCAGCGCCTCGGGAAACGGCGACGGGAGGGGAGCCCCGAGGGCGCGGGCCTCCCGGCCGAGCCAGGCGACGGCCAGGACCTGTCCCCGGTCGGGAGCCGGCAGGCGGCCGGCGGCCCGCAGGGCGGCCAGATCGAGGAGCCGCTCCCGGAGGGTGGGGCAGGGACAGGCGAGGGCCCGCCCGTCGATCTCCAGCCGCGGCGGCCGGTCGACCCCCGACCAGGTGGCCACGTAGGAAAGCTCCCGTTCCTCCCCCGTCCGCAGGTGGGCGACCAGGGCACGGCCCCGGACCCGGACGAGGCCCTCCTCCCGGTCCACCGCCACCGGTTCCAGGTCATCGGTGGCGAAGGCGCCGTGCCGCGCGGAGGAGGGTGAAAGGGATTCTTCCGCCTCGATCGCCTCGTCCAGGCGCCGGGTGGCGTGGAGACCGGCGGCCTCCTCGGGAGTCCGGCGGGCGGGGAGCACGCGCCGCCTCCAGACCTCGGCCCCGTCCGCCAGCCCGGGTTCGTTGACCGGCGCCCCCTCGAGGATCCGCAGCAGGTCGGGCGCGGCGTCCAGCCCGAAGACGTCCCGGGCCAGTTCCACGGCCCGGGCCGCGTGCCGGAGCACCTGGACCGCCTCGATCCCCGCCAGGTCGTCGAAGAACCAGCCGCAGGACGTGGCGGAGAAGAGGACCTGCCGGACCAGCTCCAGCATCGCCCGTGCCCGCCGCCGGTCCCCGGGAGACAGGCCCTCGCGGGCGTGCCGGTCGAGGAAGGCCTCCACCCGGGCCGGGGAGGGCGGCCGCACCAGCTCGTCCCCCCACGCCTCGAGGGCGGCCCAGGGGTCGGGAAACAGGCCGGGACCCTTCCGGTCCACGAGGGCGAAGACCCGGTCCCGCAGGTGGGAAACGGCGTGGCGCAGCGGTTCCCGCCAGGCCCAGGTCCAGCCCTCCGGGTGGGGGGCCGCCGCGCAGCCGCAGTCGCGTTCCCAGCGGCCGACCCCGTGGGGACAGGACCAGGAGGAGGGGAGGACCAGTTCCGCCTCGTGGGTCGGCCGCAGGTGCTCGATCACCTCCCCGAGGTCGGTGACGCGGGCGATCCCCGCCAGGCGGGCCCGCACCAGCGCCTCGGCCAGGTGTTCCTCCGCCCCGGGCTGGTGGTGGCCGAAGGTCTCCCCGTCCGCCGCGAGCAGCACGACACCGTCCTCCCCCGGCATCCCCGCCAGGGCCTCCTGGAAGGCGCCGAGGAGCCGCTCCCCGGAGGCGAGGGCGCCGCCGAAGGCGACCCCCCGGGAGAGGGGGCCGTCGAAGACGAAGACGGTGAAGTCCCGGCCGGAGGGCAGCCGCACCAGGTAGGGGCGGTGGGGCGGGACGCGCCCGCCGGAGACATCCTGCCAGTCCCCCCCCTCGAGGGGCCGGATTCTCCGCACCTGTTCCGGCGCCAGGACCGTGAAGCGCAGTCCCAGGTCCGCGCAGGCCTCGAGGGTGGGCAGGTCGACGGCGCACTCCGGGAGCCAGGCGCCCGCCGGTTCCCGTCCGAACCGCCGCCGGAAGTCGGCCCGCCCCCAGGCGAGCTGGAGCCGCCGCTCCCGGGGCTCGCACAGGGGAAGGATCGGGTGGCCGAACGCCTGCATCAGGGCGGCTCCGGACCCGCTCCGGCGGCGGGCCACCGCGTCCCCGGCGAGGGCGTCGGCGAGGACGTCGGGCCGCCGCTGCTCGAGCCAGGCCGCGAGGGTGGGACCGATGTTGAACGAAGTCCGCGCGAAGAGGTTGACCAGGGTGACGATCCGGCCGCGGGGGCCGCGCACGCCCGCCGCCCCGAGGCGCTCGTAGCACTCGTCGGAGACCCGCTCGTTCCAGTCGTGGAAGGGAGCCGCCCCCGGCTGGCGCTCGATGACCTCGCTCCAGGGATTCTCCCGGGGCGGCTGGTAGAGGTGGGCATGGACCACCAGGTAGCGCACGACGAACCCTCCGGGCGGTCCCGGACCGCCCCACGCGGGAATGATAGGGCGCGGGGCGCCCCGGGGGCAGGGCGCGCCGGGGCGTGCCGCCGCCCCCGCTCAGGCGGAACGGCGTTCTTCCTCCCGCCGGCGGCGCTCTTCTTCCTCGCGGGCCAGGCGCTCGGCGGTCAGGCGGGCGTGCCGCCGGGCGACGAACCTCCTCCGCCGCCAGGCGTACAGGCCCACCAGCAGGCCGAGCACCAGGAGAAAGGCGGGGACCGCGACCAGGCTCACGTCGACGAAGAGGCGGTCGAGCTGGGCGACGGAAAGGGACGAGTGGTAGGCGACCAGCACGAGGGACGGCACGAGGACCGAGACCGAGAGAACGTCGTAGAGCAGGAACCGCTGGAACGGCATCCGCAGGGCGCCGGCGGTGAAGATGAAGGGCATCTTCAGGCCGGGGAGCAGGCGCGCGACGAGGAGCGTCCAGGGTCCCCGGCGCACGTAGAGGTGCCGGGCCCGGAGCAGGTAGCGGCCGCGCATGATCCGGCGCAGGTACGGGTGCTCGTTCAGGTGGGAGCCGATCCGCCGCCCGAGCCCGTATACGAGGAGGTCCCCCGTCACGCAGGCGAACAGCCCGACGGCGATCGCCTCCGGGATCTCGATGATCCCGAGGGCGGCGAGGATCCCGGCGGACAGGAGCGGGATCTCCTCGGGGATCGGCACGCCGACCGAGGCCGCCCAGATACCGAGCAGCAGGGCCAGGTATCCGTGGGCGGCGGCGGAAAGCGGCAGCGAACCGAGCAAGGGCAGGTCCTCGGGGGCGGCGGGTCCCGCGGAAGATACGGGTGGGCCGGACGGGATTCAAGCCCCGCCGGGGCCTGCTATCCTGCTCCCCTCGCGGGAGGATCGCATGCGGGTGCTCGTCGTCGGCGGGGCCGGTTACATCGGTTCGTTCGTCGCCCGGGAACTGGCGGCCCGGGGCCACGGGGTGACGATCCTCGACAACCTCCGCACGGGACACCGGGAAGCGGCGGAGGGATTCGACCTCGTCACCGGCAGCTGCGCCGACGCGGACCGCACCGCGGAGGTGATGGCGGGGAGGGGAATCGACGCCGTCGTCCACCTGGCGGCCCTCAGCCTCGTCGGGGAGTCGGTGCGGGACCCGGGGCGCTACTGGCGGGAGAACGTCGGGGGCGCGGCGGGGCTCCTCGACGCCTGCCGGCGGGCCGGGGTCCGGCGGTTCGTGCTCTCCTCCACCGCCGCGATCTACGGCGAACCGGACCGGGTGCCGATCCCGGAGGACCACCCCTCCCGGCCGACGAACCCGTACGGCGCCACGAAGCGGGCGATCGAGGAGATGCTGGGGCACTTCCGCGCCGCCGCGGGCCTCGGGTGGGTCTCCCTGCGGTACTTCAACGCCGCCGGCGCGATGCCGGACGGGTCCCTCGGGGAGGACCACGAGCCGGAGACCCACCTGGTCCCCCTGGTCCTGCGGGCCGCCCTCGGGCTGCGGGAAGAGCTGGTCGTCTTCGGCGACGACTGGCCGACCCCGGACGGCACCTGCCTCCGGGACTACGTGCACGTGCTGGACCTGGCCCGGGCCCACGCCCTGGCCCTCGAGTGGCTGGAGGCCCACCCGGGAAGGGCCCTGGTCTGCAACCTGGGGGGCGGGCACGGTACCTCGGTGAAGGAGGTCCTCGAGCGGGCGGCCGCGGTCACCGGGCGGGAGATCCCGTGGCGGGTGGGACCGCGCCGGGCCGGTGACCCGGCGGTCCTGGTCGCCGCCGTCGACCGGGCCCGGGTCGAACTGGGCTGGACGCCGGGCCGCTCGTCGATCGAGGAGATCCTCGCCGACGCCTGGGCCTGGCACCGCTCCCACCCCCGCGGCTTCGCGACGTCCTCCTGAGGGCTCCGCCGCCGCGGGGGATCAGGTACCGGACCGCTTCCGCCGGCGGCGGGCGGCGAACTCGGGGGCCTCGCGGATGCAGGTCCCGAGGACCCGGATCGAGTCGCGGAAGGTCTGCCAGCCGGTGCGGGGCGCACGGGCGGGCTGGTCTCCCACCTCCGGGAAGCCGCGCTCGTCCGGGGTCAGCTCCTCCCAGTGTTCGAACAGCCGTCCCCAGGGAGAGGCGAGGACCTCCTCCATCCGCCCCTTCGCCCGGGTCGGGTACCAGAAGCTGTCGTGGTAGAGCACGCTGGCCACGTAGGCCCACGGGGCGAGGACCGTCTTCAGCGACCACTCGACCGGTTTCTTCAGGGGACCCCAGTAGATCAGGTGCTGCATCCGGGAGGCGAAGGTCATCTTCCGGAAGGGGCCCTCGAAGTGCCAGTTCTCCCGGGCGGCATCCTCGTCCCCCGCGATCTCGATTTCCCGCGGGTCGCCGACCCCGAGGCCCAGCTCGTGGGCGAGGGCGATGAAACGGATCTTCAGCGGGTCGAACCCCATCATCTTCGCCGCCACCGCGTCGATGGCGACCTGGTCCCGGCTGGCAAGGATGACGTTCTTCACGTGGGGCTTCATGCAGCGGGGACCCGGCCCGTCCCCGGCGAAGGTCCCGTCCATCACCGCGAAGATCCCCGCGTGGATCTTCTGCTGGATCATCAGCAGGTCGACCAGGGTCTCGTGGATCACCGGGTGGGTCCAGTGCCGGCGCTCGTTGAGGAGCCCGCCGAAGGCGTTCTTCATCGCCCCGGTGGTGGTCGTGAAGACGTGGGTCTTCACCGTCGGCAGGTGGATGATGTTCTCGCCGATGAAGCGCCGCGGGATGTGGAACCCGTCCGGGTAGACGTCGTTCAGGACGAGGAAACGATCGGCCAGGTCGCCCACCGCCTCCCGGACGTGGATCCACTCCTCCCCCTCGTAGAGATGGATGTTCCGCAGGCCGTGGGCCTCGACCACGGGGAGCTGCTTGTTCTCCCGCTCCCCCAGGTGGGCGTCGATGACGACCGTCCGGTTGTGGCAGGCGTGGATCCGCTCCCGGGCGAAGCCCTCGCGCAGCAGGGCCCGGATCACCCCGTCGAGCTGCCACGGCGTGGTGGAGCTGCCGGGGAAGAAGAAATGCCAGGAGATGTTGATCTTGAGGGCCGTGTCCACCGCGGGATCGAGGGCCTCGCGGCACCCCGCGAGAACGAGGAGCCGGTGGTAGTCCTCGAACACCGTGCGGGGGGTCGTCTTCAGGACCGCCACCCTGCTGGTCGCCATCGTTTCCTCCGGGTCGGGCACCGGGTCCGGCGGGGACCGTCCCCGGTCAAGTCTGCTGGTCCGGCCTCCGGGCCGCCAGCCGGGCGGCGTAGAACTCCTCGAGCCCGTCCACGAGGCGGGGGACGGTGTACGTCTCCCGGGTCACCCGGCCCCCTTCGGCCGCCCGGGCCCGGGCCGCCGGGAGGTCCGCCAGCACCTCCGCCAGGGCCGCGGCCAGGGCCTCCGCGTTCCCCGGCGGCACGACCCGCCCCCAGGACCCGTTCCCCAGCAGTTCCCGGGCCGCGCCGATCTCGGTCGCGACCACCGGCACCCCGAGGACGAGGGCCTCCTTGATCATCCCGGAGCTGGCGTCGCAGCCGACCGCCGGCAGGACCGCCACGTCGAGGCCGGCGAGGAACTCCGCCACGTCCTCCACGAAGCCGAGAAAGTGGACCCGTTCCCCGATCCCGAGGGCCCGGGCGGTGGACGCGAGGATTTCCCGGTCCTCCCCGTCCCCGGCGAGGGCGACGTGGAGCCGGGGGAAGGGCCCCGCGAGGAGACGGGTCGCCGCCCCCAGCAGGTATCGCTGCCCCTTGTCCGGCACGAGGCGGGCGGCCGTGCCGACCAGGCGGTCTTCCGGCGGCAGGCCGAGCCGGCGGCGCAGGGCTCCCCGGTCCGGGGGGGGGTCGAGCCGGAGGTCCGGCCGGAGGGCGCTGGGGAGGACCGGGACCGCCACCGGGTCGAGGGCTCCCCGCTCGGCCAGGGGGCGGTACCGGTCGAGGACCTCCCGGGCGACGACCGCCAGCCCGTCGAGTCCCCGGCGGTAGAGCCAGCGGTTGGCCAGGGAGTCCCGGACCCGCTTCGTGTTGTGCCGGGTCAGCAGGTGGACGAAGGGCGGGGTGCCGGGCAGGAAACGGTGGGCGATCGCCACGGCCCAGGTGTCCTGGGAACCGTGGGAATGGACCACGTCGGGCCGGACCTCCCGGAACAGGCGCGCCAGGGCCCGCACGTCGTGGAGCAGGTCGAGGACCCGGCCGGCGGGCCGGAAGCGCACCTCGCCGAAGACCTCGATGCCGGCCTCCCGGGCCTGCCGGGCCGGCCGGCCTTCTCCGGGGACCGCCAGGATCACCCGGTGTCCCCGGGCGGACAGCTCCCGGCACACCCCGAGGACGCGGTTGATCTGGCCACCCCAGCCCCGGTGGAAGTCGGTGTGGACGACCGTCCAGGGTCCCCGCACGCCGGGCCCTTCCCCGCTCACGGCTGCCCGCGGAAGAGGGCCCGCTCGACGATCTCGCAGAGCACGTGGCCCACCAGGATGTGCACCTCCTGGATCCGGGCGGTCTTCTCTCCCGGCACGACGAGGGGATGGTCGCACGCCTCCCGGATCGTGCCCCCGTCCCGGCCGAGGAGACCGACCGTGGTCAACCCCCGGTCCCGGGCGGCCCGGAGGCCGGCGAGCACGTTGCGGGAGCGTCCCGAGGTCGAGATGCCCACCGCCACGTCGCCCCGGCGTCCCAGGGCCTCCACCTGGCGGGCGAAGACCAGGTCGTAGCCGTAGTCGTTGGCGATCGCGGTCAGGGCCGACGTGTCGGTGGTCAGGGCGATGGCGGGCAGGCCGGCCCGCTCCACCTGGAAGCGGCCCGAGAGCTCGGCCGCGATGTGCTGGGCGTCCGCCGCGCTCCCCCCGTTCCCGAAGAGCAGGATCTTGCCGTCCCCCCGCAGGCAGCGGACCAGGACCTCGCCCGCCCGCAGCAGGTCCCGGGCGTGAATCTCGAAGAAGCGGGAGACGAGGAACCGGTGCTCCTCGGCGATCTCGAGCAGGTGTCTCGTTTCCATCGGCCGACCTCCCGGCCGCCCGGGGCGGCCATCCGCCGGGAGCCTACGCCGCCCGGCGGCGGCGGGGCCCTGCCGGTCCCGGCACCGGCCGCCCGGGGGACGGGGGGAAGTGTACGCTTTCCGGCGGCGGTGCGGGTCGTTGCCCGGGCGGGGCCGGCAATGTCAACATTCCCCCTCCCCGGGTCCGTGCCCGGCGGCGGGGAAGGAGACGACGGCGGATGCGGCCCCTCGGCCCCGGTGAAACCCTCGAGCAGCGCCTCCGGGAGGTGAGCGTGCGGATCACCGCGCCGCGCCGGGCCATCCTGCGGGTGCTGGAGGAGGCCGGGGAACACCTGGACGTGGACGAGATCCTGGAACGGGCGCGCCGCCTCGATCCGCGGATCCACCGGGCGACCGTCTACCGCACGGTCGAGCTGCTCAAGCGGCTCGGTCTCCTCGACGAGCTGGACCTGCTCCACGTGCGGGGTGACCGCCACTACTACGAGATCCGGCGGGGAGGAGATCACGCCCACCTGATCTGCACCTCCTGCGGCCGGGTCGTGGAGCCCGGGGGTGCCGTCCGGCTCTGCCGCGACGAGCTGGCCACCCGGACGGAATTCCGCATCGAGTACATCCGCCTCGAGGTCGGCGGGACCTGTCCCGACTGCCTCGCCCGGGAACGGGCGGAGCGGGGGTAGGGGTCCGCAGGCCCCGCGGGCGGGGAGGAACCGATGGACACCGTGGCCCGGTCGATCGCCGAGAAGCTGTCCCGCGCCTCCTGGATCCGGCGGATGTTCGAGGAGGGGGCCCGCCTGAAGGCGGAGCGGGGGGAGGAGAACGTCTTCGACTTCACGCTGGGGAACCCGGAGATCGAGCCCCCCGCCCCCCTGCTGGAAGCCGCGCGCCGGGCGCTGGACGGCTCGGTCCCCCGCGTCCATGCCTACATGCCGAACGCCGGGTTCCCCGCCATCCGCGAGGCGATCGCCCGGCGCCTCGCCGCCGCCACCGGCCTGCCGTTCACCGGGCGGCACGTGATCATGACGGTGGGCGCCGGGGGCGGCCTGAACACGGTCCTCAAGGCGATCCTCGACCCGGGGGACGAGGTGATCGCCCTCGCCCCCTATTTCGTCGAGTACGGGTTCTACGTGACGAACCACGGCGGCCGGCTGGTCGTCGTGCAGACGGGGGACGACTTCCTCCCGGACGTCGCGGCGATCCGGGCGGCGATCACCCCCCGCACCCGGGCGATCATCGTCAACTCGCCCAACAACCCGACCGGCGTGGTCTACCCGTCCCGGGTGTTCGAGGAGCTGGAGGAGATGCTCCGGGGGTTCGACCGGCCGATCACCGTGATCGCGGACGAGCCGTACCGGGCCCTCGTGTTCGACGACGTGGAGGTCCCGGAGGTCCCGGCCCTGGTCACCCGGTCGGTCGTCGTGACGTCCTGGTCGAAGACCCTGGCGATTCCCGGCGAACGGATCGGCTACCTCGCCGTCTCGCCGCGGGTTCCCGACGCGGACGCCCTGGCGGACGCCTGCACCTTCACGAACCGGATCCTCGGCTTCGTCAACGCGCCGGCCCTCTGGCAACGGGTCGTGGCGGAGGTGGGAGACCTGTCGGTGGACGTGGCCCCCTACCGCCGCAAGCGGGACCTTCTCTGGGAGGGGCTCCGGGAGATCGGCTACGAATGTGTTCGCCCCCGGGGAGCCTTCTACCTGTTCCCCCGGACGCCGCTGGCGGACGACGTGGCGTTCGTCCGCCGGCTCGCCGAGGAAGGGGTGCTGGCGGTGCCCGGCTCCGGTTTCGGCCGGCCGGGACACATGCGGCTGTCCCTGACCGTCCCCGAGGAGACGATCGTGCGGGCCCTGCCGGCATTCGCCCGCGCCTACCGGTCCGTGTCCTGACGGTGTAGACTGAACGCCCGGGAACCGGAACGGGCGGCGGCCGGCCCGGGCCGCCGCCGTCACCCTCGGGTTGCGCGCCCGGGAGGCGGGTGGCCGTCGCCGCCCGCCGGGAGAGGAGAACAGCGATGCTGACAGGGAAAACGGGGAAGGTATCCGCCTGGACGCTGGCGATCCTGCTGGCCTGCGGGACCGGGCTGGGCTTCGCGGGTGATCTCGCCGGGACCGCCTGGCAGATCACCGGCGTCTCGAAGGAGAAGGTCCGGAAGGTGGGTCACCAGAAGGACTCCCTCACGGGAATGACCCTGGTCTTCCAGGACGGCGGCACCTGCTACGTGCACATCGAGGAGGACGCGGCCGACCTGCCGTGCACCTGGGAAGCGGGCCGGAAGGGGCGCCGGTTCACGGTGACCCTCGACGAGGAGGCCGCGGAGGACCTGGTGGTGTCCGCCTGGGACGACCTGGTCGGGGGGAGCATCGACGACGGCAGCATCGACCAGAACCGGGGCCGGGGCCGGGTGAACCGGAAGATGACCCGGCTGAAGCTGAAGTTCGTGGTCAAGGCAACGGTCTCCGGGCACGACTCCCAGGGACACGCGATGGAAAACCAGCGGGTCAAGATCCGGGTCAAGATGAAGGGAACCCCGGCGACCACCTTCTGAGCGGGCCGGTCGCCGGACACGACCGGGCAGCGGCCGCGCGCGGCCGCAGGAGGATGGTGACATGAAGCTCGACCGTTTCCGTTTCTCGCTCCTTGCGGTGGTTCTCTTCGCCTGCCTGGCGTGGCCGGCCGCCGCCGCGGACCTCGGCGGCACCGCCTGGGACCTGGCCGGCACGGCGAAGACGAAGGTGAAGAAGGTCGGCCGCGAAAAGATGTCGCTGCCGACCGTCACCCTCTCGTTCTTCGAGGACAACACGTGCGTCCTTTCCATCGAGGCACCGATGTCGGGCCCGCGGGAAGTCTCCCTGCCCGGGTTCGACATCGGCTGCACCTGGTCGTCGAGGAAGGGCCGGCGGTTCACCGTCGACTTCGACGACGAGGACCTGGAGGCGGCGCTCTCCCAGCTGTTCCAGTACGCCCTCGGCCTCTCGCCGGACGGGATCGACATCACCACGGAGAAGGCGAAGGGGAAGGTCTCCCGGGACATGGACCGGATCAAGCTGAAGGTCGGCGTCAAGGGAATGGTGCAGGCGACCCTCGACGGTTCGCCCGTGGAGCGCAAGGCGAAGCTGAAGCTGGTGCTGACCGGGACCCCCGCGGACTGACCCGGCGGCAGTACGGCGTGAAGAAGGGGCGGGGCCGGACGGCCCCGCCCCTTCGCCTTTTCGCGCGGCGAGCGCTACCAGCGCCAGCGGCGGCGCGAGGTGTAGTCCTCGATGCGGACGCCGCCGAACTGGTCGCCGATCGCCAGGGGCTCGTGGCAGGAGGTCACGAAGCGGACCTCGTGGAGGTTGTTTCCGTCGGCGTCGAGCACCCGCCAGATCAGGATGTTCGGGAGCTTGTGCCGGAAGCGGCGGGGACGGAACCGCTTGCCCCGCCGGCAGACCTCCCAGGGGTTGCCCGGCAGCTCGGTGTAATCCAGGGAGAGGGAATCGCCGACCCGGACGTCGCTCCACTCCTTGAGCACCCGGCCCCGCTTGTTCAGCACCTGGACCGTGACCGGTTCCGCGAAGAGGGGGTCGCCGTCGCAGACCACCTTGCCGTCCTGGTCGTTGTCGGTCGCGGCGCAGGAGTCACCCGTGTAGTCGACGACGATCTTCTTGAGACCGCCCTTGCACTGGCCGCCCGCGTCCTCGTTCTCCTCGGGCGGAGAGAAGTACTGGACCTTGTAGGCCGTGGCCTCGCAGCCGGCCTCGCCGGTGGCGGTGGCGTCGAAGCGGGTCTTCTTCCAGGTCTTCGTGTCGACGGTGAAGGTCGTCGACTCGCCCGGCGCCAGGTGCGAGGCGTGGCCGACCTCGCCCAGCAGGTCGTCGTTGACGACGAGCTCCCCGCTGTCCGCCGTGCCGGTGTTCGTCACGGTGTAGGTGATCGTCGTGTCGGTCACCAGGCTGACCTCGTCGCCGCCGGTCGTCGTGAACCCGGCCAGGTAGAAGCTGCCGAACTGGTCCCCGGCGAACACCTTCTCGGTGCAGTCGACCTTGATCCGGGCCCGCTCGATGACCTCGCCGGTGGCCGGGTCGATGACGCGGAACCAGAGGAACCCGCCGAGGCTGTCCAGCCCCGCCTCGGCCGCGTCGAAGGTGAGCAGGTCACCGAGGTGGACGTTCTCCCGGCGCCCGATCATGGTGCCGCAGTCCCGCACCAGCTCGACGGTGGCCGGCTCGAGGAAGCCGGCCGTGCCCCGGCACCCGGCGAGGAACGCCTGCAGGTTGTCGCTCGCCTCGCAGCCCTGGCCCGTGTACTCCACCGTGATCGACGTCATCGGGCCGGTGCACTCCATCGGCGGGTACTCCGGCTCCTCCGGGTCCATGCTGATCGACATCTCGAGGGCGCACTCGCCCGGCGGCTCGCAGTACCGGTCGAAGTCCAGGGTGGCGGCGAAGTCGACGAAGTTCTGGTAGTGTTCGTCGGTGCGGTTCTTCGGCAGCAGCTCGTGCTGGAAGCAGGCCCAGGTGCTTCCCGCCGGCAGGTCGACCTGGCCCTGGAAGACCGAGATCTTGTGGCCCTTGAAGCCGAAGTCCGCGTTGATGATCTTGTTCTCCTCGAGGACCGAGTAGATGTCGATCAGCGAGTCCGGGTGGTCTCCCGACCCGGTGGCGAACCAGGTCCGCTCGGGGGCCCCGTAGGAGACCCGGTCGGTGCCCGGCACCTCGTAGGCGTCCTGGTGGGTGCCGCCGATGGCGATCGAGAGGGTGGCGGTCTGGTCGCACTCCAGCGCGTCGAAGTCGAAGCAGATCACCTCGCTGTTCGCCTGGTCGGAGTAGTCCGCCATGTTGTGGTAGCGCTCGTAGTTGGCGACGTCGGCCCCCTCGAGGGCGATCACCTGGCGGTCACCCTCTCCGGCCGGCACCTGGTAGAGCACGACCACGGCGATCCCGTGCTGCTCCCGGTAGGGCCGCTGGCCGCTGGCGTCCCGCTCGTTGAAGTCGCTGAAGGTGAACACGTTCTCCCCCTCCGCGAGGGCGTAGAGGGGCAGGTCGGCCTTCATCACGACCTCGCCGCCCGTCTGGTCGGCCTCGTCGGGGAAGATCACGTTCCGGCGCCCGACCTCGGTCCCGACCAGCTGGTAGGGCGCGTCCAGGGCGCCGCCGGTGACGCTGATCGAGGGGTCGGGGTTGCCGTCGGCGTTGGTCTTGCCGGACCAGAAGACCCAGGCGTGGAGCGGGTCGCCGGGAACGTCGATCGTGATCGTGTGGTCCCCGTCCTGGGTACCCACGCCGGCGACGGCGGCGCGGACCTCGCCGCCCGACACCCGCTGCACCTCGTGCAGCGGTACGTCGAAGGGCGTGGAGTCCTGGGCGAAGGCGGGGATGCAGAGCAGGACCAGCGCGGCCAGCGCGGCCGCCGCCCGCAGGGGGCGCAACACGTGGGACATGTCTCGTTCCTCCCCCCGGACGAACCCTCCCGTCCGGGCGTTTCCGTGGTTTCCACCGTCGTCCGGGCGGCACCCGCCGCCCCGTGGAGCTGTACGGGGAACCCTTCTCCCCGGCAAGGGATATCCTTCCTCGCGCTGGGGACGGAACGTTCGCCCTCTTCCGGTCCTTGACAAGGGTGTTCCGAGGCCCACACTTTGCCCCGGGGAGGTTTCCCGCCTCCCGGAGGAGACGTGCATGGGCCGTGACGTCCGGACCGATTTTCCCCTCGTGTTCCGGGGCGTGACGAAGCGGTACCGCACCCACTTCTGGCAGCGGCCGGTGACCTCGCTCGCGGAACTCGACCTCGAGGTCCGCCGGGGGGAGGTCCTCGGCCTGCTGGGGCCGAACGGCGCGGGCAAGACGACGACGATCAAGCTCGCCCTGGGCCTGATCTTCCCGGACGGCGGACAGGTCCGGCTGATGGGCCTCCCGGCCGCCGACCCGGCGGCGCGGGCCCGGGTCGGGTTTCTCCCGGAGAATCCCTGGTTCCCGGACGACCTGACCGGCCGGGAACTCGTCGAGTTCGCCGGCCGGCTCCACGGCCTGCCCGCCGCGGACCGGCGCCGGCGGGCGACGGAGCTGCTTGAGCTGGTCGGCCTCGGGGAGGCGGCGGACCGGGCGATCCGCAAGTACTCGAAGGGAATGGTCCAGCGGGCCGGCATGGCCCGGGCCCTCGTCGCGGATCCCGCGTTCGTGATCCTGGACGAGCCGATGTCCGGGCTCGACCCGATCGGCCGGCGGGAGTTCCGCGACCTGATCCTTTCGCTCCGGGACCGGGGCGTCACCGTCCTGTTCGCCTCCCACGTCCTCGCCGACGCGGAGATGCTCTGCGACCGGGTGGCGATCCTCCG
>CAZOTT010000016.1:4496-35058 GCA_964582785.1 uncultured Acidobacteriota bacterium | reverse complement strand
GGCCCCGGCATCGAACCGCGCCCTGGAACGCGCCGTGGACGACCTCCTGGACCGCCTGATCGACGAGGCGCGGCGCCTGGGAGCGGACCCGGGCACCCTTCCCGCCCGGCTCGCCTCCCGCCTCGCCGCCGACAGTACTTCCCCCCCCTTCCCCGGGAGACATCGCGATGGCCGGTGAACCCGCTCTCCTTTTCCGCCACGTTCGGAGAACATTCGGACAAACCGTCGCCCTGGACCGGCTCGACCTGGCCGTCCCCCCGGGAATCGTCCTGGGCCTCGTCGGCCGCAACGGCGCCGGCAAGACCACCGCCCTGCGTCTCGCCCACGGCCACCTCTGGCCGGACGCCGGCGAGATCCGGGTGCTCGGCCTCGATCCGCGGCGTGATCCCCTCGCCGTCCGCCGGCGCGTCGCGTTGATGTCCGAGGAAAACCACCTCTGTCCCTGGATGACCGTGGAGGAGATCACCTGGTTCGCGGGCAGGCTGCACCCCTGCTGGGACGCGGACCTGGCGCAGCAACTGCGGCGGCGTCTGGACCTGCCCGCCCGGAGCCGGATCCGGTCCCTTTCCCGGGGCGGCCGGGCCAGGGTGGCCCTCCTGCTCGCCGTGGCCGCATGCCCCGAGCTGCTGCTGCTCGACGACCCGACGTCCGGCCTCGACCCGCTGGCCCGCCGGGACGTCCTCGAGGAACTGCTCGCGGTGCTGGTGGCGGAAGGGCGGACCGTCGCCTGGGCTTCCCACCTGGTCCACGACCTCGAACGGGTCGCCGACCGGATCGCCGTGATCGACGCGGGCAGGGTCGTCCTGGAAGAAGACGTGGAAGCACTGAAGAACCGGGTCCGGGGGGTGACGGCGGTCTTCCCCGCCGGGGCCCCCGACCCGGAGGTCCTGCCGGGCCGCCTCCGCGCCCGCCGCGACGGCCGTGTCCTCGAAGGAGTGTCCGACGCTCCCCCCGACGAACTCGTCGCCCGCCTCAGGGCGGCCGGCGCCCGCACCGTCGACCTGCGTCCCCTGGCCCTCGAAGAGATCCTGGTGGCCCGTCTCGGGCCGACGGCCGCACCGGCCGACGAACCCGACCGAAAGGAGACGATCCATGCTTGACGCCCTTGCCTGGCTCGAATGGCGACGGGCCCGGCTGCCCATCCTCCTGGGGAGCCTGGCCGGTTTCGGAATTCCCCTCCTCCTGGTGATCGCGGCCGCGGCCATCCACGGTCCCGGGCCGGGAGCCGCCCGTGTCTCCCCGGGCGGGATCGTCCGGGTCGTGCTGCCCCCGTTCTTCGTCCTTTTCTACTGGCCCCTCTGGGCAGTCGCCTTCCCGATCCACCAGCTGGACGCCGACCTCCGCGACGGAACGCGCCGGTTTCTCCTGGACCGTCCCGTCTCCCGCCGGCGAACGTGGCTTGTCCGCAACGCGGCCGCACTGGCCGCCACCGCCGCGGTGGTCGTCGCCTCGGTCGCCGGCTGGCTCCTTGCGGTACGGGCGGCCGGCGGGGAGCCCCCGGCCGGAACGATCCTCCGCCACACGCCTCCGCCCTCGATGCTGTTCCTGGCCGTCGCCGTTCCGTTCCTCGCGTTCGCTGCCGGGGCCGCCATCGGGTCCCTCGGGGGCCGGTCCCTCCCCGCGGTGTTTCTCGGCGGCGTCCTCGTGGCCGGAGGGGTCACCGCCGCGATGATCGGGATCGATTTCGCGGCGGGACGCAGGCTCTGGATCATCGACGGCTACCTCGTCCTGCTCGCTCTCCTGTTGCTCGCGACGTCCTACGTCGCCGAGGTGACCGGCGAACCGGCCGGCCGGTACCGTTACCGGCGGGCATCGGTCGTGCTCCTCGGAATCCCCCTCCTGTGCGGTCTCACCTGGTCCGGCGCCGCCTACCGCGAGCACCGCTCGAACCTCAGGAAATGCTTCGTCCCCACCTTTCCCCGGGAAACCGTCACCCGGGGAAACCTCGCGCTTCTCCGCACGTGGGAGGACCTGTCCGCCCGCTGGGTGGTGGACCCCGATACGGGACGACGCCTGCGCCTCCTGCGCGGCGTGCTGGAGGCCGCCTGGTCGCCGGAAGGAAGGTCCCTCGCCCTGCTGCTGCGCGGGGGACACGCCGCCCCGGCACGCCTGGTGATTCTCGACGGGGAAACTCTCGCCCCGGTCCGGGAGATACCCCTCGGGAAGAAGACCACGGACTCCTCCACCCTGCTCTGGACCGATGCGGGAATCTTCTTCACCGCCGGCCGTGCCGGCGGGAGCTGCCGGCTCTACCAGGTCGACGCGGAGACGGGAGGCGCGCGCACGATCCCGTTCCGGGGGGGGTTCGCCTTCCCGCGATCGCTCCCGGCTCCCGACAGGCTCCGGGTCGTGGTACCGGGACTTCGACGGGAGGGAGAGACAACGACGTTCGACTGGAACCGGGTCGAGGTCATCGACCTGGATCCCCGGTCCGGCCGCATCCTGCAGGAGGAATCGTTCCGCCTGGAACCGTTTCCCGCGGAGTTTCCCCGCTACCAGGCCGATACCCTGTCGCCGACGGGAACCTGGGTGGCGCGCGGCGCCGCAGGGGGATCCGACGATGCCCCCCGGCTGGAGTTCGTCCTCGAGCAGGTCGGCACCGCTCGCCGGTTTCGGCTGCCCGCGGGGCGGAAACCCCGTTCCCTCGTCTTCCTCCCGGATGACGGCGTGGCGTGGGTAGATTCCGCGGACTCCGGGAAGGGACGTCTCGTCACCTGGCGGCCGGGCTGGGCTGCCCCGAGGGCCGTTCCCCTGCCCCCCGGCATGCCCGGGCGCCGCGTCGATCTCCGCCCCGACGGCCGGGGAGAGCGGCTGCTCGTCGAGTCGGCGAGAAGGGCCGAAACGGGAGCCTGGCAGGTCCACCACGCCTGGCTGTGGACGCCCGGCACGGAGACCTTCGAGGAACTCCGCCTGCCCGGGAACCGGCCCACCGGCCTTGCGCTGCTCAACTGGGCGACGCCCACCCACCTGGCCGGAACCATGGCGGACGGCTCGATCGCGTTCCTCGACGTGGAGCGGTGGGAAAGGGGGCCGGTCCCGCTGGAACCCTGACCCGCGGTCCCCGGGACCCGGGCCACTCCGGCCGCCAGGGCGGTCAGGATCTCCCGGGCCCGGTGGGCGAGCCCCTCGACGGCGCCGCAGTCCTCGCCGACCCGGAGCAGGTCGGCGAGGGCTTCCCGCCGCCGGCCCAGGTCCGCGAGGAGTTCGGCCCGCTCCAGCCGCACGAGGCAGGCGGTCACCGGGGGCACGCCCGGCAGGGGAACGCCCACGTCGCTTCCTTCCGGCGCGACGGCGTCCCGGAGGAACGCGCCGTATGCCGCCAGCGCCCCGTCCCCGTCCCCGCGCAGGGCCCGGCACCGGGCAAGCCCGAGCCACGCGGCCCGGCGGTAGGCGGGGTGCACGTCTTCCCGGGCGGCCAGCCTCCCCCAGGCATCCTCCGCCTCCTTCCGGGCCCCGGCCCGCTCTGCGGCCCGGGCTCCGTACCAGGCCGCCCGCGGGTCCGCGCCGACAGCGGCCAGGCCCGCGAGCACGTGGTCACGGGCCTCGCCGGCGGGCGCCCGCGCCGCGAGCAGCCCGAGCCCCTCCCGCAGGTCCGCCGGCAGGAAACGGGGGGCGGGTGCCGCGGTCACCGCCAGGACCGCCGCCGCGCCGAGGACGGCCGCCGCCCCCGCCGGGACCGGGATCCTCCCGGTCACCCGGGACCACCCGGCGGCGCCCAGGGCCAGCACGAGGGCGGCGAGGGGCGCCCGCCCCGCCTCGCCGGGAGGACCGCCCACCACCGCCATGATCCCGAGCGCGGCGGCCAGCGGGAGGACCGGGTCCCCCCGGCGGAGTGCGAGCCCCGCCCCCGCCACCAGGGCGGCCAGGACCAGGCCCGTCAACCAGCGGCCCCGGCCGGGAGGCTCCGGGCCCGCCCCCGCGTCGTCCAGGGGCACCGGGCGGAGCAGCTGGGCCGCCGCCCGCACCCCGTGGACCAGGTGCCCGCCCGGGGCCGAGATCCACGCCCCCAGCAGGCGCCGGACGAAGAAGCGCCGGTGGTCGGCCGCCCTTCCGCGGCCGAGGAGGCCGGGAACCGGGTCCAGGCGAACCTCGAGGGGTTCCCGGGGCCAGGAGCCGGGGGCGGGACCGAGAGCGGTGCAGCCCGCGAGGAACGCCGGGAGCGCCCCTTCCCGGCAGACCGCCACCGGGTCGCGCGCCCCGAACACGTTCCACCCGGTCACCGGCAGCAGGACGAAGACGGCGGGAACCAGCACCAGGGCGGCGGCCCTGCCGGCGGACAGCCCCTCCCAGGCGCCCCGCGCCGCCCGGCGCGCCGCCCAGGCGGCCCCCGCCCCGGCGGCCAGCAGGGCCGAGACCCCGGCGGCCAGGGCCAGGAACCCGCCCGCCACCCCCGCCAGGGCCAGCCGGCCGTCCGGCAGGTCCCGCCGCCGGGCGCCGTCCAGGGCGAGGGCCAGGACCAGGGCGAGCAGCGAAACGGGCCCGGCCGGGGTCAGCGAGGCGAGGGACGCGGGAAAGGGGGAACCGGGGAGCATCCCGAGCCCCGCCGCCACGAGCAGGACCGCCCACCCCGCCCCCTCCCCCGCCCGCTCCGCCGCCAGCCGGGAAGCCAGGAGGAGCGCGAGGGCCGCGACGAGCGCCATGCCGGCGCGCGCGGCCGCGAGGCCCGCCGCTCTTCCCGGCAGGTGGAGGGGCCCCGCCAGGAGGAAGGGCACCAGGGGGGGCAGGGGTGGAACGCCGGAGGGAGGAAAGGAGGCCCCCGCCCCGATCCAGGCCAGCTCCGCGGCCCCGGGCAGGGCCCGCGCGGCGGGAAGACCGGTGGCGAGAAGCGCGAGGGCCCCCCGGGCGAGGCGCCGGACCCCGGCCCGGGAGGCCCGGGTCGTCATTCCCAGTCCCTCACCACGGTCCGGTCACCGAGAAGCAGTTCCCGGGGAGAAGAGGGGTCGAGGGCCCAGCGGATGCGGGCGATCCCCTCGGCGATCTCCTCGGCCCCGCCGCAGAAGCTGATCCGCAGGTGACCGTCCATCCCGAACTCGATGCCCGGGACCGTGACGACGCGCACCTTCTCGAGGAGAAACCCCGCGAGCCGCGTCGAGTCCTCGTCGTAGCGGCGGAAGTCGGCGAAGCAGTAGAACGTCCCGTCGGGGGGAACCACCCGGACACCGTCGATCTCCCCGAGGGCGGCCAGCAGCACCTCCCGGTTCCCGGCAAGGGTTTCCCGCAACCCGGCGACGACCGCCTGGTCCCCGTCGAGCGCCGCCGCGGCCGCCCGCTGCATGACCACCGAGGTCCCGGATGTCTGGTGCCCCTGGATCCGGGTCATGGCGGCGATCACCTCGCGGTTCCCGACGGCCCAGCCGATCCGGAACCCGGTCATCGCGTACTGCTTGCTCACCCCGTTCACCACGATGATCCGCGAGTCCTCCGGGGCCCGGCGGGAGAAGGCCCATGCCGGCGCGGCCTCCCTGCCCCCGAAGACCAGCCGCTGGTAGATGTCATCCGTGATCAGCCAGGCGTTCCGCCGCTCCGCCAGCTCGACGATGCCCGCCACCAGCTCGCCCGGGTAGACGATCCCCGAGGGGTTGTTCGGGCTGTTCAGCAGGATCACCCGGGTCCGGTCCGACATCGCCCCCTCGATGTCGGCCAGCGACGGCACGAGGGACCCGTCGGAAGCCGCCACCGGAACCGGGACCCCCCCCGCCAGCCGGACCATCGCCGGGTAGCTGACCCAGTAGGGGACCGGGAAGATCACCTCGTCCCCCGGATCGACGACGGCGAGCAGCGCCACCGCCAGGGCCTGCTTCGCCCCCCCGGAGACGATCACGTTGGCCGGTTCCACCTCGCGCCCGTAGAAGCGGGCCGTGTAGCGGACGATCGCCTCCTTGAGCGGCCCGATGCCGCCCGCCGGCGCGTAGCGGACCGCCCGGGTGCGGAGGACATCGATGGCGGCGTTCACCGCCTCCGGGGGCGCCAGTCCCCGGGGCTCTCCCCCTCCCAGGTGGATGACCGGTTCTCCCCGGGCCCGGAGTGCCGCCGCCTCCTGGTTGAGCCGGAGGGTCACCGATTCCCCGATGCCTTGCGCCAGCCTGCTGAGCGTCATCCACCCGTCCCCCGGGAAGACGCGCGCGGTCCGGGACCGGGCCGCGCGCGGGCACACGCCTCGATGCCGGAAGCGGCGCCTCAGGAAGCTTCCTGCCCGCCGCCGAGCATCCCCTGCTTCTCCCGCCAGAGGATGCCGAGGGCCGCCTCGATGTTGTGGGCCCAGTTCTGGCTCGCCAGCCCCTCCCGGAGGAGCCCCATCGCCTCCTCGCCGGGGATCCGGGCCGCGAGGCGCAGGGCGAGCAGCGCCGACTCGTACTCCGGGCCCTCCTGGTTGGACTGTTTTCCCTTCTCCCAGGCGGTGCGCAGCGCCGGGAGCACGGAAGCATCGGTCCGCCCCTCGAGGGCCAGCAGGGCGTCCCGCCGGATCGACGGCTCCGGGTCCCCGCAGAGCCGGGCCAGGACCGCCGTGACCTTTCCGTCCGCGGTGCTGCCCCGCAGCCCGCGGGCCACCTTCGCCCGCACCTCCCGCCGATCGGACGCGGCCCCCTCCTCGAGGGCGGCGACCACGTCGTCGTCCACCACCCCCGCCTGGACCAGGGCACAGGCCGCGGCCACGCGAACCACCGGGTCCTTCTTCTGGGTGAGCCAGTGCCGGAGGTGCCCGATCGCCGCGTCCCCCCCGAAGGTGCCCAGCGCCTCGATGACCGTCAGCAGGTTGTCCCGGTAGTTCGCGAACGGAACCACCGCGGCCACGTCCTGCGGGTTCCCGATCTGGGCGAGGGCGAGCAGGGCCGGGTTGCGCCGCTCCTTGTAGAGGTTCATCAGCTTCCGCCGGAGGGCCTGCCGCGCCTGCTCGGTCCCGATCTCGCCCAGCACCGCCGCCGCGGCCGCGCTCTTCGCGTCGTCCTTCGCGACCAGGTCCCGGGTCGCCGGGGCGAGGCAGGCATCGTCCCCGATCGCGTGGAGGGCCGCGCAGACGTCCGGCTCCAGCGCGCCGTCCGCGTCGCGGATCGCACCGGCCAGGATCTCCCGGCCGGAGTCGTCCCCCAGCCGGGCCAGGGTCCGGGCGGCGATCAGCCGGACCACGTCGCTGTCATCCCGGAGCAGATCCCGCAGCAGGTCCTTCGTCCCGGGATCGGCCCAGCGGGCGAGAACCCGCGCCCCCTCGACCTTGAGCGAGAGGGACGGACTCTTCACCGCCTCGCCGACCTTCTCCCTCGCGAACGGCAGGTCGGGGTAGTCGTAGAGCAGGGAGACGACCAGCACCTGGCCGTTCCCCCCCATTCCCCACGCCTGGTCGAGCAGTTTCTTCGCCTGCTCGACCTCGGTCGGCTGCTTCGGCGCCGAGCTGCAGGCGACCAGCAGCGCGAGGGCGAGCGGGACGACCAGGTACGGCAGGAACGCGGAACCGCGCCGTGGAGTTCGCACCGGAACCTCCTTCCGTCCCGGCGGGCCGGGACCGGGCGCCCGGGACGGTTCGACCTCCGCCGGGCGAGTCATGGGCAGGAACCTGCGCGGTGATTATCCCACCGACGAGGGGGCGCTCAACCCGTACGCCTCCCGGAGCTGGTCGAGGCGCAGGGCGGCGTCGGCACACAGCAGCTCGAAGGTGGCCTCGTCCATCCCCACGCGCTCCCGGCAAGCGGGGTCGAGCCGGAAGTTCATCCCCTCGGCGCCGAGACCGATCCCGACGGTCTTGGCGACGTAGTTGGCGAGAACGACCGCGTCCAGCACCGGGTGCCCTCCCGGCACGGGATCCGCGTGGTGGTCCCGGATCGCCCGCACGATCTCCGGGGGAAACCCCCAGCGGTCGGCCATCCTGCCCCCCACCTCGGCGTGGTCCGTCCCGAGGAGCCTCCGCTCCGCCTCGACGAACGGGATCCCTTCCCGGGAGGCGAGGTCCGCGATCTCTCCCGGGTCCGCGTCGAGGTAACGCGCCATCAGCAGCTTGCCGAGGTCGTGGAGGAGCCCGGCCAGCCCCGCGGTGCCCGGGATGCCCGCCTCCGGGCACCGGCGCCCGATCTCCCCGGCGGCCCAGGAAACGAGGGCCGCGTGGAGCAGCAGGTCGTCCTCCCCCAGGTCGTACAGCCGTGCCGGGACCGCCATTCCCTTCAGGTGGGGGCCCAGGGCCATCTGGAGGATCGTCTCGAGGCCCAGCCGGACGACCGCGTCGCGCACCCGCCGGACCTCGAAGCGGCCCCCGTAGAGGGTGGAGTTCGCCGCGCGCAGGACGTTGGCGGACAGGGCCGGGTCGTTCTCCAGGATCTCGGCGATCTCCCGCGCGTCCGCCCGGTCATCGAAAAGCGCCGGGACCAGCCGCGCCAGGGTGGCCGGCAACGGCTCGAGGTGGTCGACCTGTTCGAGAACCGGGTTCGCCATGGAGCCTCCCGGGCGGGGCCTGCCCCCCGACCCGCACCTCCCCCCCGCTACGGTGGTGCCCCGGTCAACCGCGCGCAAGGACGGCCTTCAGCGGTTGCGGGCGGCCGTCGCCCAGCCCGCCAGCCGGTAGAGGAGCCGGGCGGCCACCCGGCCGTCCGCCGGCCCGGGTCCGACCTCCACCACGTCCGCCCCCAGCAGGCGCCGCCCGGAACGGGAGATTTCCCCGAGGAGGCAGGAGATTTCCCGGAAGGAAAGCCCCCCCGGGACGGGGGTCCCGGTCCCCGGGCAGAGTGCGGGATCGAGCCCGTCCACGTCGAGGCTGACCCAGACGGTGCCGGGCAGGGCGCCGACCACCTCCCGGGCGATCTCGAGGAAGGGTTCCCCGGCGAGGGTCCTGCGGCCGATCGTGTCGTCGTCGAACCAGGCGACCCGGTCCCCCGCCGCCCGGGCGGCGCGCACCTCGGCGGGGGCCACGTCCCGGAGGCCGACCTGGACCAGGCGGGCGACGCCCGGAAGCTCGAGGGTCCGGGCGAGGGCCGAGGCGTGGGAAAAGCGCATTCCCTCGTAGGAATCCCGGAGGTCGGCGTGGGCGTCCACGTGGAGGATCCCGAGCCCCGGGGCGTGCGCCGCCGCGGCCCGGTGGGCACCCGGCGAAAGCCCGTGCTCTCCCCCGAGGACCAGGGGGACCCGGCCGCTCGCCAGGGTGCGGTCGACCGCGTCCGCCACCCAGTCCACGACCCCCGCCGCGAGGGCGTCCACCCGCCGCGCGGCGGTCCGGTCCCCCTCCCGGGCCCGCGCGGCCAGCGCCAGGGCCGCCCCCGACCGCTCCCGCAGGCCGCCCGGTTCCGGCAGGGCGGCGATCCCGCACCGCCACGCTTCCCCGGCCGCCGGGTCGTGGAGGTCCATCTCCTCGGATGCCGCCAGGGCCGCCCGGGGACCGTCCACGGTGCCGGTCCCCCCGGACACGGTCGCCTCCCAGGGCACCGGGATGACCAGCACCCGGGCCTCCCCCGGGGACATCCCCAGGTCGAACGCCGTCCCCGGGGCCGCGCGGGCCGCGTCCGGGTCCGCCTCCCGGGGAGGGCGCGGCGGCACGGCCGGCACCGGCGCCGGCGCGAGGGGGGGCAGCTCACCGTTCATCCGTGACCTCCCGTCCCGCCATCCCCCCGGCGGCGAGGAGACGGTCCCCGGAACGGACCGGGCGGCCGGGTTCGAGGCGCACCAGGAGGGCGGTTCCCCCGCCCCCGGGGGTGGCCTCCCGGACCGCGAGGATCCGCCCCCGCCGGACCTCGGGGCCCTCCCCCCCGTCGACGGCCACGGGCGAACCCGGCCGGACCCCCGGGACCGGCTCCCCGGTGGCCAGCCACAGCATTCCGTCCGCGGCCTCCTCGACGTTGACGATCCGGTGGCGCGCCGGGGGGGGAACACCTCCCGCCTCGAACCGGGGCACGCCGTCCACCGGGATCCGGAGGTGCCGGCGACGGGCGCGCCAGTCCGGCACCAGGAAGATCCCGGCCTCGCCCGCCTCTCCCGCGGGGCGGTGGTGTTCCACGTGGAAGTGGCCGAGGGCGACGGCGTCCGCCCCCCGGCCTCCGAACTCCCGGGCCCACGCGGACAACCTGTCCGGCCCGGGGACCCTGCGGGGGCGGTACCGGCGGGCGCGCAGGGCCCGCTCGAGCCGCCGGCCGACGCCGAGGGCGATCCCCGCCGGCAGCACGCGGAAGGCGGCCCGGGTGGCGCCGGACCGGACGACCGCCTGGAACAGGAGGTTCCCCCGGTCTTCCCGGTTCAGCAGGTCGCCGTGGAGGAAGGTCCACCGCGTGCCGGCCCCCGTGACCAGGCGCCACTCCCGCGCCACGACGTCGAAGGCCCGGCCGGACCAGGAATCCGCCCAGAGCTCCCGGTTCCCCTCGACGAGAACGACCCGGACCCCCGCCGCCCGCAGCGCCGCGCAGGCCTTGAGAACCTCCCGGTGATGGGGCTCCGTCCACCGGGGCAGCCCGAGCCAGAGGGAGAACAGGTCCCCGAGCAGCACCACCGTGCCGGCGTCCCCCCGCCGGGCCTCGAGCCACGCGAGGAAGGCGGGCAGGTCCGGATCGTCCCGGCCGACGTGGGGATCGGCGGCGACGACCACGTCCCCGGGACGGGACCCGGCGCTCATTCCCCGTCCCCCGCCCGCATCCGGGCCACCGCCTCCCGGTGGAACGCGGCGTAACCTCCCGCCGCGATCGCTTCCCGCGCCCGGCGCAGGAGGTCCAGGTAGAACCAGAGGTTGTGGATCGTCCCGGCGCGGGGCCCGAGCATCTCCCCGGAAACGTAGAGGTGGCGCAGCCAGGCGCGGGAAAAGGTCCGGCAGACCGGGCAGCCGCAGTCCGGGTCCGGGGGTCGCGGATCCTCGCGGAAACGGGCGTTGCGCATGTTCAGGACGCCCCGGGAGGTGAAGAGCTGGGCGGTGCGGCCGTGCCGGGTGGGCAGCACGCAGTCGAACAGGTCGAAACCCGCCGCCACGGCGTGGAGCAGGTCCTCCGGGCGGCCGATCCCCATCAGGTACCGGGGCCGGTCGGCGGGGAGCCGCGGCCCGAAGGTGGCGACCACCCGGTAGACCTCCTCCCGCCCCTCCCCGACCGCCACGCCGCCGAGGGCGTACCCGTCGAGGCCGTGTTCCACGGTCGCGGCCAGGCTCTCCTGCCGGAGATCGTCGAAGACTCCCCCCTGGACGATGCCGAACAGGGCCGCGGTGGGGTCGGTCCGGGCGGAGACGTTGCGCGGCAACCAGGCCAGGGTACGGCGCATCGCCCGGGCGGCCTCGTCCCGCACCGCGGGAGCCCCGGTGCAGTCGTCGAGGGGCATCATGATGTCCGCCCCGAGGGCCTCCTGGATCCGGATCGAGGTTTCCGGCGCGAGGCGCCGGGGCCGCCCCTCCACGTGATCGAGGAAGGTCACCCCGTCATCGTCGATGGAACGCCGGCGGGCGAGGGAGAAGACCTGGTACCCCCCGGAATCGGTCAGGATCGGCCCCTCCCAGCCGGAGCACCGGTGCAGTCCACCGAGCCGGCGGACCAGCTCTTCACCGGGCCGGACGTGCAGGTGGTAGGTGTTCGCCAGGACGATCCGGGCGCCGAGAGACCGGACCTCGCCGGGCATCAGTCCCTTCACCGAGCCGGCGGTTCCCACCGGCATGAACGCGGGGGTCGGCACCTCGCCCCGGCGGGTCCGCAGGACCCCGGCCCGGGCCTCGCCGTCCCGGGCCTCGACCGTGAACACCAGCGGCGGTCCGCTCACGGGACGACCTCCTCCTCCCGGTGAACCAGCATCGCGTCCCCGTAGGAGTAGAACCGGTACCCGCTCGCGACCGCGTGGCGGTAGGCGGCGAGGACCCGTTCCCTGCCGGCGAACGCGGCGACCAGCATCAGCAGGGTGGAACGCGGCAGGTGGAAGTTCGTCAGCAGGACGTCGATGAAGCGGAAGCGGAACCCCGGGCCGATGAACAGGTCCGTGCTGCCGGCCCCGGGCTCGGGACCGCCGTCCGGGGAGGGGGGACGGGACTCGAGGGCACGGGTGACCGTCGTGCCGACGGCGACGACCCGCCCCCCGGCGCGCCGGGTCTCGCCGATCGCCCGGGCCGCCTCCCCGGGCACCTCGAACCGTTCCCGGTGCAGCCGGATCTGGTCGAGGGTGCGGACCCGGACGGGACGAAACGTTCCTTCCCCCACGTGGAGGGTCACCCGCGTGGCGCGGACCCCCCGCTCGGCGAGCCGGGCCAGCAGCCGGGGCGTGAAGTGGAGTCCCGCCGTCGGCGCCGCCACGGCCCCGGCCCGGCGGGCGAAGACCGTCTGGTAGCGCTCCCGGTCCCGGGCCAGGCGGGGATCCGCGGGCGCCCGCCGGATGTACGGCGGCAGCGGCGGTTCCCCGTGGCGGTCGAGGAGGTCCCGGACGGCCCCGGGGCCGGCGACCTCGACGTGCGCCTCCCCGCCGGGACCCGGTCCCCGGACGACCCGGGCCCGCCATCCCCCGGGCAGCTCGATCTCGCTCCCCTCCCGGGGCGCCCGGGATGCCCCGAGCAGGACGCGCCATGTTTCCCGGACCGTCCCCCCCGCAGCCCGCCCCGCGAGCCGCTCCGCGAACAGGAGCTCGACCCGGCCGCCGGTGGGCTTGCGCCCGTGGACCCGGGCCGGGATCACCCGGGTGTCGTTCAGCACGAGCAGGTCCCCCGGCCGGAGGAGGTCCGGGAGGTCCCGGACGAGCCGGTCCCGGGGCGGACCCTCCGGGGGCAGCACGAGCAGCCGGGCCGCGTCCCGGGGTTCCACCGGGTCCTGGGCGATCCGGTCCGGCGGCAGCTCGTAGTCGAAGAGGTCCACCCGCATCGTCACGGGCGACAGGCTACCAGACGTCCCGGGCGGCGGCCCGGCGGGACCTCACGCGCCCGGCAGCCGGGGAACGATCCCGAGGGAGACCGCCTCGATGACGAGGAGCGCCACCAGGTCGGCCACCAGCCCCGCGGCGAGCATCTGCCGGATCCGGACGTAGCCGGTGCCGAAGACGATCGCGTTGGGCGGGGTCCCGGCGGGCATCATGAACGCCATCGAGGCGGCCAGGGCCGCGGGAATCATCAGCAGCGGGGGGGAGATCCCCAGCGCCGTCGCCGTCGCGGCGAGGAGGGGAAGGACCATCGCGGTCGAGGCGGTGTTCGAGGCGAACTCCGTGAGAACGATCACCGCGGCCCCGAGCACGAGGAGGAAGAGCGGCAGGGGAACGTGGGCGAGGCCCACGGCCTCCCGGCCCAGCAGCTTCGCCAGGCCCGAGGAGACGAACCCCTTCGCCAGGGCCAGCCCCCCGCCGAAGAGGAGGAGCACGTTCCAGGGAATGTCCCGCCACGCGGTCCGGTCCAGCAGGGCGGGCCGGTCCGGCTCGCCGCTCGGCACGAGGAAGAGGGCCAGGGCCCCCGCCACGCCGATGGACGCGTCCTTGAGCATTCCCGGCGCGGGCAGGAACCTCTCCCAGAGGGGCCGGGTGATCCAGGCGGCGGCGGTCGCGAGGACGACCAGCGCGACCCGGCGCGCCCCCGGGCCCATCGGCCCCAGTTCTTCCCGCGCCCGCCGGACCACCTCGCGGCCCCCGGGCAGTCGTTCCAGCTCCGGCCGGTAGGCCACGCCGGTCAGCCACCACCAGACCAGGGGAAGGGTGACCAGGACCACGGGCACCCCGACGAGCATCCACTCGGCGAACCCGATCCGGACCCCGGTCGCGTCCTCGAGCATGGCGACGAGGAGCACGTTGGGCGGGGTCCCGACGATCGTCCCGACCCCCCCGATCGACGCCGCCCAGGCGATCCCGAGCATGACCGCCGTTCCGAACCGGAAGTGGCCGGGCCGCGTGTCGACCGCGAGCCCGGCCCTCTTCGCCTCGACCGCCGCGTGTTCCACGAGGGCGAGCCCCACCGGCATCATCATCGCCGCGGTCGCCGAGTTGCTGACCCACATCGAGAGGAACGCGGTGGCGGCCATCAGCCCGAGCACGATCCGGCGGGAGCGGTCCCCGACCGCGGCGACGACCGCCAGCGCCAGGCGCCGGTCGAGTCCCCAGCGGCCGAGGGCGGTCGCCAGGAGAAACCCGGCGAGGAAGAGGAGGATCAGGTGGTGGCCGTACTCGCGGGAGGTTTCCGCCGCCGGCAGCAGCCCGAGAAACGGGAAGGCGACCAGGGGAACGAGCCCGGTGGCGGCCAGCGGCAGGGCCTCGGTCACCCACCAGCAGGCCATCAGGAAGGCCACCCCGGCCATCTTCCGCGCCGGTGCGGTCGCCGGGTCCCCGAGGGGAAGGAACGCGAGCAGGACGAACCCCGCCAGCCCCGCCCAGAACCCGGCCCGGGCGGCGACTCCCCGCCGTCCCCCGCCGATCATCGTCACCTCCCCCGGTCCTCGCCGGGCCAGATCACCTTGTGGAGCTGGAGCTGCAGGCGCACCGGCAGCCGGTCGGCGAGGACCCAGCCGGCCAGCTCCGCGGGCGCGAGCTCCCCGTGCACCGGGGCGAAGAGGACGGGACCCGGGAAGCCCGCCAGCCGGTCCGCCAGGATCCGCCTCGCTTCCTCGTAGTCCCGCCGGTCCGCGATCACCATCTTGACCTCGTCCCCCGGGCGCAGGCGGGCCAGGTTCGCCGGGTCCATCCGCCCGCTCATCCCCGAGCCGGGCAGCTTCACGTCGACGACCCGGGACACCGGCGGCGGCAGGACGGAAATGTCCCGGTCCCCCCCCGTTTCCACCACCACGTCGAGACCCTCCCCGACCGCCAGGCGGCGGGCGAGGTTCGGCAGCGCCGGCTGGAGCAGCGGTTCTCCCCCGGTGAGACAGACCCGGGGAAGGCCCGTCTCCAGGATCGCCGCCACGACCTCCTCGACGTCCATGCTCCGGCCTCCCTCGAAGGCCCAGGCGGTGTCGCACCAGCGGCAACGGAGGGCGCACCCCGCGAGCCGCACGAACGCGGTCGGCAGTCCCGCCCGGGTCCCCTCCCCCTGGATCGAGGCGAAGATCTCCGCCACCTGCAGGGTCCGCCGCCCCGCCGGGGCCGGTGCCGGTCCGTCTCCTCGTCCGCTCACCCCGCGCCTCCGGGGGCCATTCTGCACCCGCCGGCCCCGCCGGGGGAACCTAGCGGCGCCGCCCGCCGGGCAGGTCGGGAAGCCCGCCGGCGATCGCCTCCTCCCACCAGGCCTCGAGGCGGTCCCGGGAGGGGGGACGCCGGCGCCCGGCGAGGCGGCGCAGGACGTGGAGGTTCTGCAGGTCTTCCCGGCAGTCCGGCCCCTTCTCCGTCTCGATCACGCCGACCAGCCCCGCGAACCGGGGCTCGTTCATCACCCGGAGGAACGGGGCCGGGCCCAGGTGTCCGAAGCCGATGTGCTCGTGCCGGTCCACCCGGGAGCCGAGGGGCTTCTTCGAGTCGTTGAGGTGGAGGACCCGCAGCAGCTTCCGCCCGAGGACCCGGTCGAACCGGCGCCAGGTCTCCGCCCAGCCCTCCGGGGACACCAGGTCGTACCCGGCGGCGAAGGCGTGCTGGGTGTCGAAGCAGACCCCCACCCGTTCCGGGCGGGCCAGCCGCTCGCGGATCTCCGCCAGGTGCTCGAACCGGTACCCGACGTTGGTCCCCTGCCCGGCGGTGTTCTCCAGGAGAATCGTCACCCGCGGCTCCGGGTGACGCCGGTGGATCTCGTCGATCGCCGCGGCGATCCGCTCGAAGCAGGCCTCCTCCCCCGCGCCACGGTGGGACCCCGGGTGCATCACGAGGTACGGGATGCCCAGGACCTCGCACCGCTCGACCTCGACGAGGAGCGCCCGGAGGGACTTCCGCCACAGGGCCTCGTCGGGAGACCCGACGTTGACGAGGTACGAGTCGTGGGCGACCACCGGCTGGAGGCCGGCCCGTTCCACCTTCTCGCGGAACCGCTCCACCTCGGGGGGGGAGAGGGGCCGGGCGTCCCACCGGTTCGACGACTTCGTGAACAGCTGGAACGCCTCGCACCCGAGGGCGACCGCCCGGTCCACGGCCAGGTCGACCCCGCCGGCGATGGAAACGTGGGCACCGATCCTGGGGGGCATCGTGTCACCTCCGTCCGGCCAGTTCCACCAGGGCATCCTCGCCGCTGACCACCCGGCGCAACCAGGCCTCCACCGGGGCGAGGGAAGGATCGCCGCGGCCGGCGCCCGGGGGCACGTGGGCGGCCATCTGCTCCGCCTCCCCCGCCAGCAGGAACGGCCCGGTGGCCCCGGCGATCCCGCCCCGGGAGATCGCCATTTCCAGGAGGGCGAGCGAGGTCCTCGCCCGGGGTGGCGCCCCGGGTCCCGCCCTCCCGCTCCGTTCCAGAAGGCCCCGCACCGGCGGCAGCAGCCCCGCCACGGTGTCCACCGGCGACGCGGGACGGCCCGCGGCCCACCGCCCGAGGAGGTCCCGGACGAGGGAGGCGGTGCGGGAGTCGGCCGGGTGGCGGTCCCCCGCCACCAGGGAGCACTCCCCCTGCACCGGGCAGCCCCGGCCCGCGGTGCAGCGGGCAACGGCGAGGCCCACGGCGGGGTCCGCCGCGGGGCAGGCCCCCGCCGGGAAGGCGGACAGTTCCGCCAGGGCCTCCTCCGCCCCGACCCCTTCCCGCGCCGCCAGCCGCGCGAGGGGCCGGCGCCTGCCCTCCACGAGGGCCCGGCCCAGCACCTCCACCAGTTCCCCGAAAAGCGCCCCCTCGACGGCCACCAGGCGCCCGCGACGATTCCGCCCGGCCCTCACCGTCCCTCTCCCGCCCCGGCCAGCCACGCCCGGATCCTCCCCGGCAGGCCACCGAAGGCCCCGTTGCTCATGGTCACGATCACGTCTCCCGGCCGGGCGATCTCCCGGAGCCGGGTGAACAGCTCCCCCGGCGCCAGGGGCCCCTCCGCCGGGATTCCCCCGGCACGCAGGGTCTCCGCCAGGCGGGCCACGTCGAGCCGCTCGGCCGGGGAGAAGCGGTCCGGCCGGTCCACCGGCCCGAGCAGGACCACGTCGGCCCCGGCCAGGGCCCGGCCCAGGGACTCCTGGACCACCCGCCGCACCATGGTGTTCGAGCGGGGCTCGAGGCAGGCGACCAGCCGTCCCCCCGCGGGAACCCGGGGCCGCAGGGCCGCCAGGGTGGACGCCACGGCGGTGGGGTGGTGGGCGAAGTCGTCGAAGGCGGTGATGCCGTCCCGCCCCCCCAGGGGCTCGAGGCGACGGCCGGGGGGCACGAAAGCGGCGAGAAGCGGCAGGGCGACGGCCGGGGGCACCCCGACCGCGGCCACCGCCGCCAGGGCGGCCGCCGCGTTCTGCGCGTTGTGCTCCCCGGGCAGCGGCAGCCGGGCCCGCCCGGCCCCCTTCCCGTTCACCACGACCCCGAACGCCTGCCCCGCCCCGTCGTCTTCCCGGTCGACGATCCGGACCTCGCAGTCGGTCCCGCTCCCGGCCCGCACGACCCGGCAGCGGGCGCCGGCGGCGAGCTTCCGGGCGCCCGGGTCGTCCCCGTGGACGACGAGGGTTCCCCCGGGGGGAAGGAGGCGCAGGAACAGCGAGAACGCCCGCTCCACGGCGGCCAGGTCCGGGTAGATGTCCGCGTGGTCGAACTCGACGGGCCCGAGCACCGCGACCCGGGGCCAGTAGTGGAGGAACTTCGGTCCCTTGTCGAAGAAGGCGGAATCGTACTCGTCCGCCTCCAGCACCAGGTCCGGCCCGCCGCCGACCCGGGCGCCCACGCCGAAGTTTCCCGGGCGCCCCCCGACGACGAACGAGGGGTCCCGGCCCGCCCGGTCGAGGAGCATCGCCACCAGGGAGGCCGTGGTCGTCTTGCCATGGGTCCCGGCGACGGCGATCACGCGGCGGCCCGGGACGAGGAGGCGCTCGACGAACTCCGGCAGGGAGCAGAGGGGCCATCCCTCCTCGAGGACCCGCTCCAGCTCGACGTTCCCCCGGGACAGGGCGTTGCCGACGACGACCAGGTCCGGCGCCGGGTCGAGGTTGCCGGGACGCCAGGGAACCCGCACCTCGATGCCGGCGGCGGCCAGCATGTCGGAGGCGGGGGGCCAGGCGCCCCCGTCGGACCCCCGCACCGCCACGCCCCGCCGGGCGGCGAGGATGGCGAGGCCGGACATCGCCGAGCCACAGATCCCGAGGAAGTGGATCGAGCGGGGCCATTCCGCCGGCCAGCGGCCCATCGGTTCACTCCTTCCGGCGCGGGGCCGACGCCTCCATCGGCAGCGGCGCCACCCCCAGCATGCCCCGGCGCTCGAGGCGGCGCACCAGGGCGGGCCGCGTGAGGCCGAGGAAGCGGCGCCAGCGGGCCCGGCGGAGGGCCGCCCGGAGGGCCGGCAGGGAATCCCGCAGGGCGGCGGCCCCCCGGGCGATCGCCGGCCGGGCGCCCGAGAAATCGAGCCAGTGGATATCCCCGACTTCCGGGCGCACCAGCACGTCGGCCAGGCAGGCGAGCGCGGTGCGCTGGGCCCGCTCGGCGACCTCCTGGGCCCGGGACAGGATCTCGGTTCCCCGCCGCAACGGGGGATCCGGCGAAAAGTCCTCCGCCACGTCCACCGCCAGGACCACGTCCACCGGCAGGGAGCACGCGGCCCGCACCGGCACCTTCTCGACGGCGCCCCCGTCCACCAGGAAGACCTCCTCGCCGGCCACCGGCGGCGCCAGGCCGGGAACGGCGCTGGACGCGGCCACCGCTTCCCGCAGGGATCCCCGGCGGAACCAGGCCGGCGCGCCGGAGCGCAGCTCGGTCGCCACCGCCACGTACGGCACCCGGAGCGACTCGATGGGCACGTCCGGCACCAGGTGGGCCAGGTTGTGGCGCCACGCGTCCTCGGAGACGAACGCCTCCCGGAACAGGCCCCACCCGTACACGATCCCCTTCCGAATCAGCGCGGAGGCGCGGTCCGTCCAGCCCGTGTCGCCCGTGTCCCCGGCGAGGAACTCGATCTCGCCCCGGCGGTACTCGTCCGACTCGATGAACCCGACGATCCGCTCCGCGGCTTCCCGGGCCGAACCCGTGGCGGCCCAGACGCCGCCGACCAGCGATCCGATGCTGGTGCCGGCGACCGCGGCCACCGGGAGGCCCTCTTCCTCGAGGGCGGCCAGCACCCCGAGATGCGCCAGCCCCCGCGCCGCTCCTCCCCCGAGGGCGAGGCCGAGCCGCGGCCGCCACCGGTGGGCCATCTCCCCTCCACTCTCCGCGGCGAACCGGCGGGTCGTCAGAACGTCCATTCCACCTGCCGGTGCACGGCGCTCGCCGGGTCCCAGGTGACCCTGTCCACCTTCCAGGTCGCCTCGTCGGGACGGCGCGGCTTCACCCGCCGAAAGTGCACGAGCAGGTCGAGGTGATCGAGGACGTCCATCCGGTACGTCTTCCCCAGGCCGATCCGGATGTGGTGCACCGTGCCGAGGGGCCACCCCAGCAGGTACACGTGGGTGAGCGGCGGGAGGGAACCGTACCAGATCTCCCCGTACCCGAAGGACAGCCGCACCCGGAGCACCGGGTCATCCGCGCCCCCCTCCCGGCCGACCGTCTCCCAGTAGGTTCCCCGGCCCACCATCGTCGCCCGCACGATGGTGTATCCCCGGGGATCCAGGGTCATCTTCCCCTCGTCCCGCTCCCGCTCGTAGCGGCGCACCGCGGCGAGGACGCCGCTCTTCCAGTCCTCCCACTCCTTCCCTTCCCGGGAAGCCGGGGCCGACGCGTCCACCGATGCGAGGCGCCACCACGCATCGTCGGCCCGCTCCGGCGGCGCCTCCGGGTCGGTGGCCTGGTGGAGAGAGGAGAAGAAGACCCCGGCGTTTCTTTCCAGCCGGGGGGTCGAGACCCCGCCGCATCCCGCGGCCGGCAGGACGAGGGCCGCGAGGGCCAGGAGCACCAGCCGTCCCGGTCGACCGGGCTTCCGCCACCTGTCAGCGCCCATGTTTCCTCCCGGCCCGCCCGCGGGCAGGCTTCCAGTCTATCCGAACCGGGGGTGTAACATCGCCGGCGGCTCCGCGCAGCCCGGGAGGCGAACGGTGCGGATCCCACGGGACATCGGGCGCTGGTTTCCCCCGGACCTCCGGGGGGCGGCGGAGCTGCAGCGCCGGCTCGCCGGCCGCGTCGTCGAGGAGGACCGGTTCCCTCCCCTCCGGGTCGTGGCGGGGGCCGACCTGTCGTACGACCGGGAGAGGGGCCTGCTCTTCGCGGCGGTGGTCGCCTTCGACGCCCGGACCCGGGAGCGGATCGGGACGGGCCGGTTCACCGGCCCGGTCTGCGTCCCCTACGTGCCGGGCTTCCTTTCCTTCCGCGAGGGCCCCGGGGTCGTCGCCGCCCTCGCGGACCTGGGGATCGTCCCCGACCTCCTGCTCTGCGACGGCCAGGGACGGGCGCACCCCCGGCGGCTCGGCCTCGCCTGCCACCTGGGCCTGGCCCTGGACCTGCCGACGATCGGGGTGGCGAAGTCCGTCCTGGTGGGGGAATACCGGGAGCCCTCCCCCCGCCGGGGAGCGGCCACCCGCCTGCTGCACCGGGGGGAGGTCGTCGGGCTCGCCCTCCGGACCCGGGACGGGGTCCGCCCGGTCTACGTCTCGGTGGGCCACCGGGTGTCCCTTGCCGCGGCCCGCCGGATGGTCCTCTCCTGGGCCCGGCCCTGGCGGCTCCCGGAGCCCCTCCGCGCCGCCCACCAGGAGGTCTCCCGGATGCGGCGCGGGCGGGTATCATCTTCGCCGTGAGGACGCGGCACGGGAGGAGATGCCCGATGATCGAGCACGCCCTGCTCGCGGGAGGGCTCCTGCTGGGGTTCCTGCTCGCCGGTTGCGCCGCGGGGGGCGGTCCCGGCCCCGCCGACGAGGCGGAGATGGCCCGCCGCCGGGCGGCGATGGTGGAGACCCAGCTCCGGGCCCGGGACATCACCGATCCCCTGGTCCTGGAGGCGATGGGCAGGGTTCCCCGGCACCTCTTCGTCCCCCCCGTCCTCCGGGACCAGGCGTACCGGGACTCCCCCCTCCCGATCGGTCACGGCCAGACGATCAGCCAGCCGTACATCGTCGCCCTGATGACCCAGCTCGCCCGGGCGGCGCCCGGGAAGAAGGCCCTCGACGTGGGCACCGGCTCGGGATACCAGGCCGCGGTCCTGGCGGAAATCTGCGACGAGGTCTACTCCATCGAGATCCTCTGCGACCTGGCCGACCGGGCGCGGGAGCGGCTGGCCCGCCTCGGGTACCGGAACGTCCACGTCCGGTGCGGGGACGGGTACGCCGGCTGGCCTGCCGAGGCTCCCTTCGACCTGATCGTGGTCGCCGCGGCCCCGGCCCGGGTGCCGGATCCCCTGGTCCGGCAGCTCGCCCCGGGCGGCCGGCTGGTCATCCCGGTGGGCAGCGTCCACCAGGAGCTGGTCGTGATCGAGAAGCAGGAGGACGGTTCCCTGCGGCGGTTCACGGCGGGCGGGGTCCGCTTCGTCCCGATGACCGGGCAGGCGGCCCGGGCGGAAGACGGCACGAAGGAAAACTAACCGGTTAGCCATCCGCTCCCCGGGATGGTATCTTTCGCTCCTTCCCGGCGCCGGTCGCCGGGGGTGGTGAACTGTTCCCGGAGCCCAGAAACCCAGGGGGAGGTCTCGCCCCCCGGAGGAGTCGAACCGTGCTCGAACTGAAGAAGGGAGTGAACATCCTGCAGGAAGTCGGCGGGGTCCGGACCGCGCAGGAGGCGGAAGCGCTGTTCGCCGAGCGCCTGGACGAGGCCAACCGGGCGAAGCTGGAACGCATCCGCAACGGGGAGGCGCGCATCGCCATCGCCAACGCGATCGCCCTCGTCGACCCGGAGTCGGTGTTCGTCCACGACGGGACCCCGGAGGCCCGGGCCCACGTCCGGCAGGTCGCCCTGGAGCGGAAGGAGGAAGAACGGCTGAAGATGCCGGACCACACGATCCACTTCGACCTCGCCGAGGAACAGGCGCGGATCGTGGACCGGACGTTCTACATCGTGAACCCGGGGGAAAGCGTCTCCGTGCTGGCGAAGAAGATCCTGCGGGACGACGCCCTCGCCTACGTGCGGGACTTCATGAAGGGGATCGGCCGGGGGATGCCCCTGTTCGTCGGGTTCTACTCCCGGGGACCGGTCGGCGCCCGCGCCGCGATCCCGGCCCTCGAGATCACGACCTCGGCCTACGTCACCCACTCCGCGGACATCCTCTACCGGAACGTCTACGCCCGCTTCGACGAGGAGGTCGAGCGGGCGGGGCTCTTCTTCACCAACGTCCACTCCCAGGGGGCGAACCGCCCGGAGGACCTCCCGAACGCCCGGGTGTTCATGGACCGGAGCTGGCTGACGACCTTCAGCACGTACTGCACCTATGCCGGGAACACCCTGCTGCTGAAGAAGGGGAACCATCGCTTCGCCGTCGACCTCGCCACCTACCTGAAGGTCGAGGAGGAGCTGTCGGAGCACATGTTCATCACCGGCATGACCGGACCCGGCGGCCGCAGGACCTTCTTCGCCGGCGCCGCCCCCTCCGGGTGCGGCAAGACGACGACGGCGATGGTCGGGACCGACTTCATCGGTGACGACCTGGCCCAGCTCTGGATCGCCGAGGACGGCACCCTGCGGGCGATCAACCCGGAGCAGGGAATCTTCGGCATCATCAAGGACGTCAACCGGGAATCCGACCCCTACCTGATGAAGGCGATCCGGGAACCCGGCAGCGAGGTCATCTGGTCGAACGTGCTCGTCGCCGACGGCGTTCCCTACTGGGACGGGTCCGGCGAGGAGCTGCCGGACCGCGGCTACAACTTCCAGGGCGAGTGGTGGAAGGGGAAGACCGACGAGAACGGCAGGCCGATTCCCCCGTCCCATCCCAACGCCCGGGTGACAGTCCCCTGCACCAGCATCGGGAACTACAACCGGGAACTCGCCGAGGATCCCGCCGGCGTCCCGGTCAGGGTGATCACCTACTCCGGCCGCGACGCCGACACGATGCCCCCGATCGTCGTCGCCCGGTCGCCGGAAGAGGGGGTGGTCATCGGCGCCTCGATCGTCTCCCAGGCGACGGCGACGGAGGTCGGCGTCAGCGGGGTGCGCCGGCAGCCCTGGGCCAACGCGCCGTTCATTCCCGGCCCCCTCGGCGACTACATGAACGCCCAGTTCCGGTTCTTCGGCTCGAAGAAGTTCTCCCCGGAGGGCCGCCCGATCCTGGCCGGCCTCAACTACTTCCTCACCCACGAGGCGCGGGGCGGCCCGGGGAAGGGACTTCTCGGCGAGAAGCGGGACGTGCGGGTCTGGCTCTCCTGGCTCGAGCGGTTCGCCCACGGCGAGGTGAAGTCGATCGAGACGCCGATCGGCCACCTCCCGCTGTACGACGACCTGGCGCGCCTGTTCGGGGAGCTGATCGACAAGGAGTACCCGCGGCAGCTCTACGACATGCAGTTCTCCCTGTACATCGACAACCTGGTCGCGCGGATCGACCTGCAGACCGAGGCGTTCAGGAAGGACGAGAACATCCCCGGGCTGCTCTTCGAGATCTACGACCGGCAGAAGAAGGAGCTGCTCGCCCTGCGGGACAGGCACGGGCCGGTCGTCCCGCCGGCGACGCTGTTCGAGGAAGCGGGCGGCGCCCGCTGACGCGGGCGGCAGGGGAGCGGACGGCCCGGCCGCGGCGCCGGGCCGTTCCGTCTTGCCCCGCGCCCGGTTGTCTGGTATTTCGGGGACTTCTGCCCCCACCGGGGCCCCGAGGAGAAGAGCCCGATGGCCAAGGAGATCACGCCCCGTGCCAGGGACTACGCCCGCTGGTACACCGACGTCGTCACCCGGTCCACGCTCGCCGACTACTCGCCGGTGAAGGGGTGCATGGTGATCCGCCCCCACGGCTATGCCCTGTGGGAGAACATGCGGGACGCCCTGGACCGGATGTTCAAGGCGACGGGCCACGTGAACGCCTACTTTCCCCTCTTCATCCCCAAGAGCTTCCTCTCGCGGGAGGCGGAGCACGTGGAGGGGTTCGCCAAGGAGTGCGCCATCGTCACCCACACCCGGCTCCGGGGGGTGGAGGAGGACGGCCGCCGGTTCGTCGTCCCGGACCCGGAATCCCGCCTGGAGGAGGAGCTGATCGTCCGGCCGACCTCCGAAACGATCATCTACGCGATGTACGCGCGGTGGATCCAGTCATGGCGGGACCTGCCGCTGCTGATCAACCAGTGGGCGAACGTGGTTCGTTGGGAAATGCGGACCCGCCTCTTCCTGCGGACCACCGAGTTCCTCTGGCAGGAGGGGCACACGGCCCACGCGACCCACGAGGAAGCGGTGGAGGAAGCCCTGACGATCCTCGGCATCTACCGGCGGTTCGCCGAGGAATGGCTGGCGATCCCGGTCCTGACGGGGACCAAGACGGAGAAGGAAAAGTTTGCCGGGGCCGTCACCACCTGGTGCATCGAGGCGATGATGCAGGACGGGAAGGCGCTCCAGGCCGGGACCAGCCATGACCTCGGCCAGAACTTCGCCCGGGCGTTCGACCTGCGTTACCAGACCCGGGAAGGCACCTGGGAACACGCCTGGAACACCTCCTGGGGAGTCTCCACCCGGCTCGTCGGGGCCCTGGTCATGACCCACGGGGACGACGACGGCCTGGTTCTTCCCCCCCGGGTCGCCCCCGTGCAGGTGGCGATCGTGCCGATCTGGCGCAACGAGGAGCAGCAGCGGGCGACCCTCGCCGCCGGCCGGGACCTGCTGGCGAAACTCCGGGACGCCGGGTTCCGGGCCGCCCTGGACGACCGGGACAACGTGAACCCCGGTTTCAAGTACGCGGAGTGGGAGCTGAAGGGGGTCCCGCTGCGCCTCGAGCTGGGCCCCCGTGACCTCGCGCAGAAGGCGGCGGTGGCGGTCTCCCGCCTCGACCGGGCGAAGACCCCGGTGCCGTTCGACGATCTCCCGGCCCGGGTGAGGGAGCTGCTGGACGGGATCCAGGCCGCCATGCTGGAGCGGGCCCGGCGATTCCGCGACGAGCGGACCAGGGACGTGGACGACTGGCGGAGCTTCGAGCGGGAGATCGAGGCCGGCGGCTTCCTCCGGGCGCGCCACTGCGGCGGCCGGGCCTGCGAGGAGGCGATCCAGGAGAAGACGAAGGCGACGGTCCGCGTCCAGCCGGACGGCGAGCCGGAGGACCCGGGCCCCTGCGTGCACTGCGGGGAGCCGGCGGCGCGCCGCGTCGTCTTCGCCCGCGCCTACTGATCCTCCGCCCGGGCCCTCCGCACCGCCACGCGGGACGGGGCCTCCGTTGCATTCCCGCCCCCGCGGGACGACGATTCGCCGGGAAGACCGCTGTGCCCGGAAGGGCCGGGGAGGAAACCCGGACGTGGACGAGCCGTTCCGCAGCGGACGAGCCCCGGGAGGGCCCGTTGGCGCCCCGCCGGCCCGCGGGGGGCCGCCGGTGGCCCGCCGTTACCCGACGACGGCCCCTGTCGGCCGGCCACCGCTCCCGCGGGGGGGCCGCCGGTGAGCGGCCACCGGTCCGCCCCGGGAGCCCTTTCCCGCCTGCTGCTGCGGAACACGGCGGCCAACTTCCTCCTCCGGCTGGTCTCGGTGGGGGTGGCCCTCGCGGCGACCGCCGCCCTGATCCACGGGTACGGGGCCACCGGGTTCGCCCTGGTGGCGGTGGCCCTGCAGGTGGCCAGCCTGGCCGCCCTCCTGCTGCCCGGCGTCCCCGGGGCCCTCGTCCGGGAGGTCGCCGCGGCCACCGGCCGGGACGACCTTGCCGGGGCCGCGCGGCTGGCGACCGCCGCCGCCCGGCTGTACGGCGCCGCGGGTCTGGTCCTCGGGACCGCCATCACCGCCTTCGGGCTGCTGGGCGGCATGGGGGCCTTCCGTTTCCCGGCGGCGGTCCTGGACCAGGGGAAGACCCTGCTCGTCCTGGCCGGGCCCCTGGTCGCGGTCCGCTGGGGCTTCGCCTCCTGGGCGGACACCCTGGCCGGTCTCCAGGAATACCCCCGCCTCGCTCTCGTCCGGGCCGCGGCCGGCCTGGCGACGGCGGCCGGCGTTCTCGCCGTCGCGCTGGCCCACCTTCCCCTCCCCCTCGTCCTCGCGGTCCACCTGGCCGCCCGCCTCGGGGAGGGCCTCGCCTTCCGCCGGATGGCACGCCGCTTCCTGCCGGCCGTCTCCCTCCCCTGGCGGGACTCGCCACGGGCCCTGCGGCCGCTGTTCGCGGTGGGACGAGGCCTGGCCGTGCTGGAGCTCGCGGGGATCCTCCACGACCGGGTGGACACCCTGGTCCTCGCCGCCCTGGCCTCGGCCCCGGCGGTGGCCGCCTGCCAGGTGACCGTGCGCCTGCACAACCTGGTGCGGGAACTCCAGGGGACCCTTTCCTCCGCGCTCGCGCCCCTGGTCGCCCGGGAACACGCGGGCGGGAACGAGGCCGCCCTCGAGCAGGCCCTCTACCGGGGAAGCCGCTTCAACCTCCTGGTCATCCTGCCGGTGGTCGTCCCGGCGTCCCTCCTCGCCGGGGACTTCCTGCGGCTCTGGCTCGGCCCCGAGTGGAGCCGGTGGGGTCCCCTGGCCGGCGTGTTCGTGGGCTACTGGGCGCTCGGGTCGCTGACCGCCTTCGCCGGGCAGGTCGCGGTGGGAACGGCCCGGCTGGGGTCCCTCGCCGCCATCGCCGCCGGGACCGCCCTCCTGAACCTCGGGCTCTCGGTCCGGCTCGCCCCGCGGTACGGGGTCACCGGGGTCCTCGGGGCGAGCCTCTTCGCCTGGCTGCTCGCCCTGGTCCTGCAGTTTCTCCTGGTGTTTCCCCGGATCGGCGTCCGGAGGTCCCGGTTCTTCCGGGAGGTCGTCCTCCGCGTCTACCCGCCGGCCGCCGCCGCCGCCGGGCTCCTCGCCTTCCTCCAGCGCACCGTTCCCCCGCCGGGCGGGTTTCCCGGGCTCGTCCTCCGCGGGGCGTTCGGGGGCCTCGCCGTCCTCGCGGTCCTGCTGCCGACCGCCACGGACCCCCGGGACCGACGGATGCTCCTGGACATGGTTCGCGGAATCCTCCGGCGCAGCCCGGCTCGGGGGAAGGACCCGGCGGGCCTCCCCGCGGGCCCGGGGGAGCGTGCGCGCAACGGCGCATCCCCGGCCACGGAAAGGAGCAGCCCCAGCAGCACCAGGAGGTAGGGACCGGCGAAGAACCGGGTCCAGGCTGCCGGGAAGAGCAGGAGGTGGGCCGCCACGTAGAGGACCGCCGCCAGCCCCGGGCCGAGGACCCGGAGCCGCGCGGGATCGCGCCCCGACCCCCGCAGCCGGAGGAGGAGCAGGCCGGCCGCCGCGAGGAACAGGAGGAACTTCCGGCGCGCCAGGGCGTCCGCCAGTCCCCGGGCGAGGGCGCCCAGGTACAGGCGGGCGGTGAGGCGGGGGCGGAGGGAGAGGGGATGGGGAAGCCAGCGGACGAACGTGTGGTAGAAGGTGGTCCCCCACCCCGGGTGCCCCGTCCAGGCATCGAGCAGGCCACAGGTCCCCGCGGCCACGACCAGCCCGGCGAGACAGCGAACCCTGTCCCGGGCGTCGAGCCAGGCGGCGAGCAGCAGCAGGGGTGCGAAGAAGAGGAGCAGGTCGGTGCGCACCAGGATGGCGACCGGGGCCAGCAGGGCGAGCATCCCGGTCCGCCGCTCCAGGAAGAGCGCGGCCGCCAGGGCCAGGACCAGGTAGGCGAGCCCGTCCGGGGTCGAGAAGCGGGCCACCTTCCCCAGTCCCAGGGGGAGAGCGGCCGCCGGCGGTACCCACGCCAGGAAGGGAGGCAGGTGCCGGGCGCCGATCCACCAGAGAACGAGCAGCGCCAGGGCGGCAGCGAGACCGCTCGCCAGGACGGACGCCCGCACGGGGGGCACACCGGCGCCGAGCAGGGCCCGGATCGCCAGGACGTACAGCAACCGGCCCCGGTAGAACGCCTCCTGCTCCCGGAACGCGGCGGGGCAGCGGGAGACGTGGGCCTCGAACTCTCCCCCGGCGACGAGTTCCCGGACCCGGGCCGGCGGAGCCTCGGCGGCGATCTCCCCGTACACCCGCTCCCGCGCGCCGGGAACGCCGGCGCCTCCCCCGGCCTCGGCGAGGTACATGACCATGTCCCAGTTCAGCACCGGGTGCCGGAGGGCCCCGTGCAGGACGTGCCCCGCTGCCAGGACGGTGACGGCGAGGGAGAGGCCCAGGGCCAGCCCCCGGGACCACGACGGGAACCCGCCCCCCACCGCGGGGCTCGCCACGGACCGCCGACGCCGGTTCGCGCTCACGGGACCCGACTATACCCGAGGGCCGGACCCTTCCCCGAGGCGCCGGGTCCGCCTCGGGAGTCGTTCCCCGGGCCCGCTTCCGCCTTCCTGGTTCGCGGGCGGCGGCCCGCGGGAGCCAGCGCCGGACTGGATTCTGGTCTCCAGGGTCATCGCCGAACGGCTTGCAATAAGACCCTTTTCATGCCATAAATCATTCGGTATCCGGGCAAGAAAACCTCCGCACCGCCGGAGGGACGAGTCGCCCGGAGCGGGGCATCCCCCCTTGCCCCCGGCGACCGGAGCGGGGAGGATGGACGGGAGTGGACGAGAGATGACCGGCCGGGACAGGCTCCGCAGGCTCGCGCGGCTCGCCCTTCTCGCGGCGGCGGCGGCAGGGCTGGCCTTCGGCCTCCTGGGGCTCGGCCTGACCCGGGTCCCGCCGCCGGAACCCGTCGTGGTGGTCCGTCCCGCGGTCAGGCGGGATCTCCCGGGGATCCGGGAGGGGGGTGTGCTGCGGGTCGCCCTCTGGCCCGACTCGGTGGACTACGCGCGGCGGCGCGGCCGGGACGAGGGGTTCTCCCTCGAGCTCGCCCGGCTGGCGGCCCGCCGGCTCGGGGTCGGTCTCGAGGTCGTCGTCCCGGCGAACCCGTCCCGGGCGCTCCGGGACCTGGACGCGGGGCGCGTGGACCTGGTCGCGATCGCGGCGCCGGCGCCCCGCCCGGTGGCCACCGAGGTCGCCTGGCTGCGGCCGGTGGAACTCTCCCCCCCCGTGGTCCTGGGGCGCGGAGCGGCCCGGGTCGTCTCCCTCGAGAACCTGGCCGGCCGGGAGGTCGCCGTCGTGCGTCACACCGCCCTCGAGGCGGTGGCGGAACGGTGGCGGAAACTCCTGGGGGGCCGGCTGGCGATTCGACGCCTGCCCCCGGACACGCCCATCGATCGCCTCGCCCGCGACGCCGCCCTGGGGCGCGTGGGGCTGGTGGTGCTCGACGAGCGGCGGGCCCGGCTGGAAGCCGGGGTCTTTCCTCCCCTCGGGGTCAGCACGCCCCTCGGCGAACCCCTGCCCTGGCGCTGGGCGGTGCGGCCGGGCACCCCGCGGCTCGCGGCGGCCCTGGACCGGCTCCTGGCGGATGCGCGGGGGGAGGGCCTGGTGGCCCGGCTGGAGGCCCGGTACCTGGACGATCCCGTCCGCCTTCGCCGGTGGCGGCGACCGGTCTTCCGCGCGGGAGGGTCCCGCCTCTCCCCCTGGGACGGGATCTTCCGGCGGGCCGCCGCCGGCAGCGGGTTCGACTGGCGGCTGCTCGCCGCCCTCGCCTTCGCCGAGAGCGGCTACGACCCGTTCGAGGTCAGCTCCCGCGGGGCGATCGGCCTCCTCCAGCTGATGCCCGCGACGGCGCGGGCCTTCGGCGCGGACGACCCCTTCGACCCCGCGCAGAACGTGGCCGCTGGAGCCCGCCACCTGCGCTGGCTGTGCAACCTGTTCCGGGACGTCCCCCCGGGGGAACGGATCCCCTTCGCGCTGGCCGCCTACAACATGGGTCTCGCCCACGTGGAGGACGCCCGGGAACTGGCGCGCCGCCGGGGCCTCGACCCGAACCGCTGGGAGGGCGGTGTCGCCGCCGTCCTCCCCCTCCTCGAGGACCCGGCGATCGCCGCCACACTCCCCCACGGCCGGGCGCGGGGCCGGGTCACCCTCCGCTACGTCGAGCACGTCCTCCGTCTCTACCGCCGGTTCCGCGGGGGCGAGCCGCTGCCCGCCGGCGAGCAGGCCACCGCCCGGCGGGCCGTCGAGGGCTGAGACCGGCGGCGAACGGGAACGGCGGGGCCGCTACTCGGAGAACGTGATCGTGCCGTTCCTGTCGTCCAGGTGCCAGGACGTCCCGGTCCGCGCGGCCACCGTGTCCAGCAGGCCGGCGAACGTCCCGGAGTAGTCCAGGTCACCGACGGGACGGCCCCGGACCCCCGAATCCACCTGGACGTACCAGTCGAACCGGTCCTGCAGGAGGGCGGCCACCCGGTCGAGGTCCAGGTCCGCCCCGGAGAGCGACATCCCCACGTCCTCGTCCGGTTCGACGCGGGCGTCGAGGTTCGGCTCCTCCCGCCGGATCCGTGCGGGGTCCTCGCAGGCGCAGGAACAGGCGTGCCACCCGCGGCCGCAGACGAAGGAACAGGCGCAGACCTGGTTCTCCGCGCACTCGTCCGCGGTGGCCGAGCAGCAGGGGGCCTTGATGGAACAGTCCCCGGCCAGGAGGAACGTATTCCCCGCCAGGAAGAAGACGCAGATCGCGAAAACCGGGACCAGCTTCCGCCACATGGGTCATCCTCCTTCTTTCCTTCAAGCCGCTCCACCCGGTTCCCCGGGTGGGTGGGGGTGCCGTTCCCGTTCGCCACCACGCTGAAGTATTCCCCCACCCCCCCCCCCCTCCCCCCCCCAGCC
>CAZOTT010000016.1:0-4486 GCA_964582785.1 uncultured Acidobacteriota bacterium | reverse complement strand
GGCCCCCCCCTTTTTTCTCCCCACCCGCCCCCCCCCGCGCCCCGGGGGGGGGGGGGGCGGCCTCCCCTCCCCCCCCCCGGGGAAGTTTTCCCCCCCCCCCCCCCCCGATTGTCAAGGCCGCGGCAGGGCGCCGGAAGGGCCGCGGGAGAGGTTTCTCCCCGCCGTCCGCCCGGCCGGGCGCTTCCCGGGACCGCCCCGGCTGCCGGGATCCGCGGGGCGCACCGGGATCCGCAGGCGGTGGGTCCCCCGCGGAAGCCAGTGGCCCCGGAGCTGGGGATTGGCCAGCCGCAGGGCGGCGTAATCGAGCCCGTGCTCCCGGGAAAGCCTTCTCAGGTCCGCCCGCTTGCCGCGCACGCGGATCTCGACCACCCGGTACCGGGGCACGTGGAGGGGCGCCAGCGGAAGGATCCCGTAGTCCTCCGGGTGTTCCACCACGAGCTTTGCCGCCAGGATCCGGGGCACGTAGCGCCGCGTCTCCGCGGGCAGGTAGAGGGAAAAGACGTCGTGGGGTCCCTGGTCGGCGAGGGCCGCCCGCACCCTGTTCTCCCCGGCGTTGTACGCGGCCAGGGCGAGGAACCAGTCCCCGAACTCCGCCCGGAGATCCCGCAGGTAGGCGAGGGCCGCGTCGGTCGATCTCTCGAGGTCCATCCGCTCGTCCAGGTACCGGTCGACCCGCAGCCCGTAGCGCCGGGCGGTCCCCCGGACGAGCTGCCAGACTCCCACCGCTCCCGCCGGGGAGCGGACGGTGGGACGGAGGTCCGATTCCACCATCGCCAGGTACACCAGGTCCCGGGGCATCCCGGCCGCACGGATCTTCTCCTCCAGGACCGGGACCACCGCCGGTGCGCGGCGGGTCCACAGCATCGGCATCAGCGGCCGGCCGCAGGTGAGCAGCAGCTCGTAGGCGACCGCCTCCCGCACCTCGGGCCGGTCCAGGGGGACCGGCTGGCCGCAGAGGGTCGCCCGTTCCGGGACCGGGAGGGAGGCGAGGGCCCGCGAACGGACTCCCGGCAGGCGGCGCCGCATCTCCTGGAGTTCCCGCCGGAGCGCCGCCACCTCGGCGGTGGACCCGGCGTCCCCGCCGTCACCCGCCGGAACGGCGCCGGGAACCTCCTCCCCCAGGTCGCGCCACGCCACCGCCCGCGTCCCCGGCTCGCGGAAGAGCAGGAAGAGGCCGGCCGCCAGCAGCGCCGCCCCGAACAGGACCCCCAGGATGCTCCCGCGGCCGGCCAATGGCCCGTCCCTCCTCGTCGGTACCCGGGAACAGTATAGGGGCGGCCCCGCGGGGCCGCCCCGGGGGATCCTCCCGGATCCACCGCCGGTCTCTCAGCAGCCGGCGCCGGCGAGCTCCACCCGGCCCATGATCCCGTCGAGGCGCTGCAGGCCCTCGTCGATCTCCTCCGCCGTGATCGACAGGGGCGGCCGGAAGCGGACGGAATTCGTCCCGCAGGGAAGCACCAGCAGGCCGTCCGCGTGACAGGCGCGGACCAGCCGGTCCCGGGTTTCCCCGTCCGCCAGGCTGAAGGCGCACATCAGCCCCCGCCCCCGCACGTTGCAGACCGCCTCCGGCCGCCGCGCGGCGATCTCCCGGAGACCGGCGAGGAGCCGCTCTCCCTGGCGGGATGCGTTCGCGACCAGGTCCTCCTCCTCGATGATCTCGAGCAGCCGGGTGGCGCGGAACATGTCGACGATGTGCCCCCCGAACGTGCTGTTGATGCGGGAGGAGACGTGGAACACGTTGTCGGGCTCGAGCTCGACCCGCGGGCCGGCCATCAGCCCGCCGATCTGCATCTTCTTGGCGAAGGTGATGATGTCGGGGACCACCCCGAGCTGCTCGAAGGCCCAGAAGGTCCCGGTCAGCCCGACGCCGGTCTGGACCTCGTCGAAGATCAGCAGCGCCTCGTACTCGTCCGCCAGCTCCCGCAGTCCGCGCAGGAAGCTCGGGCGGAAGTGGCGATCGCCCCCTTCCCCCTGGATCGGCTCGACGATGATCGCGGCGATGTCGTCCGCACCCGCGGCGAAGATCTCCCGGGCCCGCTCCAGGGCGGCCGCCTCCTCCCGGTCCAGGCGGGCGTTTTCCGCCTCGTCCAGCGGGAAGTGGATCGCCGGGCTCGGGATGCGCGGCCAGTCGAACTTCGGGAAGTACATCGTCTTCCGCGGATCGGCGGTGTTCGTCAGGGAGAGGGTGTAGCCGGACCGGCCATGGAACGCCCACTCGAGGTGCAGCACCCGGTGCCCCCGCTCCTCCTTCGATCCCCGGCGGAAGTTGCGGCGGACCTTCCAGTCGAAGGCGATCTTGAGGGCGTTCTCCACCGCCAGCGCCCCCCCGTCGACGAAGAAGAACCACTGCATCGGCTCGGGTCGCCCGACCCGGTCCAGGGTGTCGACGAACCCGGCGAACACGTCGGTATAGATGTCGGAGTTCGTCACCTTGTTGACGGCGACCCGGGCGAGCCGCTCGAGGAAGGCCGGCTCGGTCATCCGGGGGTGGTTCATGCCGACCGGGGCGGACGCGAAGAAGCTGAAGAAGTCCAGGTACTCCTTCCCGTCCCGGGCGTCGACCAGGCGGACGCCCCGGGACTTCTCCAGGTCCAGGACGAAGTCGAACCCGTCGACCAGCATGCGGCGGCGGAGGACGGGGATCACCTCTTCGGGAGCGATGCGGCGGTGGGACACGGGGAGCCTCCAGGGGTGCGGGAGATCGGGTTTCAGCGGGAACCGTTGCCGTCGGCGAGCCCGTTGCCGTTGGCCAGGTGGATGTTCGGGGACTCCTTGGTCGTCGAGAGAACCACGACCGTCTCGGTTCCCCGGACGCCGGCCATGGCGTTGATCCGGTCGAGGATCAGCCGCTGGAGAGCCTTCCGGTCCCGGACCCGGACCTTCATCAGGCAGGTGGCGGCACCGGTCACCCGGTGGCACTCCTGGACCTCCGGCATCTCCACGACCTGGGCCAGGAACCGCTCCTCGTCCCGGGGATGCTCGATGAACACCTCGACGAACGCGAGGAGGTCGCAGTCCGCCTTCTCCGGGTCGAGGAGAGCCGTGTAGCGCCGGATGACGCCCAGGCGCTCGAGCTTCTTGATCCGCTCGTGAACCGCCGCGGCGGAAAGCCCCACCTCGCGGCCGATGTCGGCCCGGGAACGGCGGGCATCCTGCTGGAGGATCTCGAGGATCCTGCGGTCGAGGACGTCCAGCCGGAAGGACGCCGGCCGGCGCCCCTCGTCTGCCAACGATTTTTTGTCCACGCTCGCCATGCCCGAAAGAATATCGGGGAGAAATCGCCCAGGCAAGCGGATTTTCGGAAGGGCGACCCGGGAAACCCCGTGCGTGACACACCCCGAGGGTCCGCCATCGTCCGAAAGGCTCCGGAAACGTCCGCCGTCACCAGGGGGCGGCGGGGCCGAAGTCCCGGAGCGCCCGCGCCATCGCGGCCAGCCGCCGGGATGCCGCCTGCCCGACGGTCCCGTCGGGCCACTCGCCGTCCTCTCCCGGTTCCCCGAGGGGCGCCCCGAGCAGCAGCCGGACGGCATCCTCCACCGTGTCGATGGCGTAGACCGCGAAGGTGCCCCGGCGCACGTCGTCGAGCAGTTCCCTGCCCAGCTGGAGGGCCCCCACGGAGGTGGCGGGGACCGCGACCCCCTGGGTGCCGGTCAGGCCCGCCTGGCGGCACACCCGCCAGAACCCCTCGACCTTCTCGTTGACGCCCCCCACGGCCAGCACCTGGCCCACCTGGTCGATGGCGCCGGTGATCGCCAGGTCCTGGCGCACCGGGATCCCCGAGAGGGCGGACAGGAGCGCGATCAGCTCGGCGGCCGAGGCCGAGTCCCCCTCCACTCCCCCGTAGCTCTGCTCGAAGCAGAGACTGGCGGTCAGCGCGAGGGGAAACTCCCGGGCGAACCGGGACCGCAGGAACCCTCCCAGGATCAGGGACGCCTTCGTGTGGATCTCCCCCGAGAGCTCGGCCTCCCGCTCGATGTCGATGATCCCGCTCCGGCCCGTGGCCACGGTCGCGGTGACCCGGACCGGGTAGCCGAACCGCTCGAGGCCGGTCTCGATCACGGCGAGGGCGTTCACCTGTCCCGGCCGGCGCCCGGCCAGGTCCAGGCGGAGGATCCCCTGGCGGATCGACTCGAGCACCCGGTGGGAGACCAGGGCATGCCGGCGGCGGCGGGCCGCGAGGGCCCGTTCGACGTGGTCCCCCCGGACCCGGTCGGCCCCCTCCTCCCCGGCCACCCAGGAGGCCTCCCGCGCCAGGTCGACCAGCAGCCGGAAGCGGGTCGAGATCTTTCCCCGGCGCCCCGCCACCCGCACCATGTGCTCGAGGGCCCGCGCCACCGCGCCCGCCTCGAACGGGAGGAGGCCTTCCTCGTCCACGACCCGGGCGAGAAAACAGGCCCACGACCGGGCGGTCTCCCGGGTCAGATCGACCCGCTCCTCGAACTGGGCGACCACCTTGAACAGCTTGTCGAACTCCTCGTCCCCCTCG
>CAZOTT010000015.1:19348-35746 GCA_964582785.1 uncultured Acidobacteriota bacterium | reverse complement strand
TCACCCGCGGGGGTGTTCACCAGGTCGCGCGCGAAGGCGGTCGCCCGGGCGACGGCCCGGGCCACCGCCGGGGCGCGGCGGGCGGACGGAGCCGCGGACCCGAGCAGGAGGGTCACCCGGGAGAGCCCGGCCCGCTTCCCGCCGCGTCGCCCCCGGTACCGCTCGAACGAGTAGCCGGCCAGGAGCGCTCCCTCGGCGACCGCCCGGGCCACCCCGGCCGGATCCTCCACCTCGAACGCGGGGTGGATCGCCAGGTGCCGCACCCCCAGGGCCCGGGCCGCCCGGGTGCCCGCCGCCGCCGCCAGGCGCACGGTCTCGCCGTCGATCCGGTCCGCCGGTCCCAGCCCGGCGAGCACCAGGGCCCGGCGGTCCCGGCCCCGTCCGACCGGCAGGGAGAGGGTCTTCCCCGCCTCGCCGCGGAATTCCCGCCGCTTCACCTCTTCGGCCAGGACCGCCGGCAGGTCCCCGGGGAGATCCCGGGGAACCTCCCCGTCCCGGGCCAGGAGCACGAGCCAGCCGTCGGCCCGGACCCGGGTCGCGGGGCGGCCCGTCACCTCGATGGTCGTTCCGGTCGCTGCCATGGATCCTCCCCGCGGCCCGCAGGGGTCCTCCGGACCCCTCTCCCCCGGACCGCACGGGGGGCGCTCAGCGCCCCACCCTGTCTCGAATCTGGGTCGCGACCCCCCCGGCTGTCATCCCCACCTCGGCCAGCAGCTCGGCGCGGGAGCCGTGGGTAATGAACCGGTCCGGCAAGGCGAGCTGGAGGAGCCGGGGGGAGAGACCGAGGCCCTCCTCGACGGACACCTCGTGGACCGCGTCCCCGAAGCCGCCCCGGATCGTTCCCTCCTCGAGGGTCACGATCACTTCCGCCGGCGAGGAGGCGAGCCGCCGCAGGTACGGGCGGTCGAGGGGCTTGACGAAGCGGGCGTCGACGACCGTGACGGCGGGGCCACCCTCCGCGGCCAGGAGGTCGGCCGCTTCCAGGGCGGTCCCGACCATCGTTCCCACGGCCAGGATCACCACCCGGCCGTCCCCCTCCCGGACGACCTCCCAGGTCCCGATCGGGATCGTCCGGGCCTCCCGGGTGCGGGGGCCGGGGGCGCTGTCCCGGGGCCAGCGGATCGCGAACGGCCGCTCGTCCTGTTCGAGGGCCGTCTCCAGGAGGTCGGCCAATGCGTCCGCGTCCCGCGGGGCGGCCACCACCATCCCGGGCACGGCCCGCAGCCAGGCCAGGTCCAGCACCCCGTGGTGGGTGGGACCGTCGGCCCCCACGAGGCCGGCCCGGTCGACCGCGAACACGACGGGAAGGTGCTGGAGCGCCACGTCGTGGACCAGGTGGTCCACCGCCCGCTGGAGGAACGTCGAGTAGATGGCGCACACCGGCCGCAGCCCCTCGGCGGCCAGCCCGGCGGCGAAGGTGACCGCGTGCCCCTCGGCGATCCCGACGTCGAAGAACCGGTCGGGAAACTCCCGGGAGAAGGGAGCGAGGCCGGTCCCGTCCGGCATCGCGGCGGTGATCGCCACGACCCGGGGATCCCGCCGGGCACGCTCGACGATCGCCTCCCCGAAGACGGACGTGTAGCTCGGGCCCCGGCCGCCGCCCGCCTTCCGGCTGGCCCCGGTCTCCCGGTCGAACGGCCCGACCCCGTGCCAGCTCGCGGGGTCCTTCTCGGCGGGCTCGTACCCCTTCCCCTTGCGGGTGAGCACGTGGAGCAGCACCGGGCCGTGGTCGTTCTCCCGCACCTGCCGCAGGATCCGCACCAGTTCCGGCAGGTCGTGCCCGTCGATCGGCCCGCGGTAGGTGAAGCCCAGGGCCTCGAAGAGGGCGCCGGGCACCAGGACCGTCTTGATCCCCTGCTCGAGGCGCCGGGCGAAGTCTCCGACCGGCTCGCCCACCCGCGGCAGCTTTCGCAGGGCCGCGTACAGCTCGAGCTTCATCTTCCGGTAACGGGGATGGGTGGTCAGGCTGGTCAGGTAGTGGGCGACCGCCCCGACGTTCGGCGAGATGGACATCGCGTTGTCGTTCAGCACGACCAGCAGGTCCCGCCCGGCCGCGCCGGCATTGTTCAGCGCCTCGAACGCGAGCCCGCCCGTGATCGCGCCGTCCCCGACGATCGCGACGACCCTGTACGACTCCTCCCGGAGGTCCCGCGCGGTGGCGATCCCGAGGGCGGCGGATACCGCCGTCGAGGCGTGTCCCGCCCCGAAGGCGTCGTAGGGACTCTCCGCCCGCTTCAGGAACCCGGACAGGCCCCCGTACTGGCGGATCGTGTGCATCCGGTCCCGCCGCCCCGTCAGGATCTTGTGGACGTAGGCCTGGTGCCCGACGTCCCAGACCAGCCGGTCGCGGGGGGTGTCGAACACGTAGTGCAGGGCCAGGGTCAGTTCCACCGCGCCCAGGCTGGAGGCGAAGTGTCCGCCCTTGGCCGCGGCGAGGGAAACGAGGAACTCCCGGATCTCCCCGGCCAGGGGGACCAGCTCCTCGACGGTCGCCCGCCGCAGGTCGGCGGGATCCCGTATCTCGTCGAGGTGCAAGGACCGCCTCCCCGGCCGGCCGTCCTCCCGGCCGGCATCGAATCCGTCACCGAGTACCCGTTCCATTCACTTCCCGGACCACTTGCGGATCGGATCCCGGCGGGTACCGCCGAGCTCGAGGAGTTTCTCCTTCGGCAGGATCGCCTCTTCCCGGGAAGACACGACGAAGGTCGCCGTCTCGCTGAGGAAGATCGCCTGCTCGGGGCAGACCTCCTCGCACAGCCCGCAGTAGATGCAGCGGAGCATGTTGAGGTCGAACCGGGCGGGGTACTTCTCCACCGAGCTGTCCGGGTACTCCCCGGGCACGATCTTGATCGCTTCCGGGGGGCAGACGAACTCGCACAGCTGGCAGGCGACGCACTTGATCCGGCCGTGCTCGTCCCGCACGAGGCTGGGGACGCCCCGGTAGCCCGGGGGAATCGGGGTCGGTTCCTCGGGGTACTGGCGCGTGACCCGGTCGGAAGGACGGAGGGCGTGGCGGATCGTGATGCCGAGCCCCCGGGCGATCTCGGGGAGGTAGAGCTTCTCGGCGAGGGTCAGCTCCCTGCGCTCGACCTTCACGGCGGCCTCCTCGCTGGCGGCGCGGGCACGGGGCGCCCGGCACGAGGGGGGATTCTACGGGGGGCGGTTCCGCCCCGTCAACGCGCCGCCAGTTCCTCCTCGAAGGCGGCCAGGGCCCGGTCCACCCGCTCCCGCAGGTCCTCGAGGCTCCCGTCGTTGACGACCACCCGGTCGGCCAGGGCCAGGGTCCGGGCAAGCTGCTGGGAGTTCGGGTCGTCCCGGTTCTCCTCGGCTTCCCGGGCCCGGAACTCCGCGAGGCCGGGCCGTTCCCCGGCCCGGGCCCGCGCGACGGCGCGCCGCCAGCGGAGTTCGACGGGGGCGTCCACCCCGAGGAGGCGGAAGTCCCGGCGGCGGCGCAGGACCGCCACCTCGGCGGGGGAGCGGATCGAGTCGACCACCACCCGGTCGCCGAGGCGGGGCAGAACCCGTTCCGCCAGGGCCCCGGGCCCTTCACGCTCCCGGATCTCCCGCCCGAGGGCGATCAGGGTCTCCCGGACCGGGGGCAGGCCCCGTGCCCGGGCCTCTTCCCGGACGATGTCGGAAAGGGAGATCACCTCGAACCCCCGGCCGGCGAGGATCTCCGCCACCCGGCCCTTGCCGGCGGCGTTCGGACCGGTGAGGCCGACGATCAAGGGGCCGTCCGGGCTAGTCCCAGCGCTTGCGGGGATCCCGCACGAAGCCGTCCAGCCCCTTCTTCGGGGGCAGGATCTGCCGGGGAGCCGCCACGCTGGTCGCGGGCTCCCGGCGGGCCGGCCGGTTCGTGGGGGCCGCTCCCGGGTTGGCGGGAGTCACCTGCCCGCCACCCGCCACCCGGGCCGCGTCCCACACCGGGACCGCTTCCCCGGTCCCCTGGGCGGTCGCGGTGATGTCGATGCTCCCCCGGTACCGGAAGCCCACCGAGATCTTCTTCTTGTGTTTCCCGGACAGGACCCCCTTCGCGACCACCTTGGCGGGATAGCCGGCTTCCCCGAGGAGGCGCTTGTACCCCCGGAGCTGGCTGACCGACGGGCCCCGCCCGGCATAGTGGGTCTCGAACGGACGGTGCCGCACCTGGAACCCGGTCTTCGACTGCTTGATCAGGGCCCGGGGGAACCCGATCTCGCTGCCGTCCGCGAGGGTCAGGTAGGCGACGTCTCCCTCGTAGCGGACCCGCTGGACGACGAGCACCTGGCCGTTCTTGAACTCGATCCGCTGGCCCGCCACGGCCGGGACGGCGATCGCCGCCACGGCCAGGAGGACGAGCAGGAGCGAGAGCCGGGGAACCCGGGCGAACGGTCGCATGCCGATCCTCCTCATCCTCGTGTTTCCTCCGCGCACGGTTCCGGCGACGGACCCGCGCGTTCTTCATGTACCGCGAACCGGCCTCGCCCGCCACCGGCGACGGGGGCGCGGCCCGGGCCACAGGGCTATCATGCCACGCGGAGGTGGTCCCGATGCGACGATTCCTCGCCTTCCTGCTCGTTCTTGCTGCATCCGCCCCGCTGGGACCCGTCCCCGCCGCCCTGGCCGGCGGGCGGAAGAAGGCGGCTCCCCGGCTGGACCTCAAGCTCTCCCAGGAGCCCCCGCGGGTCGCGGTCGGGGAGACCTTCCGTCTCTCGGTCCGGGTGGTCCCCCCGGAGGGCATCAAGCTGAACCGCTTCCCGGGGATCACCCTCACCATCGACCGGGCACCCGGGCTCACTCTCGATGAGCCCACCGCGTTCGTCGGGTCGAAGAAGCCGATCACGGACCCGGACAAGTTCGGGTTCCACGAGATCCCCCCCCTGGTGCTCCGGGGGAAGGTCCGCGGAGGCCGGCGGGGCACCCGCACCCTCAGGGGAACCCTGAAGTTCTTCTACTGCGTCAAGAAGAGCGGCTACTGCGCCCCGGGGGAGCAGGACATCCGCCTGCCGCTGGCCGTGCGCTGACCCCCCCGGGCGGCACCGGGTCAGGGGGCCGGACCCCCGGCTTCCGCGCCGGGGATGCCCCGCGCCGCGAGGCGCAGGCCCCGCCCGGTCGGCCGCGCGGGGGAGGGCTTCCCTCCCGCCTCCGCGACCGCCCGGGCGACCCGTTCCTTCCGTCCCGGGGGCACCAGGATCACCGCGTACCCGCCGCCCCCGGCCCCGCACACCTTTTCCCCCAGGGCCCCCGCCCGGCGGGCCGCGGCCAGGATCTCCGCGAGGGCCGGCGTCAGGACCAGGGGAGACCAGCCGGCCCGGGCGGCCATGTCCTCCCGCATGGCCCGCCCGAGGGCCGGGAGGTTTCCCGCCGCCACCGCCTCCGCCGCCCGCCGGCCCGCCCGGGCCACCCTGCGGAACGCCCGCACCGCCGCCGGGTCTCCCTCGACGCGGCGGCGGAAGAGATCCCAGTTGGAAACCCCGGAACTGCGACCGCGGCCGGAGTCGACGAGCAGGAGCGAGTCCCGGAGCAGGGCGAGGGCCGGCCCACCGAGGCGGGTGACCCCGGCGCCGCCGGGCCGGTGGGCGAGGACGATGACGCCCCCGCGCAGGGCGGCCTCGTGGTCCTGGGTCCCCGTGGGAATGCCGAGGACCCGCGCCTCCAGGTCCCGCACGAGGGGAACCAGGGGCGGGCGGCGCGGGGGACGACCGGCCGCCGCCCGGCAGGCGGCGGCGGCGGCGATCCCGAGGGCGGACGACGTGCCGAGGCCGGACCCCGCCCGGACCGGGCTCCGGGTCGCCAGCCGCAGGGAGGTCCCCGGAAGCACCGCCCGGGCGGTCCGCTCCAGGAGCTCGAGGGGCCCCCGCCGGCAGCGTCCGCCGGGATCCAACGCCCGTTCCCGCCCGAGGTCCTCGGCCCGGAGCTCGAGCAGCCCCGGCCGCCGCGGGGGCCCCGCCACCGCCTCCACCCGCAGGTCCACTGCGACGGCGACCGTGGCCGCCCCGTCCTCCAGGAGGCCGAGGGGCCACAGGTCCAGGGTGCCGCCCGCCAGGTCCGCCCGCAGAGGCGCGGCCGCCCGGACCTCCCGGAGCGCGGAGCCCGTCATCCCTGTCCTCCCGCCGCCCCCGCGGCCGCCTCCTCCACCCAGTCGTCCAGGGCCCCGATCCGCCGCTCCCAGGCGTGTGCCCGGGCCGCCCGCATCGCCTCCCGGCGCCACCGGGTGAACCGGGCAGGATCGAGCAGCCAGGAGGAGAGCCGGACCAGCAGGTCCCGGTCCCCCCGGTACAGGCAGGGTTCCCGGAGGCGGGGCGGGAGAACCTCGGGGTAGGAAAGGCGGTGCGGCAGGAGGGGCACCGCCCCGGCCGCCATCGCCTCGAGGACGGCGTAGCCGAAGTTCTCCTGGACCGCGGTGGAGACCACGATGTCCGCCCGGCCGAGGCGCCGGACGTATTCCCGCCGGGTGCGGGCGGGACCCGCACGGATCACCCGGTCCCCCAGGCGATCCAGGATCAGCTCCAGGGGCCGGGGTCGCACCTGGACGGTGGTCCCGAGCAGCTCGAGCCGGAACCGCCGCCCCCGCTCCGCCAGCCGCAGCAGGATCCGCGCGAACGCTCCCGGCCGCTTGTCCTCCTCCCAGCGGTGGTTCCAGGCGATCACCGGGGGGTCCCCCGCCGGCCGGTCGGCGGGCAGCGGGAACCCCCGGAGATCGATTCCCGGGGGGAGGACCCGGGCCCGCCGGACCCGCCCGAGAATCCCCCGCGGACGGGGCGGAGGAACGTCCTCCAAAAAGTCCCGCAGCGCGCCGGCCAGCGCCTCCCGGTGGAAGCGGGAGTTGATGCCGATCCCGTCGGCCGCGAGGACCGAGACCAGGTGGGCCGTGGCGAACCCCCGGTCCGGCGGCTGGTTCCCGGGGCGGGGGTAGGTGAGCTGGTTCTCGTGGAGGTAGAGCAGGTGGGGCACCGTCCCGTTGGCCCCGGCCGCCTGCCGCAGGTGGGCGAGATCCAGCAGCCCCGAGACGACCACCACGTCGGGCGGGGGCGTCAACCGGGCGAGCCGTTCGCCGAGCAGGCGTCCGGCCAGGCGCAGGCGCCACTTCCAGGCCTCGCCGGGCAGGGAGAGAAGCGCCCACCGGTGCCGGCTGCGGGCGATCCACCCCCGGGCGAAGGCGGCGTGGGACCCGGCGAGGAACGGTTCGACGAAGACCGCCCGCAGCCGCCGCGCCATCTCCTCCCCTTCCCGCCTCAGGGGGCGACCACCAGCACGAACCGGTCCGGCGCCAGGTAGCGCCGCCCCACCCGGGTGACGTCCGCCGGGGTCACCGCGGCGCGGGCCCGGTCATCCAGGAGGAGGGGGGACGCCTCCCCCTCGAGCAGGGCCCGCCCCACCCGGTACGCCCGGGCGGCGGCGGACAGGGTCCGCAACATGGTCGACCGCCGGTTCCGCGCCCGGACCCGGGCCAGCTCGTCGGCATCGGGCGGATCCTCGGCAAGGCCCGCCAGGAGCCGGCGCACCAGGTCCGCGACCTCCTCCCGGTTCGCCGGCCGGGTGCCGACCGAGGCCCCGACCAGCCACGACCCGTCCGGGAGCACGGAGGCCCCGGCGCCCAGCCCGTAGGCCAGGCCCCGCTTTTCCCGGATCTCGGCCACCATCCGGTCCGAGAGGACGTCGAGGGCGACGTCGAGGGCCGCCCGGTCGGCGGGGGGCACCGGCACCCGCCGGCCGAACAGGACCGTCACCTGGCGGGCATCGCCGGGAATCTCCGGGGCTTCCGGGGCGCCCGGGGCCGGGGCGGGGTACGGCCCCCGGGCGGGACTCGCCTGCCCCCCTCCGAACAGGTCCGACACCAGGTCGAGAACCGTGTCGGCGGGAAGCGGCGAGGCGACCGTCAGGACCAGGTGCTCCGGCCCGAAGTAGCCGCCGGGCCAGGTTCCCCAGAACCGCCGCACTTCCGCCGAGGTCGGGACCGGGTCCCCCGGGAGCCCCGAGGCGGCCCGGGCCAGCGGGTGTTCCTTCCCCAGGAGCGCTTCCCGGAGCAGGCGCCCGGCCCGGGCGCTTCCCCGGGCCGCCGATCGCCGGGCCAGCCCGAGGGCCCGGACCGCCTGCTGCCAGGTGGCGTCGGTCCATTCCGGCTCCCGGATCGCCTCGGCCAGGATCTCCAGGGCCGCCGGCAGGTTGCCGGCCGGCCCCTCGACGCGGACGTAGGAGAACCGCGGCACGTGGTAACGGTCGTCGAACGGGATGAACGGGTTGTCGGACGTCTTCACGTCGAGGCCGAGGCGATCGATCCTGCGGGCGAGCCCGGGCGGGGGGGACAGCCGGCTGCCGGCGGCAAGAAGCCGGTGGGCGAGGTCCGCGATGCCCGGCCGGTCCGGCGGCTCCCGCAGGGCCCGGTCGGCGACCAGCAGGTGGACCCCGAAGACGACGCCCCCCGGTTCCTCGAGGACCCCGAGGACCAGGCCGTTGGGAAGGACCGTCACCCGGGACCCGAAGGGTCCGGCCCTCCAGGCGGCGCCCACCGCCCGGGCCTCCTCCCCGGGCGGGACCGGCTCCGGCAGCGGCACGGTGGCCGCCTCGACGCCGGGGCCCGCGAACGCGGCCCGGACGAGGGGAGTCGCCAGCAGGCGTCCCGCGACCCGCCGCACGGCGGCCGGCTCCGCCGGCCGCGGCGCGAGGACCTCCGCCATCGGACCGTGCCCGGCGGCCATCTCCTCCCCGTAGTAGACCGCCGAGTAGTGGAGCCGCTGCCCCACCAGGACCCGCTCCGCCCGGCGGGCCGCGTCGAGGCGGAGCGCGTCCGCGTCGGCGGGCCCGGCCGCCGCGGCCCGGAGCGCCCCGAGAACCCGGGCGGCGAGGTCGGCCGGCGCCACCCCCTTCGCGGGGTGGACCCGGATCTCCAGCATGTCGGCGGGCGCGCGGGACAGCCGCGAGACCTCCACCCCCGCGGCCCAGCGGGGGACGAGGGCCCGGTGGAGGGGACCGTCCTCCCCGTCCAGCCAGCGGGCGAGCACCTCGAGGGGCGCCCCTCCCGGCTCCCCGGGAGGGGGCAGCAGGACCAGGGCCAGCTCGGCGTCCGCGCCGGAGTCGTCCGGCACGAGGGCCAGGGTGCCCCACCCCGGCCAGCGGCCGGGCCAGGGGCGGGCGGCGGGCGCGGTCGCGCCCCGCGGCAGCCCGGCGAACGGCCGGGCCACGGCGGCCAGTTCCTCCGGCGGCAGGTCGCCCGCCACCACGAGGCGCATCCCGCCCGGGACGTAGTGGCGCTTCCAGTAGGCGATCACCTGCTCACGGGTCGTGGCCCGGACGGTTTCCGTGGTGCCGAGGACCGGCCGTTCGAGGGGGGTCCCCCGCCACAGGGCCGCCCGCAGGCGGAAGCCGTGGACCCCTTCGGGGCGCGCGAGGTCCTTCGCCAGTTCCTCCAGGATCACCCCCCGCTCCTTCTCGTAGGTCCCCGGGGCGAAGTCCGATCGGGTCAGCATTCCGCAGAGGAGCCCGGCCGCCGCGGCGGCCTCGGCGGGGGGCGCCAGGAAGAAGAACACGGTCGCCTGTTCCCGGGTGAAGGCGTTCACGTACGCGGCATGGCGCTCGAACTCCTCGGTCACCCACCGCTCGTCGTGGCCGTCGAAGCCGTCGAACAGCAGGTGCTCCAGGTAGTGGGAGAGCCCCGCCATCTCCGGCGGTTCGTCCTGGCTCCCCGCCCGGACGGCCACGGCGACGAAGACGGCGCCGGTGCCGGGCCGGGGAGCGAACAGGGCCCGGATTCCCGAGGGCAGGACGACCTCCCGGGCGGCCGGACCGCTGTCTCCCGGGCAGACGGAGGGGGCCTCCTCCACGGCTTCCCCGGCGGGAAGCGGCGCCGGACTGGGCGCATCCCGACCCGGGGCGGCGGCCCCCCGGGACACCGTTCCCGGGGCGAGGAGGAGAACGACGGCGGCAAGGGCGGCGGCGGCGGCAGGCGAGTTCTTCATGGCGGCCGGATTATCCGCCGCCGGGTCCCGCGACCGCCACCTCCCGCAGGGGGCGACGGCAGCGCCTCCCGGGAACCGGCCCGGTTCCCGGCGCACGCCGGGCGGACCGGCGTCTTCCACGCCGCTCTCAGTCCTCCCGGCGGTCCCGGAACCGGCGGATCCTGCCCGAGCGGGCGATCACCCGCCCCCTGAGGTACGCCCCCTCGGCCATCGCGATCCGCTCCCCGGAGAGGTCCCCCCGGACCCGGCCGGTCCTGCCCAGTTCGAGCTGCCCGTCGGCCAGCACGTCGCCGTCCACCGCGCCCTCGACCAGGACGTCCCGCCCGTGGACCGGCCCCCGCACGACGGCCCCGTGGAGGATCCGCACGAGGCGCCCCGACCGGATCTCCCCGTCCACCCGCCCGGCCACCACCACCGTGCCCTCCGCCTCCACGTCCCCCTCCAGGTGGAACCGGGGCCCGATGACCGTCACCGACTCGTCCCAGGCCACCGCCTCCGGGTACCGGTCCACCAGCCGCCGCTCCCTCGTCATCCGCTCGCTCCTCCGCCGGCCGCAGGATACACCCCCCGCCCCGGCCTCCCGCCCGCACCGCCGGCGGCCGGCCCGGCTTGGCATCCCCGGCCGCGCCCGCTAGAATCCCGCCGCCGGTCCTCGCGACCGGCCGGGGAGCCAGAGTAGCTCAGCGGCAGAGCAGCTGATTCGTAATCAGCAGGTCGCCGGTTCGATCCCGGCCTCTGGCTCCAGAGCGTCTCGCTCATTTCCCTCGCATCAGCATGCTGCGGGTACCGGGCATGCGGCCCGGGGGTCCGGCCGGGATGCCACCGGGGGCGACGTGTTCCCGTTGCCCGGAGCCGGTACGCACTGGACGCTCACCGACGCGTTGGCAGCGCGGAACCAGTCGACCTCCGCGACGAACCGATGCCGCGCGGTCGCACAGGTCTCCCGCACCCACCCCCCGGAGCCGTCCATCCGCCTCTCCGGTCCAGGGGGTCGCTCCCGGCCCGTGCGGGCCGCGAAGGTTCGGCCTGCGGTCTGCCGCCGCATGACGGGACTTTCCGGGACGGCCCGGCGGGCCGAAAACCGTCCCCTCCGGGTGGGGCCGCCGCCGGGTCCGCGGGGGCGGGAGGGGGCCGGGGGGCGTGTATCATCCGGCCGATGGTGGACGGAATCGTGGACGGGAACGGCGGCAACCCGGCCGCGGGGAACACCGCGACGGCCCTGCCGGGACCCGGCTCCCGGCGGCGGGGGGGTGGTGCGCCGGCGCTGCTGCTGGCGGCGTCCTTCGTCGTGGTGGTCGCCGGCCTGCGGGCGGCGGCGGACCTCCTGCTCCCGGTGCTCGCGGCCCTCTTCCTCTCGATCCTGTCCCTGCCCCTCCTGGCCTGGTTCCGGCGGCGGCGGGTGCCCTCCCCGCTGGCGGTCGTGCTGACGATGGCGGTCGCGATCCTGCTGATCGGTGGGATCGGGGGGCTGATCGGCGGCTCGGTCGGCCAGTTCGTCGGCGCCGCCCCGGTGTACCAGGAGCGGCTGAACGCCCTCGCGGGCCGATTCGCCTCCTGGCTCCAGGGGCACGGGCTGGACACGTCCCGGATCTTCGACCCCTCCCATTTCGACGCCGGGATGGTGATGAACTTCATCAGCGGGACCCTGAACGGGATCGTCTCCCTCGTGTCGAACGCGGTCCTCGTCCTGCTGACGATGGCGTTCATCCTCGCGGAGGCGGTCGGGTTCCCGGAGAAGATCTCCTCCGCCTTCGGCGCGGACCCGGCGATCGCCGAGCGGACCCGCCGGATCGTGCGGGAGGTCCAGCGGTACCTGGCGATGAAGACCCTGGTCAGCCTGGCCACCGGGGCGCTGGTCGCCGCCTGGCTGGCGGTCCTGGGGGTCGACTTCGCCCTCCTGTGGGGCCTCGTCGCCTTCCTCTTCAACTACATCCCCAACCTGGGCTCGATCCTCGCCGGCATCCCGGCGGTCCTGCTCTCCCTCGTCCAGTTCGGCATCGGCCGGACGATCGCCGTGATCGCGGGGTACGTGGTCGTCAACTTCGTGCTGGGCAACCTGGTCGAGCCCTGGCTCCTCGGCCGGCGGCTCGGGCTCTCCACTCTCGTCGTTTTTCTCTCCCTGCTCTTCTGGGGGTGGGTCTGGGGGCCGCTGGGAATGCTGCTGTCGGTGCCGCTGACCGTGATCGTCAAGATCATGCTCGAGAACACGGACGACCTCCGCTGGGTGGCGGTCCTGCTCGACGCGGCGCCCGCGCCCCGCGGGAAGGAGAACGCCGCCCGATGATCCGCCGTTTCCTCCTCGCCGCCGCCCTGGTCCTGCCTTCCGCGCTCGCCTGCGCGAACGGAGGTGCGCAGATGGCCGACGGATTCCGCCTCGAGAGCCCCGCCTTCCGGGACGGGCAGGAGATCCCGTCCGAGTACACCTGCGAGGGGCCGGACGTCTCCCCTCCCCTCGCCTGGTCCGGGTTGCCGGAGGGGACCCGCGCCCTCGCCCTGGTCGTCGACGACCCGGACGCACCGGACCCGGCGGCGCCCCGGATGACGTGGGTCCACTGGGTCCTGTGGGACATTCCCGCCACGACCCGGGAGCTGCCCGCGGGGGCGGGCAACCCGGGCGGGAAACTCCCGCCCGGGACCCGTGTCGGCCGGAACGACTGGAAGCGTCCCGGGTGGGGCGGCCCCTGCCCGCCGGTCGGCCGACACCGCTACTTCTTCAAGCTCTACGCCCTCGACGCTCCCCTGGGGGACCTGCCCGCGCCGACGAAGGAAGGCCTCCTGCGGGCGATGGAGGGACACGTCCTCGGGGAGGCCCGTCTCGTCGGAACGTACCGGAAGAAGGGCCGCTGACGGACGGGACCGGCCCCCGGACCGCCGCCCGCTCCCCCGCCCTCCCCCGGCGTTCCCGGTGCCGGCAGGCGCCGCCGGCCGGGACGCGTGACGCACCGGGAAGACCGCGGCCGCGCCCGGCGTTCCGGCCCCCGGGGACCCGCGGGCCGGAACAGCGGGGAAACGCCCGCCGGGCCCGGTTCAGGCGGGGACGGTCTTCTCCCGCTCGCGCAGGTGGGCGATCCGGTCCCGCAGTTCCGCCGCCCGCTCGAACTCCAGGGCGGCGGCCGCCTCGAACATCTCCTTCTCGAGGCGCTCGATCTCGGCGGCGATCTCCTCGAGGGTGCCGGGCTCCCCGGCGTCCCCGGGAACGGTTCCCGGCAGGGTGACGTAGTCCCGCTCCCAGGCGGACCCGAGCACGTCGTCGATCGCCTTGACGATCGTCTCCGGCGTGATCCCGTGGGCCTCGTTCCAGGCCAGCTGCTTCGCCCGGCGCCGGTTCGTCTCCGCGAGGGCCCGGCAGATCGCCTCCGTCTCCCGGTCCGCGTAGAGGATCGCCGTGCCCCGGACGTTCCGCGCCGCCCGCCCGATCGTCTGGATGAGGGCGGTCGCGGAGCGGAGGTAACCCTCCTTGTCCGCGTCGAGGATGGCGACCAGGGAGACCTCCGGCAGGTCGAGTCCCTCCCGCAGCAGGTTGACCCCGACGAGGACATCGAATTTCCCCGCCCGCAGGTCCCGCAGGATCCGGACCCGGTCCAGCGTCTGGACGTCGGAGTGCAGGTACTCCACCCGGACCCCCACCTCCCGGTAGTACTCCGTCAGCTCCTCCGCCATCCGTTTCGTCAGGGTGGTCACCAGGACGCGTTCCCCCCGGGAAACCCGGTCCCGCACCTCCCGGAGCAGATCGTCCACCTGGCCCTCCACCGGCCGGACGACCACCTCCGGGTCGACGAGACCGGTCGGCCGGATCACCTGCTCGACGAACTCTCCCCCGGTCAGCTCCAGCTCGTACGGCCCGGGGGTCGCGGAGACGAAGATCGTCCGGGGCCGGATCGCCTCGAACTCCTCGAACTTCAGCGGGCGGTTGTCGAGGGCCGAGGGCAGGCGGAACCCCCACTCGACGAGGGTTTCCTTCCGGGACCGGTCCCCCCGGTACATCGCCCGGACCTGGGGGATCGTCTGGTGGGACTCGTCGATCACCACGAGGGCGTCCGGCGGGAGGTAGTCCATCAGGGTCGGCGGCGGCTCCCCCGGCTTCCGGCCGGTCAGGTGGCGGGAGTAGTTCTCGATCCCGTGGCAGTACCCGACCTCCTGCATCATCTCGAGGTCGAACAGGGTCCGCTGGGCCAGCCGCTGGGCCTCGAGGACCTTCCCCAAGGCGTGGAGCTCGGCCAGCCGCTCGTCCAGCTCGGCCCGGATCGACCGGATTGCCCGCTCGAGCGTCGTGCGGGGGGTCACGTAGTGGGAGTTGGGAAAGATCGTCACTTCCGCCAGGTCGGCCAGGGCCGTGGCCCGGAGGGGGTCGATCTCCCGCACCCGGTCCACCTCGTCCCCGAAGTACTCGACCCGGAGGGCACGGTCGCCGTAGGCGGGCCAGACGTCGACCGTGTCCCCCCGCACCCGGAAGGACCCCGGCCGGAGGTCGCCCGCCGTCCGCTCGTAGTGGATCTCCACCAGCCGCCGCAGCAGGGCTCCCCGGGACGGTTCTTCCTTCCCCCGGACCACCCGGACGGTCATCTTCCCGTAATCCTCGGGGGAGCCGAGGCCGTAGATGCAGGACACCGAGGCGACGATGATGACGTCCCTCCGGGTCAGGAGGGAGCGGGTGGCGGACTGGCGCATCCGCTCGATCTCCTCGTTGATCGTCGCTTCCTTCTCGATGTAGGTGTCGGACTGGGGGATGTACGCTTCCGGCTGGTAGTAGTCGTAGTAGGAAACGAAGTACTCGACGGCGTTGTCCGGGAAGAAGCGGCGGAACTCCTGGTAGAGCTGCGCGGCCAGGGTCTTGTTGTGGGCGATCACCAGGGTGGGAACCCCGGCGCGGGCGACCACGTGGGCGATGGTGAAGGTCTTGCCCGACCCCGTGACGCCGAGCAGGACCTGGTCCCGCCGGCCCTCGGCGAGCCCCCGGGAAAGCTCCTCGATCGCCCCCGGCTGGTCGCCGGTGGGAGCGAAGTCCGAGACCAGGCGGAAGGGAGAGTCAGTCATTTCCCTCGGTCCGCGGGCTCCCCCGGCCGTTCCCTCCCCCGGGGGGGTCCCCCGCCCCCGGCCCGTCCGCCGGCGCCGGGCCGCCGGGCGCGCCCCGCGCGGCCGCCTCCACCGCCTGGCGGAAACGGGCCGCGGCGCGTTCCGGCCCGAGCGTCGCGATGAATTCCGCCGCCCGCGGACCCCGGTCCCTGCCGAGCAGCGCGGCGTAGATCGCCCGGTAGGCGTCCCGGGTGCCCGGACCATCCCCGGCGTTCGCCAGTTCCCGGATCGCCGCGCCGATCTCTCCGGGGGACGCCAGTGCCGGCAGTCGGTCGGCCAGCCGGCGGAGGAACTCCCGCTGCGCCGGCGACAGGTGGCGGGCCCCTGCCGGCAGCTCCCGCGGCACCTCCACCTTCACGTCGTCCGGTGCGAAGCGCTCCAGCCAGCGCCGGGCCATCTCGAGCCGCTCGACGATCGCCTGCCGGTCGAGCCCCGGGTAGCCGCCCCGGGCGAGCAGGTCGAGGACCCGGTCCGGGTCGAACCCGGCGAGCTGGGCGACCAGCACGAGGTGGTGGAACGGCACCCCGACGGGGCGGAAACCGGCGGCCCGGGAGAGCGCGAGGGCCCGGTCGTCCCTCCCCCGGGCCGACGCGTCGTCCACCTCGTCCACCAGCCGGAGGAGCGGCAGGCCGGGGTCGAAGACGATGCGACGGGACGGGCGCGCCTTCAGCACGAAGTAGCGCAGGACCTCCGGCGGCACCATCTCGACCAGCTCGGCGACGGAAAGCACGTTCCCCTTCGAGGAGGACATGTCCCCGCCCCCCGACAGGGCGATCCACTCGTAGATCTCGGTCTCCGGGGGCGGCCAGCCGTAGATCTCCCGCGAGATCCGCCGGCCGGTGTCCCAGCTTCCGCCGCGGGAAGCATGGTCCTTGCCGAACGGCTCCACGGTGACCCCGACCGCCTTCCACCGGGCGGGCCAGTCCACCCGCCAGGTCAGCTTGCCCCCCTCCCGCGGCGCCTGTTCGGCCTCGGTGCCGCAGGCCCCGCACCGGGAACGGATCGTCCCCGCCTGCCGGTCGAACCCCAGCACCCGGCCCCGGTCGAGCCGGCGGCAGGCCGGGCACCGGGGGTTCCAGGGGGACCATTCCGGGGGAACCTCCTTCCCCGTCACCGTGGCGAGGATCTCCGCGATCCGGTCCCGCCGCTCGAGGGCGGTGAAGACGACATCGTCCATCTTTCCCGACCCGTACAGGTCCGCGGCCGGGAGGACCTCCGCATCCACCCGGAGCCGCTCCAGGGCCCGGAGGAACGGGTCGAGGAAGTGGCGGTCGTAGGTGCCCCCTCCCCCGTCCGGCGCCGGCAGCTCGCACAGGGAGCGGCCGACCAGGGGCCCGTAGGTCGAGGCATCGAGGAACGGGTAGACCTTCCGGAGGGGGTCGAGGTTGTC
>CAZOTT010000015.1:0-19338 GCA_964582785.1 uncultured Acidobacteriota bacterium | reverse complement strand
CGATGAAGACCAGCCGGGCCGCGGCGCCCCGCTCGCGGAGCGCCCGGGCGATCGCGTCTCCCGTCAGGATCTCCCGCAGGTGCCCCACGTGGAACGGCCCGGACGGGCTGATCCCGGTGGCGACGACGTGGTGATCTCCCCGGGCAAGGATCCGCTCGGCCGCCCGGTCGGCCCAGTGGACGGGTTTCCTGCGCTCGTCGGTCATCGAAGTCCCCTCGGACGCCCCCGCCCGGGGCGGCCCGCCATGCCGCACGACCCCGTCGCGGGCGCGTGCAAGAATACCCGGCGGGCCCCCGGGGCGCACCGCCGGGCCCCCGCCGGAGGAACCAGCCATGGCCGCGCGACCGATGACCCTGATCGAGCACATTACCCGGGCCCAGCGGGATTTCCCCCGGGCCACCGGCGCGTTCACGTCCCTGATGGAAGGGATCGCCCTCGCGACCAAGATCATCTCCCGGGAGGTCAACCAGGCGGGCCTCGGCGAGCTGCTCGGGCTCGCCGGCCGGCGGAACGTGCAGGGGGAGGAGGTCGCCCGCCTCGACGACTTCGCCGACGACACGATGGTCCGCACCCTGACCCGGACGGGCTCGGTCTGTGCCCTCGCCTCCGAGGAACTGGCGGTGCCGATCCGGCTCCCCTCGTCGCCGGAGCCCGGCGACTACGCCGTCGTCTTCGACCCCCTCGACGGGTCGTCCAACATCGGGGTCGCCATCTCCGTCGGGACCATCTTCGGCGTCTACCGGCGGCGGAGCGCCCGGGAGGGCCTGGGCGGGCCCGAGGACCTGCTGCAGCCGCCGTCGGCCCTCGTCGCCGCCGGGTACGCCGTGTACGGTTCGAGCACGATCTTCGTCTACACGACGGGCCGGGGCGTCCACGGGTTCACCCTCGACCCCACGCTGGGGGAATTCCTCCTCTCCCACCCGGACATCCAGGTGCCGCGCCACGGGAAGACGATCTCGGTGAACGTCGGCAACCGGGACCGCTGGGACGAGGCCACCCGGGCCGCGGTCGACGCCTTCCTCGACGAGCCGGGCCGTTCGCTGCGTTACGTCGGGTCGCTCGTCGCCGACGCCCACCGGACTCTCCTCGAGGGAGGACTCTTCGTCTACCCGCCGGACCGGAAACATCCCCGGGGCAAGCTCCGGCTGCTGTACGAGGCCGGGCCCCTCGCCTTTCTCTTCGAGCAGGCGGGAGGAGCCGCCACCGAGGGCCGGCGGCGCATTCTCGACCTGGCACCGGAAACCCTCCACGACCGCACCCCCCTCGTGCTGGGCAGCGCGGGCGACGTGACCCGGTTCGCCGGGCAGGTCGAGCCTTGATCATCCGCGGCCCGTCGTGGTAAACCATGCGCAACCGTCGCGCCGGTCCGCGACGTTCGCCAAGGGAAGGGCGAGGAGGAACCGAGGGGTGAAGGTCACGGATCCGCCGGGAGTGGGCACCGACTTGATGACCCTGCGCCAGGCCGCCGAGCGCACCGGCCTCTCCGCCACGACCCTCCGCCGGTACATCAAGGCGGGGCGGCTGCGGGCCCGGCTGATCCCGGGCCGCTACGGGCCGGAGTACGTCGTCGACGAGCACGACCTGCAGGCCGCGGGTCTTCGCCTCCGGGAGGAACAGCCGGGGCCCGGCGGAACCCTCGCCCCCGCCCCCGCGGCGGCCCCCGCCCCCGCGCCGGGCCCCCCCCACGACATGGTCCCGGGCATCCTGTACCGCGAGCTGCTGATGAAGCACGAGCACCTGCTCGTCCAGTACGGGATGATGCGCATGAGCGGCCAGCAGCTCTACGAGATCCGCCGCGAGGCCGACCGCCGCGCCGCGGAAGCGAGGAGGGCGGCGGACGAGCTGGCCCGCATCCGGGACCGGCATGCCCGCGAGATCGGCCAGCTGAAGGCGCGGCTCCGCCGGATGGAGCTGGAACTCCAGGAACGGGACGACGAAATCCGGCGGCTGGAGGTGGAGCTGAAGAAGCTCCGGATCGCGGAACGGAACGCCCGCCGCGCCCTCGATATCGAGCAGAAGTTCTCCCGGTTCTTCCCCGCCTCCGCCGGCCGGCCGGCCACCCCGGTCCCGCCCCCGCCCTCCCGGGGCAACGGCGAGGCCCTCCGCGACCACTAGCGGGGGCGTGCCCCGCAGCCGGGGAGGCCGCGGGCCGCCCGCCACCGACCGGGCCGTGCGACGCGCCGCCTACGCGATGCGTGACCTTTCCGCCATCGCCACCCCGGCCCCCGCTCCCTCCGCCGCCTCCTTCCGGAAGACGAGCAGGCGCCACAGCTTGAGCACGTTGACCTTCCGGTTCTCCTCGAGGGCCAGGCCCGGGATCCCGAGGATCGCCTCCACCGGCAGGTCCAGCCGGAAGCCGACGAAGTGCGTCAGGGGGGTCAGCCGCTTCTCGAGGAACGCGCCGAGGCGGTTCCGCGAACCGAAGTGGTTCACCACGACCACCCGTCCTCCCGGCCGGCAGACCCGCGCCATCTCCTCGACGACGCGCCGGGGGTACGGGACGACCGAGACCACGTAGGGAGCGTAGACGCCGTCGAACGTGTCGTCGGGAAAGGCGAGCCGCGCCGCGTCCATCCGGATCAGGCCCACGCGGCGGTGGTTTCCGTTCTCCCGGCCGGCCCGCTCCCGGGCTTCCCGGAGCATCGGCTGGGAGATGTCGATCCCGATCACCTCGGTGCCGGACGGGTAGAGGGGCAGGGTGAGACCGGTACCGACCCCGACCTCCAGCACCCGGCTGCCGGGGGAAAGCCCGAGCGCCCGGATCGCCTCCGCCCGGCCCTCGCGGAACACATGGTCGAAGAGGTGGTCGTAGACCCCCGCGAACCGGTCGTAGAACCTGCCGATCACCGTCACGTTCATGCGTCACCCCGTCCGGCGTCGCTTCCCTCTGCGCCGCCCGCCAGGACGAGCAGGCGGTCGAGGGAAGCGGGCCGCCCGATCACGATCAGGACCGACCCCGGCTCGATGACCTCCCCGGGCCGGGGATTGAACACCTTCTCCCCGTCGGGCCGGAAGATGGCGGTCACGATGATATCAAGTTCCCGGCGGAGAGGGCTCTCCCGGAGCGTCATCCCCGCCAGGGGGGATCCCGCCCGGACCGTGACCTCCTCCAGGACGACCTCGAGGCCCGCCCCCCGGGCAACCTCCTCCAGGAAGTCGACAACCCGGGGCCGCAGCAGGACCCGCGCCATCACGAGGCCGCTCCGCTCGTACGGGTTGATCACCCGGTTCGCCCCGGCCCGCTCCAGCTTCGCCGCGCTCCGGTCCTCCGAGCAGCGGGCGACGATGAACAGGTCCGGGCGGAGAGAACGGGCCGCGAGCACGGTGTAGATGTTCTCGGCGTCGGAGCCGAGGACCGTGATCAGCCCCCGGGCCCGGTCGATCCCCGCCTGCCGCAGGATCTCGTCGTTCGTGGCATCCCCGACGATCAGGGGCTCCTCTTCCGCCTCCGCCGTGGCCTCGAGCGCGATCACCACGTACGGCGCCCGCTGGCTCCGCAGCTCGTGACAGATCGCCCGCCCCACCCGGCCGTACCCGCAGATGATGTAGTGGTCGCGCATCCGCCTCGCCCTTCTCAGCACCCGGCGCCGCTTGAGCAGCCGTCCCTCCACCAGCACCTCGGCGAGGGCGCCGCTGACGTAGACCGCGATCCCGATCCCCCAGAGGATGACCCCGATCGCCACCACCCGCCCGGCAGGGCCCAGGGGATGGACCTCGCCGTACCCCACCGTGGTGATCGAGATCACCGTCATGTAGAACGCGTCGAGCCAGCTCCACTCCTCCCCGCCGACCAGGCGGAAGAGCACGGTTCCCGCCGCCAGCAGCGTGACCAGCAGGCCCGACGCCACCCCGAGGGGGCGGCGCATCGTCGCGGGAAGCAGGGGGTCGTGTCGCACCGCCCGGGGATCCTAGCACGGCCCCGGCGCCGGGCGCGGGCAGCCTCCATGGGCTACGATTCCGTCCGGGCCGGCGCCCGCCGGCCCTCCCGGAGGACACCGTCATGCCGACGCCCGAGGAAGTTCGCGCCCTCCTCTCCCGCATTCCCTATCCCGGCTGGTCGCGGGACATCGTCAGCCTGGGCCTGGTGCAGTCCGTCGAGGTCGAGGGAGACACCGCCCGCATCGCCCTCGAGACCGCCGGCCGCGGGCCGGACGTGGTGGAGCGGGTCCGGCAGGCGATCCGGGAAACCCTGGCCGGGGCGGGGATCGCCCGGGTGGAGTTCCGGTCCGTGGCCAGGGGGCCGGTCCCCCTGCCGACCGCGGGAACCCACCCGGCCGCCGGGCCCGCCCCGGGGCCGGCGACCCGGCCGGGCCCGCCCCCGGCCGTCCAGCCGCGGGTGGAACGGGTCCTCGGGGTCGCCTCGGGGAAGGGCGGGGTCGGGAAGAGCACGGTGGCGGTCAACCTCGCGGTTTCCCTCGCCCTCGCGGGCCGCCGGGTCGGGTTTCTCGATGCGGACATCTACGGCCCCTCGGCGCCCCTGATGTTCGACCTCGAGGGGAAGAAGCCGGACCGGCAGGACGAACGGGGCCGCCTCCTCCCCCTCGAGGCCCACGGGGTCCACGTCATGTCCGCCGGGTTCTTCCTCGAGCGGGACACCGCCCTGATCTGGCGGGGGCCCCTCGTCGCCGGCTTCGTCCGGCAGCTGATCACCGACGTGGCCTGGGACGGCCTGGACGACCTGGTCATCGACTTCCCCCCCGGCACGGGGGATGCCCAGCTGACGATCTCCCAGGCGCTCCAGATGGACGGGGTACTGATCGTCACCACGCCGAACGACCTGGCCCTGGTCGACGCGATCAAGGGGGTGACGATGTTCCGCAAGGTCGAGGTCCCGATCCTGGGGATCGTGGAGAACATGGCCTGGTTCGAGTGCCCGGGCTGCGGCGAACGCCACCGGATCTTCGGCGGCGGAGGTCCGGATGCGGCCGCGGAGCGGCTGGAGACCCGGGTGATCGCCCGGATCCCGATCGACCCGGGGGTGGTCGAGGAGTCGGACCGGGGTGTCCCCACCGTCATCTCCCGGCCCGACAGCCCGGCGGCCCGGGCCTACGCGGACCTCGCCCGGGAACTCCTCGAGAAGGAGGGAGAACGGGAATGAACCGGCGGTTCCTGCTCCCGGTCCTCCTGGCCCTCCTCGCCGCCGCGGCGGGCTGCGCCACGGCGCGCCGCACGTCCCTGCCCGCCGGGACGACCCGCCACGGCCAGGAGGCCCTCGCCGGGCGCCTCGCCGACTGCCGGCCGGCGGAGTGCCTGCGCATCGCCCGGCAGATCGCCTTCCGGGAACGGCCGGAGGACGCCGAACTCCTCGCCGCGGCGATGGAGCGGGCGCTGCGGGACAAGGGGACGCTCAAGGCATGGATCTACCGCAACTTCCCGGACCTGCCCCCGGCCGGCAGGGTGGAAGCGCTCCGCTTCCTCGACGCGAACTTCGACCTGCTGATCTCCGGGATGGACTTCCAGGCGGCGGAGATCGCCCGGATGGGGCTGTTCGACGACGACCCCCGGGTGCGGGCCGCCGCGGGCCTGCTCGTCACCCGCCATCGGTTCAACGAGTTCTCGAACACCCTGATCGACGCGGCCGAGATGCACCCCGAGCTCCGGGTCCCCGCCCTGGTCGGGATCGGGCTCGACCAGGATCCCCGCGCCGCCCGCTGGGTCATCCGGCAGCTCTCGTCCCCCGACGAAGAAGTCCGCGCGGCGGCACGGTGGGCCCTGTACTCCATCGGGCCGGGAGCGGGCGCCGCCCTCCGCGAGGCCCTCTCCCGCGCCCGGGGGCCGGCGGACTGGGGCCCGGTCCTCGACGGGTGGCTGCTCGTCCTGTCCGGCCGGGACACCTCGGTCCTTTCCGCGTGGCTCGAGGAGCACGGGACGGAAGACCCCGGGCGGGCGGAGGCGATCCGCCGCGCCCTCGCCGCCCTCGAGGTCCGGCGGTACCGGCCGCAGCCCCCTGCGAAGCCGGAGTGGACGCCCGGGGAACAGTTTCCCGAACCTACCCCCGCCCGCTGAGACGATCCCGGATCCGCGCGAAGGCCCGCGCCAGCGCGTCGTCCTCCCGGGCATACCCGACCCGGACCCAGCCGGGGCACGTGCGCCCGAACGCTTCCCCAGGGATGACCACGATGCCGTCCTCCTCGAGGAGCCGCCGGGCGAAGGCCCGGCCGCCTCCCTGCCGGGAAGCGTCGACGAAGGCGTAGAACGCTCCCTCGAGAGGCGCCCGGGGCGCCACGTCCCCGAGCACCCGCTCCACCAGGTCGCGCCGGCGCCGGAAGGTGGCCCGGATCTCCGCCATGCCGGCCCGCCCCGCCGGGGAGAAGGCCTCCCGGGCCGCGAGCTGGACCGGGGTCGCCGCGCAGGTCAGGACCGTCTGCTGGAGGGCGACGACCTTCGCCAGCAGGTCCGGGTCGGGAACCAGCGCCCACCCCACCCGCCAGCCGGTCAGGGACGCGCTCTTCGACAGCCCGCCGCAGGTGACGACGAGCGGATCGGGCCGGGAAGGCGGCCCGGGGGCCGGTCCGTCTCCGAGCCAGTGGAGGTGGCGGTAGGTGTCGTCGAGCACCAGCACGACCCCCGCCCGGTGGGCTCCTTCCCGCACCCGCTCCAGGCTCGCCGCCGGTTCCACGGTGCCGGTGGGGTTCGACGGCGAGATCACCACGATCGCCCGGGTGCGCGGGCCGACCAGGGCGAGGACCTCGTCCGGGTCCAGGTGGAACCCGTTCTCCGGCCGCAGGGGGTAGGCCCGCGGGATGGCACCCCACGCCCGGGCGGCCCGCTCCGCCCCGGGGAACCCAGGGTCCGGCACGAGCACCTCGTCTCCCGGGTCGAGCAGGCAGCCGAGGACGACGAACGTCGCCTGCTGGCAACCGACGGTGATCACCACGTGCTCCGGCCCCGGGACGAACCCCCCGTACTCCTCGGCGACGAGGCGCCGCAGCTCCCGGTCGCCGGCGGTCGGCCCGTAACCGGCGGGCCCGTCGGCGGCGGCCCGCGCCAGGGCTTCCCGGAGAGCGGGCGGCGGGTCCAGGTCCGGTTGACCGAGACCGAGGTTCAGGGCGTCCGGCGGGGCCGACTCGAAGATCTCCCGGATCAGGGTGCGGCGCAGGCCCCGGACCCGGCCCGCGAGGCGCGGTCTCATCGGAGGGCCGCCTCCAGGGAAGCCCGGGCCGAGGTCCCCTCGTCCCGGTCCTTGACGACCAGGGCGCAGCCGGCGGCCAGGCCGTGTTCCCGGGCGAAGGGGGACCCGAGGGACCGGACGCCGGGGACCACGACCGCGTTCTCCGGGATCTCCAGGACGCCGTCCGGCCCGGCCCGGAGCACCCGGTTCCGCACCAGGTCGTAGACCGGGGTCGAACGGGTCAGGACGACCCCCGCCGCGATCACCGCGCCCCGCCGGACCCGGACCCCCTCGAGGACGGCGGACAGGCCGCCGAGGAACGCCCCGTCTTCCACGATCACGGGAAGCGCCCCGGGAGGCTCCAGCACCCCCCCCACCTGCGCCCCGGCGGAGACGTGCACGTTCCGCCCCACCTGGGCGCACGAACCGACGAGGGCGTGGGAATCGACCATGGTTCCCTCCCCCACGTGGGCCCCGACGTTCACGTAGGAAGGCGGCATCAGGACGGTGCCGGGGGCGAGGTAGGCCCCCCGGCGGACCGCGGTGCCCCCGGGAACGAGACGGACGCCGGGCATCCCCCCGAGGGAACGCGGGGGGAACAGCTCCTTGTCCCGGAACTCCAGGGGGCCGGCGGGCGGCAGCGCCACCACCTCGGCCACCCGGAAACCGAGGAGGATCCCGGTCTTCACCCACGGGTGGACCCGCCAGCCGTCCCCCTCGGGTTCGGCGGCCCGGATCGTCCCCTGCTCGAGGCCGGCCAGGAGCTCGCGAACCGCTTCGCGGGCCTCCCCACCATCGACCGTCTCGCCGGCGGCGGCCAGGGACTCGATGCGCGCCGGCAGGTCGCCCGGGGCGGGGGAGCTCATCGGAGAAGCCCCGCCCCGCGGAGGGCCGTCCGCAGCCGTTCCCGGGTGGACTCGGAAGCCGGTCCCAGGGGGGACCGGACCGTGTCGCCGGCGAGCCCGAGCAGCGCGAGCGCCGCCTTCGCCGGGACGGGGTTCGTCTCGGCGAAGAGCGCCCGCGTCAGCGGGAGGAGCCGGTAGTGCTCCTCCCGCGCCTCTTCCACGCGCCCGGCGAGGGCCGCCTCCACCATCCGGACGGTTCCCGCCGGGTCGACGTTCGAGAGCACGGAGATGACCCCGTCCGCCCCCATCAGGACCATCGCGCAGGTCAGCTCGTCCTCGCCGGAGAGGACGGCGAGGCCGGGCCGCCGTTCCCGCACCAGCGTCATCGCCTGGCCGAGGTTGCCGGACGCCTCCTTGACCGCCGCCAGCCCGGGATGGGCGGCCAGGTCGAGGATCTCCCGGGGCAGTGCGTTCCTGCCGGTCCGGCCGGGCACGTTGTAGAACACGACCGGGAGGCCCCCCTCGCCGAGAACCGCCCGGAAATGGGCCGCCAGCCCGGCGGGGTTCGGCTTGTTGTAGTAGGGGGTCACGACCAGGGCGGCGTCGGCGCCGAGTTCCTTCGCCCGCCGCGTCCGCTCGATGGTCCGGCGGGTGTTGTTCGAACCGGTGCCCGGCACCACGGGCAGCCGCCCCGCCGCGATCTCCACGGTGGTCCGGACGATCCACTCCCACTCCTCGGCGGTCAGCGCCGGGGTCTCCCCGGTGGTGCCGCACGGAACCAGTCCGTGGACCCCGGCGGCGACCTGGCGCTCCACCAGGGCGCGGAAGGCGTCCCGGTCGATCTCTCCCGCCGGGGTGAAGGGGGTGACGAGGGCGGTGAACACACCGCGCAGAACGGGTCCGCTCATGGTTCCTCCTTGCCGGCGAGCAGGTCGTCGAGCATCTCCCCGACGGCGTGGGCGCCGCGCCGGCCGGCGAGCCACTCCGCCGCCCGGACGGCGCCCCGCGCGAAGATGCCCCGGTCCCTCGCCACGTGCACGATCTCGATCGATTCCCCGGCTCCATCCCAGCCCACCCGGTGGGTTCCCGGGATCTCCCCGGCGCGTACCCAGCCGACCGGCACGAGGTCCGGCGGCGGAGCCGCATCGTCCGGGGCGCAGCCGAACCGTTCCTTGCCCGGGGTCCCGGCCACGAGGAGCTCCGCCAGGCGCCGCGCGGTTCCCGACGGGGCGTCCTTCTTGCGGGAGTGGTGCGCCTCGAAGACCCACGGGTCGAACCCCTCGACCCGCCCGAACCAGGTGGCCGCCCGTTCCACCAGCCGGAAGAAGACCTGCACCCCGAGGGAGTAGTTCGGCGCCCAGAGGAAGCCGGTTCCCAGGCGTTCCGCCAGGGCGCGCGTCTCCCCGAGGCGTTCCGCCCAGCCGGTGGTGCCGCTGACGGTCGGGATCCCCAGTTCGAGGAGCCGGGCGACGTTGCCCGGCGCCGCGGCGGGCACGGAGAACTCGATCGCCACGTCGGCCTCTCCCCGGAGGTCCGGCGTGATCGCCGCCCGGTCCGCCCCCTCCGCCGCCGGGTCCACGCGGGCCACGACCAGGTGGCCGCGCTCCGCCGCGACCACCTCGATCGCCCGTCCCATCCGGCCGTAACCGACCAGCACCAGGCGCAACCGCTCAGTGCCCATCCGTCCGCTCCTCCTCCACGAATCGCCCGTGCCAGGCCCGGGCCAGCTCCTCCGCCCGGTCCGCCGGAACCAGGACCCCGAGGGAGATCGCACCCTCACCCTGGACCACCCGCAGCGCTCCCCGTTCTCCCGCCAGGGCGAGGGCCTCCCCCCACAGGGCCGGCCGCCGGGCCAGCACCTCGCCGACCAGGGAGACCAGGACGAGGCCGGTCTCCGCCCGGCGCTCCCCGTCCTCCGCCAGCAGGGCATCCAGGGTCCCCGCCGCACGCCCCCCGGGAACCAGCAGCTCGATCCCCAGGGGTCCCGGCCAGGCGTGAACCAGCTCCACGCCGTGGCCGGCGATCCGCCGGGCCAGGTCCCCGAGAAATCCGCGGCGGCGTCTCCACCCGGGCGCCCGCAGCCGCACCAGGGCGAGGTTCCGCCGCAGGGCGACCGCCGCCGCCCGGGGGGCCCGGGGCGCGGGCAGGATCACCGTCCCCGGCCGGTCCGGCGAGAGGGAGTTCCGCACGTGGACCGGCAGTCCGCCCTGGATCGCGGGGTCGATGGACGCGGGGTGGAGCACCCGCGCGCCGAAGAATGCCAGTTCGCTGGCCTCCCGGAAGGAGATCTCGGGAATCACCCGGGCGCCGGGAACGACCCGGGGATCCCCCGAGAGGAGACCGTCCACGTCGGTCCAGATCTCCACCCGTTCCGCCCCGAGGGCGAGGCCGAGGACCGCCGCCGAGAGGTCGGACCCTCCCCGTCCCAGGGTGGTCGGGACCCCTTCCGGCGTGCCCCCCAGGTAACCGCCGAGCACCGGCGCTTCCCCGGCCTCGACCACGGGGACGACCCGTTCGGCACACCGCGCCCGGGTCGCCGCGAGGTCGGGCCGCGCCGCGCCGAAACCGTCATCGGTGACGATCACCTCCCGGGCGTCGACGACCCGGCCGGGGACCCCGCCCGCCGCCAGCGCCGCCACCAGCAGCTCCTGGGCGAGCAGTTCCCCGAACCCCAGGACGGCGTCCGCGGACCGGGCGGTGGTCGTCCCCAGGAGGCGGATTCCCCGCAGCAGGACCCGCAGTTCCCGGCACAAGGCCTCCAGGCGGCCGCGGAGCCCGGCATCGGACGGCGCCAGTTCCATGGCCACCGCCAGGTGCCGGTCCCGGACGGCGGCCACCCCTTCCTCGATGGCTCCCCCCTGGAGCGCGGTCTCCAGGAGCCCGGCCAGCGCATCGGTGACGCCGGCCATCGCCGACGTGACGACGACCGGTCGCCGGTCCCGGGCCGCCGCCACGATGCCGGCGACCCGGCGCATTCCCCCGGTCCCGGCGACGGAGGTTCCCCCGAACTTCATCACGATCACGGGCAGAGTCCCCGGGCGCGGAGCAGCTCGGCGAGCAGCAGGGTCCCGCCCGCCGCGCCGCGCAGGGTGTTGTGCCCCAGCGCCTCGAAGCGGAGGCCGAGCACCGGGCACGGCCGGACCCGCCCCACGGTCACCGCCATCCCGCCCCCCGCGTCCCGGTCGAGCCGCGGCTGGGGACGCCCGGCCTCGCGGCTGACCAGGATCGGGGGATCGGGGGCCGAGGGCAGGGCGCCGGTGACTCCCTCGCGGCGGAACCCCGCGAGCACCTCCGCCACCTCGTCCGGCTCGGCCGGCCGCGCGGTCTCCACGGAAACCGCGAGCAGGTGGCCATCGCGGACCGGCACCCGGTGGGTGGCCGCCGAAACGACCAGCTCCGCGTCCCGGAAACGACCACCCTCCAGGGTCCCGAGAATCTTCCGCGGTTCCCGCTCGATCTTCTCCTCCTCGCCGGGGATTTCCGGGACGACGTTGTCGACGAGGTCGAGGGAGGGCACCCCCGGGTACCCGGCCCCCGAGGCGGCCTGGAGGGTGGTGACGATCACCCGGCGAACTCCCCAGCGCTCGTGGATCGGCGCGAGGGGCAGCACGAGGGCGATGACGGAGCAGTTCGGGTTGGCGACGATTCCCCCGCCCCCCCGCTCTCCGAGGATCGCCAGGTGCTCCGGGTTGACCTCCGGGATCACGAGGGGAACCCGGGGAGCCATCCGGTGGGTCCGGGCGTTGCTCACCACCAGCCGGCCGGCGGCGGCGAAGCGGTGCTCGGCTTCCGCCGCGGCCGCCGCGTCGAGGGCGGAAAAGACGAGGGAAGCCGTGACCCGGCGGGGGTCCACCGGCAGGACCACGAGTTCCGCCGCTTCCCGGGGCACCGGGCCGGGAAGCTGCCAGCGCACCGCCTCGCCGTAGGGCCGCCCGGAACTGCGGCTGGAGGCGGCCACCTCCACCAGCCGGAACCAGGGGTGACGGGCCAGGAGCGCGACCAGGCGCTGCCCGACGAGGCCGGTCGCCCCCAGCACCGCCACCGGCACCTTCGTGGTGGCTCCCTTTCCGCTCACGAGCCGCTCCTCGCCGCCGCCCGGCCCCGCGGGACCGCGCCGGGGCCGGATGATAGCATCCGCCCCATGGCTCGGTACGACGCGGTGATCTTCGACCTGGACGGGACCCTGGTCGATTCCTACCAGCCGATCACGGTCTCCCTCAACGCGGCGCGGGCCCGTTTCGGCCTGCCCCCGGTGTCCGTCGACCAGGTCCGCCGGGAGGTGGGACACGGACTCGAGGCCCTGGTCGCCCTCCATCTCGGCGACGAACGCGTCGCGGAAGGGGTCCGGGTCTTTCGCGAGACGTACGGCCGCGTGTTCCGCGACGGGATGCACCCGATCCCCGGGGCGGTGGAGGCGGTCCGGGAGCTCGCCCGGCGGGGGCTGCGGCTGGCGGTCTGCTCGAACAAGCCCTCCCGCTTCGGCCGGCCGATCCTGGAATCGGTCGGCCTGGGTCCCGACCTGGTCCCGGTCGTCCTCGGCCCCGAGGACGGCGTTCCCACCAAGCCGGACCCGGCGATGCTGCGGCGGGCGATGGAGCTGCTCCGGGTCACCCCCGGCAGGACGGTCTACGTGGGGGACATGCCCCTCGACGTGGAGTCGGCCCGGCGGGCCGGGGTGGAGCACTTTCTCGTCCCCACCGGGAGCGCCAGCCTGGAGGAACTCGTCCGGACCCCCGGGGCGCGGATCGTGCCGGACCATGACGAACTGGTAAGGCAGATCGCGGAACCGTGGCCCGCCCCTTGACACGGGGGGCCGAACGCGGTTCACTGGTCACGACTGGTCACCCCGCAGCCTGAAAGGAGGCCGCCATGAAGACCAGCTTCACGTGGTGTCTCGCGATCCTCTGGATCGCCCTCCTGGCCGCGTCCTCGGCGGCGCTCGCGGTTCCTCCCCCCGAGCGTCCCGCCATCCTCGACGTGGACGCGGACTTCGGGCCGGCGGGGTTCGCCCACTACGCGGTGATCGAGCTCGTCGATCTCCACCGGAACCCGTTGCCGCCCAACCTGCCGATCGTGCAGCCGTTCGACCCCGACCAGGGGGGCGAACAGCACCTCGACGGCGCGACGGTGGTGACCGGCACGGGGAAGGCCGTGGGTGTCGCGTCCGCCGGTCTCGGCGGAGGCGGCGGGATCCTCGCATCCATGGCCAGCGCGGCCGACATGCCGCCGCGCCGGGTGGAGGCGCCCCAGCTCCGCAGCGAGCTGGAGGCGGTGCGCAGGGCCCTCGGGCTCTAGCCGGTCACCGCGCGGGGGAGACCGGGGCGCGGGCGGGGGCCCGCGCCCCACTTCGTTTCCACGGGGCTTCCGCGGGGCCCGGCATCACCGCCGCCGGCGGGCCCGCCACCGGATCGACGACCCGACGAGCCTGGCCCACTCCCGGAACCGGCCCCGGTCGACCGGATGTCCTCCCTGCAGCACCAGCAGGAAGGCGGGATCCCGGGCCGGATCCGGGGGAAGCACGAGCCAGGCGGCGCGGTCCGCCCCGGGCCAGGAAGCGGCCAGGATCCGCGATCCCCTCCGCTTCCGGGCCGTCGTCCACCCCCCCGGCGGACGGCCGCCCAGGCGCACCTCGGCCAGCCGCTCCCGGGTGTCCGTGGCCGCCCGGGGTGAGGGCGCCAGGCGATCGATCCGCAGGGTCGCCCCCTCCCGGCCCCGGGCGATCACCGGGAACCCGTCCGGCGACGAGGCCCGCATGCTCGCCCGGAACCCCCGGGGCAGGGCGACCTCGAGGGGCCCCATGACGAGGATCCCCTCCCGGGGATCGGCCCGTTCCTCCCGGCCCCCCGCCGGAAGGAAGCGGATCCTCCAGCGTGCCGCCACGTCCACGGGGGGGCGCGGCCCGGGGTTGTCGGGAGGGCGCACGGTCACCGGGATCCACAGCAGGGAAAGGCTCCGCTCCCCCCGCCTCACCGGTTCCTCCACGACCACGAGGTCGTCCCCCACCCGGACCCACGCGACGAACCAGGTCCCGGGAAACGAGTCCCCCGCGAACCGGGCAACCCTTCCCGCCATCCCGGTCCGCGCCAGGCGGAGGGCGGAACCCAGGTCCGCCGAACCGACCAGCCGGGCCCCGGGATCCTGGGCGGGAACCATGTCCGCGGGCCTCTCCGCGGCCCCCGCAAGGCGGCCTCCCTCCCCGGGGCGAACGTCCACGTGTCCCGCCCAGCCGGGGCCCCCCAGGGAGACCTCCCGTCCCTCCAGGTCGACGAAGTTGCCCCGGAACCAGAGTCGGGTGAACGGGCCGCACCGCTCGTCCCGCATCCCCCCGGACACGGGGCCCGCCACGACCCCCGGGGGCAGGTCGACCACCAGGCGGTTTCCCGCGGGGAAGGTCCGCCAGGGATCCTGGGCCTCGCGGAACTGCCGCAGCGGCCGCCACGCCGCCGGGTGCGGCCAGCGCCAGGGGGACCCGTCGTCCGCGGAGCGGGCCCATGAATCCAGCCGGTCCCCGGGGGCGAACTCGATCCCCGCGAGGAGCGCGTCCACGGCCTGCCGGGCCTCGGCGAGCCCGTCCTTCCCGAGGCCCGCGTCCCCGGCGAGAACCAGGACCGCCACCCCCCCCCTGCCCGGTCCCGGGGCCAGGACGCGGGCCTCCAGCACGTCCCGGCCCGAGGGCCCGAGGTCGGCTTCCAGGTGGACGAGACGGCAGGCAAGCGGCCCCCGGCCGGCCGCTTCCGGGCAGGCCCCCGCGGACCCGGCCGGCACGGCGGCCAGGTCCGGCAGGCGGGCGGCGAGCGCGGCGCCGAGGTCCGCGTCTTCCGGGGCCCTCCACGGCCAGAACGCGACCTGGGTATCCCCGGGGAACCGCCGCAGGAGCAGGACCGGGCGTCCGGGCCCCTCCCCGGGCGCCACCGCCGTCCATCCCCCGGGCAGCCGGACCCGGCCGAACGGGGCCGACACCACCGGGTGCTGCCCCGCCCCGAGCAGGCGGGTCAGTTCCCGGCGCGCAGCGGCGGGATCCTCCCCCCGCAGCAGGAGCACCTCCGCGATCCGGGCCAGCCCGTCGATCTCTTCGGGGTCGCGGAGTCCCACCCGCGGCGCGGTTTCCCGGGCGATGTCGCGGGCGGGGCCGGTGACCCCGGCCAGGCGCCGGGAAAGCAGGGCGGCCCGCCGCCGGTCCTCCTCTCCCGGCAGGCCCGCGAGCAGTTCCCGGGCGGCCCGGACCAGGCCCGCGGCTTCCAGGTCGCCGGCGGCCCGCCGCAGGATCCCCTCCCGGTCCCCCCCCGCCTCGAGGGCCCGGAACTCCAGGAAGGCCGCGAGACGACGCGCCCCGCCCCGGCGGCGGAGGGAGGCGGCGCGGGCCCAGGCGGCGGGGTCCTCCTGCCGGGAGGGGATCTCCGCTTCCGCCCGCTCCGCCGGGTCGAGCAGCCGGTCTTCCCCCGGGCACTCCAGCCGCGCGGCGAGGCGGAGGTTCGTCGCCGCCATCACCTCCCCCGGGTCCAGGATCCGGGCCACCAGGGCGGCGAAGATCGCGTGCCGTTTCCGGCAGGTCTCGATGTCGGCGGCCGCCAGGTCGACCCAGGCCGGGACCAGGTTCGGGTCCCGGCGCAGGGCCGCGAGAAAACTGGACCGCGCCTCTTCGGCTTTCCCGTCCCGCAGCAGGGCGATCCCTTCCCGGAGGGGGGCGATGGCGGCCACCCGGCCGGGGCGCGGCCCGGCAAGCCAGGGGCAGGGGCGGGGTGCGGGAAGTTCCTGGGCCGGGACCGGGATCCCGGCCCCGGCGAGCAGGACGGCGAGCAGGACGGCGCGAAACCTCAGGAGCCCTCCTCCCCGTCGAACGGGGCGCGGAGCCGGGCGAGGATCCGTTCCGCCACCTCGCCCGGTTCCCCGCTGGTATCGAGGCGCAGCAGTTCCCCGGCGGGCAGCTCGTCCGGCGGCTCTTCCGACTCCCGCATCCGGCGCCACACCTCCTCGTTGCCGTCGGACACCCCCGGTTCCCGGGAACGCAGCCGGGCCCGGACCACCTCGTCCGGAGCGTCCAGCCGGACGAGAAGGAAGGGGACCCCGTGCTCCCGGGCCGTCCGCCGCAGTTCCTCCCGCTGCCAGCGGGCCGTGAAGGTGCCGACCGCAAGGGCGGAGGCCCCCGCCTCGAGGCGCTCTGACGCCTCCCGGGCCAGCGCGAGATACGTGGCCCGGGTCATCTCCGGCGTGTAGATCCCCTTTCCCGGGGCGGCCGGCGCCGGCGCCTCCGGGTCCAGCCCGGCGAGGCGCTTGCGGATCCGGTCGGTTTCCAGGGGGACGAGACCCGCCCGGTGCCGCAGTTCCGCGGCGACCCGGCTCTTCCCCACCCCGGTCAGTCCCCCGATCGCCACCAGCGTCGGCGGGTGCAGGCCCCGGGTCTTCGCCTCCGCCAGCGCGAACAGGGTCCGGGCCGCGTCGGCGGCCGCCTCCCGGGCCGCGGGATCGACCTCCTCCGCCGCCGCCGTCAGCGCGGAAACCTTCGCCCGGACCATGGCCCGGTACGCCTGGTAGAACGGCAGCAGGGTCTCGAGGTCCCTGTCCTCCGCCTGTTCCAGGTAGGCCCGGACGAACGCCCGGGCCAGGTCGGGCCGCCCCCGCCACTCGAGATCCATGGCGAGGAACGCGATCTCCGAGGCCACGTCGCCGCACCGGTACGCCGGGGAAAACTCGATGCAGTCGTAGATGACGGGGCGCCCGGCGGGGAGGAGGCAGATGTTCGGGGAATGCAGGTCCCCGTGACCGTCCCGGACGCGCCCGCGCCGTACCCGGTGGTCGAACAGGCGCCCGCGAGACTCCAGGAAACCCGCGGTCCGGCGCCGCATCGCGGCATGGAGCCCCGGGTCGAAGAACCGGCCGCGAAACCCCTCCGTCTGGTCGAAGTTCTCGAGGGCGAGCCGGCCCACCGCCTCCCGGGTGCCGTGTTCGTCGACGCCGGGACCGGTCTCCGCCCGGGCGTGGAAGGCCGCGACCAGGCGCCCGATCCGCTCCACGTCCGGTTCCTCGACCTTCCCCTCGGCGAGCAGCCGGTCCATCATCCGGTCCCGGGGCAGGCGGACCATGGCCACCAGCAGTTCGTCCGCCTCGCCGGGTTCCTCCACCGGCTCCCCCACCTCCACGGACCGCTCGCCGCGGAAACGCACGGGAGAGAGGCCGAGGTAGATGTCCGGGGCGAGTCGGCGATTCAGCCGCAGCTCTTCCCGGGCGAAACGGGCCCGTTTCTCCCGCGTCGAGAAGTCGAGAAACCCGAAGTCCACCGGTTTTTTCAACTTGTATGCCCGGTCCCCGGCGAGGAACACGGCGCTGATGTGGGTCTGGACGACCTCCGGCACCCCGTCTCCGCCCCCGGGAAGGACGCCGGGACGGGACAGGGCCTCGATCAGCCGCTCGATGGTCATCGCTCCTCCGCCCGGTGGGCCGCGGGCAGCCCTTCTCCCGCCGCCGGCTCCTGCAGGGCCCGGCGCACCGCCGCCACGACCCCCGGCACGGCTTCCCGGCGGGCCGCCAGCAGGCCGGCGAGGTTCCGGGTCTCCCGCGTGTTGTAGCGCAGGGGCCGGCCGAGGGCGTCCCCGAAGAAACCGCCGGCCTCCCGGACGATGGCATCGGCGGCACAGGCGTCCCAGTGCCGGGAATGCCGGCCGAGGCCGACGTACAGGTCCACCTCCCCCCGCGCGACGAGAACCGCCTTCCGGCCCACGGAACCGGAGCGGACGACCCGTTCCGGGCGGAGCAGCTCGACCAGGCGCCGCGTCCGGGGACCCGTGTGGGACCGGCTGATCGCGACCACCGGCCCCCCCCGCCCGACCGGGCCACGGATGGCGAGCCGGCGGCGTTCGCCCCGGGGGCCGAGTTCGAAGGTCCCTTCCCCGCGGAGCGCCGCCACCGTCATCTCCTCGAGGGGCAGGTGGATCACGCCCAGCACCGCCTCGCCCCCGACCGCCAGGCCGACCATCACCGCGAACTCTCCCTCGTGCCGGACGAACTCCTCGGTCCCGTCCAGGGGATCGACGAGCCACAGCCGTTCCGCCGCGAGGCGTGAGAGGTCGTCCGGGGTCTCCTCGCTCAGGATCGCGTCCCCGGGGAAGGCCCGGGCCAGCCCCTCCCGGACCAGGGAGTCCGCCTCCCGGTCGGCCCGGGTCACCGGCCCCTCGCCCCCCGCCTTCTGTTCCACCTCGAAGGAACCCCCGTAGACCCCGAGCACCACCCGGCCCGCCTGCCGCGCGAGATCGATCGCCGTGTCCAGTTCCCGCCTCACGGCAAGAGTGTACCCCGCGCCGGGGGCGCCTGCGCCGGGGACGGGATCAGGCCGGGGCGGGAACCGGGGTGGACGTCGCCAGGCCGAGGGGAGCCACCCGTTCCAGCAGCAGGGCCACGGTGCCCCCGTGGAGCGAGGAGCGGCCGAGCCGCGCGAGGATCGCCCGGGCCCGGGCCTCCGGCACCTCCGGTCGGAACGCGCGGGGGGACCGCAGGGCGGTGTAGACGTCCGCGACCTGGACGATCCGGGTCACCGGGTGGAGTCCGGGGGCGCCCCCGCACGCCGGGTAGCCGCCCCCCCCCTGCTGCCGGTGGTGCTGCCAGGCGACCACCCCCGCCAGTTCCGGCACGCCGGGTGTCGCCAGCAGCATCTCCGCCCCGTCGACCGGGTGCCGGCGCACGATGGCAAACTCGTCCGAGGAGAGGGAGCCCTCCTTCTCGAGCAGGCGGGCCGGGACGTGAATCATCCCGATGTCCGCCAGGGCGGCGGCCAGGGTCAGCTCGCGGAGCGCCTCCGGTTCGAGCGCGAGCACCCGCCCGGCGAGGTAGGACAGCCGGGCCGTGTCCAGGGCGTGGGCCACCGGGGAAGGCACGCCGGTTCCGTGGACCAGCCGGACCGGTTCCACGACCCCGTCCCCCGGGAGCCCGGCGATCCCGCGCACGAGCCGGTCCGCCTCCTCGTCCGGGAACCGCCGGGCGGAGGCGATCTCCCCCCACAGCCCGGCCAGCCGGCGAACGAGCGGTTCCCAGGGGCCCGCCTCCCCCGGAGAACCTTCCTCCCCGGCCCGGGGCGGCGCGGGCTCTTCTTCCCCTGCCGGGACCGGCAGGGGGGGAAGTTCCCCTCCCCCCGCCAGGGCACCGACCAGCTCCACGAACAGGTCCCGGGCCCCGGACCCGGAGAGCCGGAACTCCCCGACGCCCCGCTCCCGGGCCGCAGTCACCAGCCCTCCCAGGTGCCCCTCCCCGACCGGGATCCAGTCCCCACCACCGGCCCGCAGTCGGCCCCGGGACAGGTCCACGTCCAGGTTTTCCCGGGTCTCCAGCAGGTCACGCAGCGCGAGGCCGAGGCGCTCGGCCGTACGTGGCGAGACGAGCGCCGCATTGTCCCAG
>CAZOTT010000014.1:22637-40101 GCA_964582785.1 uncultured Acidobacteriota bacterium | reverse complement strand
ACACCCCCCCGGACCTGGTGCTGGAAGGCTCGTTCCGGCTGCTGGTCGCCCCGGTCGAGCGGCTGCCGGAAGCTCCCCCGGGGGATGCCGTGGTGCTCCTCCCCGCCCAGGTGAAGACCCTCTCGCTCCCGGCCGACGCCCGGATCCGGGTGCGCAACCCCGCGGCCCCGGACCGGGAAGCGGAGGCCCGGATCGTGCCCGGCCCGGCGGGGAAGGAAGCGGTGGTCCTCGGGAGCGCGCTCCGGGACGCGCTGGGCGTGACCCCCGGCGACCCGGTGATCCTCGAGGTCCTCGACGACCCCCCCGGGGCCGACGCCTTCCGCTGGTTCTTCTATGCCTCCGGCCCCCCCTGGAACAACACGCGCAATTCCCTGCGGGCGATCCGGGAACGGCAGAACGAGTTCCTCGTCCGGTGGGCGAACGTCCTCCACTTCTTCCTCATCTACGCGTCGATCGACGGGTTCGACCCGGCCCGGGGCAACCCGGCCCGGGCGGGGAAACTCCCCCCGTTCGCGGCGGGCGAGGGGTACCGTCCCGCGGCCGAGCGTTCCCGCATGGATCGCTGGATCCTCTCCGAGACCGCCCTGCTCGCCGGGGAGGTGACGGACCACCTCGAGGGGTACCGGGTGTTCGAGGCCGCGCGGGCCCTGGAACGGTTCGTCGACGGCCTGTCCAACTGGTACGTCCGCCGTTCCCGGGCGCGCTTCTGGGCGGCGGGCATGGAACAGGACAAGCGGGACGCCTTCTGGACCCTCTGGGAAGTCCTGGTCCGGCTCGCCCAGCTCGGCGCCCCGTTCGTCCCCTTCTTCGCCGAGCACTGCTGGCAGACCCTCGTCACGGCCGCGTGGCCCGGCGCCGAGCCGGAGAGCGTCCACCTGGCGGACTGGCCCGAGCTGCCCGCGGACTGGATCGACCGGGACCTGTCCCGGGCGATGGCCCTCGCCCGGGAAGCGGTCTCCCTCGGCCTCTCCGCCCGGGCCGCCAGCCGGGTGCGCGTCCGGCAGCCCCTGCGGGGAGCCCGGGTCTTCGTCGCCCGGCAGGAGGAGCGGGACGCCCTCGCCTTCCTGGCCGGCGTGGTCGCCGAGGAGCTCAACGTCCGGCACGTGGAGATCGGCGGCGAGGCGGAGCGGTTCGTCACCTGGAAGGTCACGCCCAACTTCCGGGCGATCGGGCCCCGGTACGGCCGGCTGGTCCCCGCGATCAAGCGGGCCCTGCTCGGCACCGACGGGGCGGTCCTGCGGCGCCAGCTCGACGAGGACGGGCGGATCCGGCTGGAGGTGGAAGGGCAGCGGGTGGAGCTGGGCCCGGAGGAGGTCCAGGTCGTCCTCCAGCCCCGGGAAGGGTTCGCCGCCGCCGGCTCGCCGCGGATCGTCGTGGTCCTGGACACCGACCTGGACGAGGAGCTGGTGCGGGAAGGACTCGCCCGGGAACTGATCAACCGGATCCAGTCGTTCCGCAAGGACCTGGACCTCGATTACGTCGACCGGATCCGGGTGCGGGTCGCGGGCGACGAGGAGATCGCGGCGGTCCTCGCCGCCCACGGGGAGCTCGTGGCCCGGGAAACCCTGGCGGTCGACCTGGCTCCCGGCGAGCCCGCGCCCGGCATGGAAAGTCGCGAGGTGGACCTGGCCGGTCACCCGGCCCGGATCGGCCTCGCCCGGGCGTGAGGCGATGGGCCGGCCGCATCCCGGGGGCCTCGCCCAGGTGGGGCGGGGGGCCGTGGTCCGGGGGCGCCTCGCGGGAAAGGGCGCCCTGCTGGTCCATGGAACCCTCCGCGGCGAGGTGAGCCTCGAGGGGGACCTGGTCGTCGCCGCGGGAGGACATCTCGGGGAGGGCCGGGTGCGCGCCGGCCGGCTCCGGGTGGAGGGCCGGGCGGAGGGGGCGTTCCGCATTCTCGGCCCCCTCGAGATCACGGCCGGGGGGGAGGTCCGCGGGGAGGTGGAGGCGGCGCGGCTCGACGCCTCCCCCGACGGCCTGCTGGACGCCCGGCTGCGCGTCGGCTTCCCCCGCCCCGGGCCGGGACCGTCCTGATCCTTCCCCGGGTTCCCCCGCTTCCTCAAGAATGTCCGTCCCCGTCCGATAGGTCCGGTGAACGCGCGGGAGCCGGCCGGCTCCCGCGGGACCCCGGGCGGAGGTTCGGATGACGGCTGCGCACCGCGTTCTTCTCGTGGACGACGACCCCTTCGCCCTCGAGACCCTGTCCGGTGCCCTGGTCAAGGCGGGATTCGAGTCGGACACGGCCCCCGACGGAGAAACGGCCCTCGCCCTGCTGGCCCGCCGGCGGTACGCCCTGCTGATCACCGACGTGCGCATGGAGCCGATGGACGGGTTCACCCTGCTGGGGCGGGCGCGGGAACTCCAGGCGGATCTCCCGGCGATCGTGATCACCGGCTACGCCTCCGTGGACGGGGCCGTGCGGGCGCTGCGGGAAGGGGTCCTGGACTACCTGGCCAAGCCGTTCCACGTCGACGAATTCCTCGCGGCCGTGCGGCGTGCCCTCGATCGGGCCGCCGCCGGGGATCCCGGCGCCCCCGGCGCCGAGGACCGGTCGCGGCCCGCCCCCGGCGCCCCGGGACCGGAGGAGTTCGAGGAGCTGATCGGCCGCAACCCGAAGATGCAGCGCGTGTACCAGCTGATCCGGACGGTCGCGCCGGCGAGCAGCACCGTCCTCGTCACGGGGGAATCCGGTACCGGCAAGGAGCGGGTCGCCGCCGCGATCCACCGCCGCTCCGGCCACGCCGACGGTCCCTTCGTCCGGGTCAACTGCTCCGCCTTCGCCGAGGGGGTCCTGGAGTCCGAGCTGTTCGGCCACGAGCAGGGGGCGTTCACCGGGGCCGTCCGCGCCCGGGCGGGAGTCTTCCGGAAGGCCCACGGGGGCACCCTGTTCCTCGACGAGATCGGGGACCTGCCGTTGAACACCCAGGTGAAACTCCTGCGCGTGATCCAGGAGCGGGAAGTCCAGCCGGTCGGAGGGGACACGGCGATCCCGGTGGACGTCCGCCTGATCGCGGCGACGAACCGGGACCTGGGCGAGGAGGTCCGCCGCGGAAACTTCCGCGAGGACCTCTACTTCCGTCTCAACGTGATCCCGATCCACCTCCCCCCCCTGCGGGAGCGCCCGGACGACATTCCCCTCCTGGCCCAGCACTTCCTGCGGAAGTTCGCCGCCGACTGCGGCCGGACGATCCGCGGCTTCACCGAGCGCGCCCTCTCGGTGATGGAGCGCTACCCCTGGCCGGGAAACGTCCGCGAACTGGAGAACGCCATCGAGCGGGCGGTCGTCCTCTGCGCGGACGAGGTGATCGACGTCCACGACCTTCCCCCGGAAGTCCGCGGGACCGGGGCCACCCTGGACGGCACCTTCCAGCTCAACACGGTCAGGCTGTCCGAGGTCGAGGAGATCGTCATCCGGCGGGTGCTGACCCGCACGGGCTGGAACATCAAGCGGTCCGCCGAGATCCTGGGGATCACCCGGGCCACCCTGTACTCGAAGATCCGGAAGTTCGGCCTGGTCGCCGCCCGGCCCTCCTGAAGGCCTCCGGACGCGACGGGGCGCCTCCGCGGAGGCGCCCCGGGACGGCGTTGGCCGCGGGGGACCGCCGTCAGGAAGCCTTCCCGGCAGCCAGCCTGTTGAAGGCCTGCTGGAGGCGGGACTTGTAGCGGGAGGCGGTGTTGTCGTGGATCACGCCGGCCCGCGCCGTCCGGTCGATCAGCCCGAGAACCCCGGGCAGCATCTCCCGGGCGCGGTCGACGTCTCCCTCGCCGAGGGCAGTGCGGAACCGCTTGATGAACGTGCGCATCCGCTTGCGCCAGAACCGGTTCCGGAGCCGGCGCACGGCATCCCGGCGGGCTTTCTTCGCGGCAGACTTGTGATTCGCCATCGGGTCGCACCTCGCTCGCCATGGGCCCCGCGCACGGCGGGGCCAGCGGGTCCGGGGGATTCTGCGCCACGGTCTCCCCCTTGTCAAATCGGGTGCGGGCGGGCGGGAGGGCGGGGTATCCTCCCTGCACCATGGACCTTTCCCGCGGACCGAGACTCCGGGACCTCGCCCTGGCCGGCGGCTGGCTGCTCCTCGACCAGGGGACCAAGTTCCTCGCCGAGCGCGGCCTCTCCCGCCCGGTGACCCTGGTCCCCCACTGCCTGCGGCTGTCCCTCAGCCACAACCGGGGAGCGCTCTTCGGGTTCCTCGCCGCGGCGCCGGATCCCTGGCGGGGCATCCTGCTGACCGCCCTCCCCGTGCTGGCGATCGCCGGCATCGCCTGGCTCCTGCTCCGGGCCCCCCTCGCGGAACGGTTCGGCCGCCTCGGCCTCGCCCTGATTCTCGGCGGCGCGGCGGGGAACGTGATCGACCGCCTGGTCCACGGCCACGTGATCGACTTCATCGACGTCTACGCCGGCTGGGAAGCGATCGGGCGGCCCCTGGTGCGGGTCTTCGGGACGAACCGCTGGCCGACGTTCAACGTGGCCGATGTCGGCCTGACCTGCGGCGCCGCCCTCCTGTTCTACGAGGTCTTCCTGCGGCGGGCTCCCCGGTCCGGCGGACCGCGGAGGGACGGGGACGGTGTTTCCCTACCTCGTTGACCTGGGCACCCGGACCCTTCCCCTGGTCGGGAAGGTCCACCTGGCGATCCCCACCTACGGCGTCCTGGTCGCCCTGGCGATCCTCGTCGCCTGGACCTGGACCCTGCGGAACGCCCGGGCCGAGGGGATCGACCCGGACGCGGCGGCGGGGGTCGCGTTCTGGGGCCTGCTGGCGGGGATCTTCGGCGGCAAGCTGGGCCTGGTCCTCGTCGAGCTGCCCCGCTTCCTGGCCCACCCCGGCGACCTCCTGGGACTGGAACTGCTCCAGTCCGCGGGCGTCGTCTGGGTGGCCCTCCTGGCCGGACTCGGGGGGTTCCTGCTCGCCGCCCGCCGGGCCCGCCTGCCCGCCTGGCAACTCGTGGACGCGGCCGCCGTACCGCTCCCCGTCGCCCAGGCGATCGGCCGGCTGGGCTGCCTGGCGGCCGGCTGCTGCTTCGGCAGCCGCTGCGACCTCCCCTGGGGCATCGTCTACCGCTCGGCGATCGCCCACGGGCGCACCGGGGTTCCCCTCGGGGTCCCCCTCCATCCCGCCCCCCTCTACGAGGCCGCGGGAAACGTGCTCCTGGTGCTGCCCCTGCTCCTGCTGGTGCGGGAGCGGCGCCGGGCGCCCGGCGAGGTGTTCCTCGCCTGGGCGACCGGGTACGGGATCCTGCGATTCCTCGTCGAGTTCACCCGCGGCGACCGGGTCCGGGGCCTGTGGCTGGGGGGCCGGCTCTCGACGAGCCAGCTGATCTCCCTCGCCGTCGTCCCGGTGGCCGCCGCCGCCTGGGTCCTGCTCCGGCGGCGGGCGGTCCCCGGTCCCGGGCGGGAGGAACACCCGTGAACGGCCGGGACCGGGGGGAAGAACCCGGGAACGCGGGATCGCCGCGGGTCCGGCACCCGGTCCCGCCGGCGGCGGCGGGGGAGCGGCTGGACCGTTTCCTGGCGGCCCTCCACCCGGACCGCTCCCGGTCCCGGATCCAGGCGCTGGTCCGGGAGGGGCGGGCGACCCTCAACGGCAGGACCGCGCGCCCGGGAGAGCGGCTCCGGGAGGGCGACCTCGTGGAGATCGTCCTGCCCCCGGAACCGGCGGAGGACCGGATCGAGCCCGAACCCCGGCCCCTGCGGGTGCTCCACGAGGACGACCACCTGGCGGTCCTGGTCAAGCCGGCGGGGATCGTCGTCCACCCGGGCGCCGGCGTGCGGTCCGGCACCCTGGCGGCCGCGATCCTTCACCGCTGGCCCGAGACGGCGGGCGTCGGCGGACCCGGCCGCCCGGGTATCGTCCACCGCCTGGACCGGGGCACCTCCGGGGTGATGCTCGTCGCCCGGACCGCCGCCGCCCACCGGGCGCTGCAGGAACAGTTCCGGGCGCGCACCGTCGAGAAGACGTACGCCTGCATCTGCTGGGGCCGCCCCCGGGAACCGTCCGGCCGGATCGAGCTCCCCGTGGGCCGGGATCCCCGCGTCCGCACGCGGATGACGACCCGGGCCCGGGGGGGCCGCCCGGCGGTCACCCTCTGGGAGGTCCTCGAGGAGGTCCCCGGCTTCGCCCTGCTGGAGGCCCGGATCCTGACCGGCCGCACGCACCAGGTCCGGGTCCACCTCGCCGCGGTCGGCCATCCCCTCGTCGGGGACGACACCTACGCGGGCCGCCGGGACCGGGGTCTCGCCGACCCGGTGCGCCGCCGGGCGATCCGTGCCCTCGGGCGCCCGGCCCTCCACGCCCTCGAGATCGCCTTCGACCACCCCGCGACCGGGCGGCGGCTGCGGTTCCGCGCCCCGTGGCCGGCGGACCTCGCGGACCTGTGGCGGGTCCTCGGCGGCCGGCGGAGGCCGGGGGACGCGGCCCCGGGAGACGGGGAGGCCGACCGGTGACCCGCCGCGCCCGTGCCGGCCACCCGCCGGCGCCGCGACTCCCGCAGGCGGGGCGCCGCCCGCCGCGGATCGCCCTCGCGGGGCTGGGCCGGGCGGGATCCGCCCTCGCCGTCGGCCTCGCCCGGGACGCGGGCTGGAAGGTGATCGCCTGGGACCGCCGCCCGGCCCGCGTGACGGCCCTCGCCCGCCGGGTGCCGGTGGAGCGGGCGGCGGGGCCGGCGGAACTGCTCCGGGCCGCCCCCTGGCTGCTGGTGGCCGTCCGGGACGAGGCGCTCGCCGGGTTCGCCGCGCAGCTGGCCGGCGCGTGGAGCCCGGGTCGGCCGCCCCGGGTCGTCCTGCACCTGGCGGGGGCCCTCCCCTCTTCCGTCCTGTCGCCCCTCCGCGCCGGCACGCGGCCCGCCCTCGGGGTGTTTCATCCCGTCGTCTCCCTGGCGGGCGCCGGATCGGCGGGGGCCCTCCCCGGGGCGTTCGCCACCATCTCGGGGGATCCCCCCGCGGTGCGGGTGGCCCGCCGGATCGCCCGGGCCCTGGGGATGCGGGCGGTCGCCGTCGACGACGCGCGGCGCCCCCTGCTCCACGCCGGGGCGGTGATGGCGGCCGGGGACCTGGTGGCCCTCCTGTCCGGCGCGGAACGGCTGCTGGGCGAGGCGGGGATCCGTCCCCACCGGGCCCGGCAGCTGCTCCTCGTCCTGGCCCGCAGCGCCCTCGACAATCTCGCTTCCCGCGGACCCCGGGGAGCCCTGACGGGACCCGCGGCCCGGGACGACCGGCAGACGATCCGCCGGCACCTGGAGGCCCTGTCCGGAACTCCCGGGCTCGATCCCCGGCTTGCCGCGGTCCACCGGCTGCTGCTCGACCTTTCCCGGGACCTCGCCACCGGTCCCCCCGCGCCTCGCGAGTCCTGACCCGCCACCTTGCCGCCCCGGGGTCCTGCCCGTACCCTCGACGGGGGTTTCTCCCCCGGAGGCCTGAGCCGATGCACCGGATCGTCCCGCTTCTCCTGCTCGCCGCCGCCTGCGCGCTGCCCGCCCGCGCCCAGATGCCGGGGACCATCCCCCGGGATGCCCGGCGCCCCGAACTGCCCCCCGCCACGCGCGCCGGGCGCTTCGAGGGGACCTGGTTCCGGGAGGAGCCCCGTCACCGGATCGCGCTCCAGGTCCGTCGCCGGGAAACGGACGGGGCCTGGCAGGTTCGCCTCTTCTGGGACACCCGGGACGGCTTCTCCGTCGATACCAACTGGGAAGAGGTGCACGAGTTCCGTTACCGGGGATTCCCGGGGCTGATCGAGCTGCGGGTCGACCAGCAGCGCTCGACACCGGACCGTCTCGTCGTTCACTTCCGCCGCCAGCAGGACGGGGCCCGCAGGTCCCGCCTCCTGCAGGAAGGGGACGCCGTGCTGCGGCGAGGCGGCCGCTCCGGCCGGAGCCTCGTCTGGACGATCGAGGACTTCCACCAGCGGATCACGGTCGGGGAACCGATCGGCCCCTACGAGGAGGACACCCGGGACGAGCACCTCTTCCAGTGGTGGATCTTCCGCAAGGAGTCCGAACGGTTGATCCCCTGGGACGAGATTCACTGGTAGGAGCCGGGCGCGGCGGACCTTCCGGACCGGCGGTGGGAGCGGCGCTCCTCCCTCCCCGCCCCCGGTTCTCCGGGCGGGGAAGGAAGGCCGGGCAGTCCCTTTCACCCCGCGGAACGTTTTCGGGCCGCCGGCCCGGGATCAGAAGGGGAAGAACCGCGGGACGAGGAGGAGAACGGCCCCGAAGCAGAGCAGGGTGAGGGGAGCCCCCAGGGCGAGGAAGTCCCGGAAGCGGTACCGTCCCGTGGACATCACGAGCAGGCAGGCGGGCTCGAGGGGGGTCATGAAGGCCAGGGAGGCGGCCACGGTCACCGTGACGGCGAACGGCCGGGGACTCGCACCGACGAGGCCGGCGGTGTCCAGGGCGACCGGCAGCACGAGCAGCGCCGCGGCCGCGTTGGACATCGGCTGCGTCAGCACGACCGTCAGCCAGTAGATCGCGGCCAGGGACACGAGGGCATGCTGCGTCCCGGCTCCCCCGGCCAGGCCCAGCACGGCACGGGCCAGCCAGTCGGCGGCCCCCGAGACGTCCAGGGCCCGGGAGACGCCGATCATCGCCCCGATCAGCACGATCAACCTCATGTTCAGCGCCCGGTACGCCTCCTCGAGGGGGATGCAACCGAGGGCGACGACCAGGACCGCGCCGAGCAGGAACGCGACCGACACCGGGAGCACGGCGAGGGCGGCGGCCAGGAGGGCGAGCCCGAAGACCAGGATCGACAGCCACTCCCGGCGCGGCTCGTAGCGGGGCAGGAAACGGTCGCCCACCAGCAGGACCAGGGGGTCCCGCGCCAGCCGGCGGATCCGCTCCGGGGCCCCCTGCAGGAGGAGAACGTCCCCCACGCCGAGGCGGATGTCGCCGATCTTCTCGATCACGGGGCCGCCCCGCCGCCAGAGGGCCACCACGTCGAGGCCGTAGCGTCCCCGGAGGTCCACCTCCCGGAGGGTCCGGCCGAGGAGGGGCGAGTTGTACGAGACCGCGGCCTCGACCAGGGTCAGGCCGGCCTGCCCGGCCTCGATCCGCTTGCGGGTGGCCTTCCGCCGGAGGCCGGCCGCGGAGACCGCACGGTTGACCGCCCGGGCGTCCCCCTCCGCCACGACGATGTCACCTTCCCTCAGGGGCGTGTCGAGGATCCCCTCGACGAGACGGACCGATCCCCGGATCAGTCCCAGGGGATGCAGCCGGGCCCGCTTCCCGAGTTCCAGTTCCCGCAGCGTCCGGCCGACCGCCGGGGAGCCGGGTGGCACCTCGAGCTCGGTCATGAAGAACCGCCGGTCGCTTCCCCCGGCCTCCACCGGGCCGGCCCGGCCCGGGAGCCAGCGGGAAAAGACGAACAGGTACACGCCCCCGAGAACGGCGAGGGGCACGCCCACGGGCGCCAGCTCGAACAGCCCGAGGGGAGGCTGGCCGTGCTTCACCAGGGCCCCGGCCACGGCAACGTTCGTCGAGGTCCCGGTCAGGGTGCAGACCCCCCCGAGCAGGCTGGCGAAGGCCACCGGCATCAGCAGGCGGGAAGGGGACATGCGCCGGATCCGGGCCAGGCTTTCCGCGACGGGGAGGAACATCGCCGTCGCGGCGACGTTGTTGATGAAGGCGGAGACGAGGGTGACGGTGCCGAGCAGCAGGGGCACCACCCGTTCCGGCCCGCCGCGGGACAGGCGCTCGAGGCGGTGGACGATCCGCTCGCCCGCCCCGTTGCGGACGAGGCTGGCGGACAGGATCAGCACGCTGCCGATCATCACGAGGGCCGGGCTGCCGAAGCCGTGGAACGCGCCCGCCGGGTCCAGGACTCCCCCGGCGACCAGGGCGAGCAGGGCCAGCAGCCCGACCAGCTCGACCGCCAGGGCCTCCGTCCAGAACAGGACGAAGGCGACCGCGACGACGAGCAGGACGAAGGCGGCCTCGGGATTCACCGGTGACGGGTCCTCAATCGAGCTGTTCCCCCTTCGGAATCACGACGAGACCGCCGGGGGTGACGAAGAACCGTTTCCGGTCCGCTTCCGGGTCGACGCCGACCTCGTACCCCTCGGGGATCCGGACCCCCTTGTCCACGATCGCCCGGCGCACCACCGCGTGCCGGCCCACGTCGACCCTGTCCATCAGGATGCTGTCCTCGACCCGGGACCAGGAGTTCACGCGGCAGCCGGGGCCGAGGATCGAGCGTTCCACCCGGCCGCCGCTGACGATCGCCCCCGGCGAGACCAGCGAGTCGAGGGCCTCCCCGATCCTCCCCTTCTCGCCGCCGGCGAAGACGAACTTGGCGGGAGGCGCCTGGATCGGGGCGGAACGAACCGGCCACTCGCCGTCGTAGAGGTTGAACTCCGGGCTGACCGCCACCAGGTCCATGTTCGCCTCGTAGTAGGCGTCGAGGGTCCCGATGTCCCGCCAGTACGGCCGGTCGTCGGCCCCGGCCCCGTGGAAGCGATGCGCGTAGACCCGGTGACCCTCGGCCACCAGGGCGGGAAAGACGTCGTGCCCGAAGTCGTGGGACGACGACTCCCGCCGGGCGTCCCGGCTGACCGCCGCGACCAGGGTCTCCGTGTCGAACACGTAGACCCCCATGTTCGCCAGGACCTCCGGCCCCCCCGGGTCGAGGTCCCGCGGTTTCTCGCGGAAGCCGGTCACCCGGCCGTCCGCCCCGGTCTCGACGACACCGAACCGGGCAGCCTCCGCGGCGGGGACCGGGAAGACGGCCATCGTGGCCTCGGCGCCCCGCTCGATGTGCTCGGCAAGCATCTCCCGGTAGTCCATCCGGTAGACGTGGTCGCCGGACAGGACGACGACGTGGCTCGGTTTCTCGTCGCTGAGAATGTAGACGTTCTGCCAGACCGCGTCGGCGGTGCCCAGGTACCAGGTCGTCCCGACGCGGAGCTGGGGCGGCACGGTCCAGACGTACTCCCCGAGCTCCGCGGAAAACAGGTTCCATCCCTGCTTGACGTGGAGCTGGAGGGAAGCCGACTTGTACTGGGTCAGCAGGTAGATCCGGCGCAGCCCGCTGTTCACGCAGTTCGAGAGGGTGAAGTCGATGATCCGGTAGGTGCCACCGAACGGGACCGCCGGCTTCGACCGGTCGCGGGTGAGCGGGTAGAGCCGCTCCCCCTTCCCGCCCGCCAGGACGAAGGTGATCACCCGGCGCAGCACGTCCGGGTGCACGGTCTTCCTCTTACGCCGCCGCGACGCGGTCATCGCTGGTTCCTCCGGGGGCCTCAGATCTCGGGCGGCCCCAGGTGCTCCCGTTCCTCCAGGAGGCGCCGGATCGTCCGCTTGAGCTCGGTCGTGTCGGGCCCCTTCGTCACGTAGGCGTCGGCCGCCCACGAGGTGAAGTCGTCCCGGTAGGAATCGTACGCGGTGTGCAGGATGATCGGGATCCGGCGGTCCCGGTCCAGGATCCGCGCCATCGCCTCGAGCCCGTTCATCCCCGGCATCCGGATGTCGAGGACGACCAGGTCCGGGGCGCTCCGCTCGAAGGCGCGGATCCCTTCCTCGGCCGTCGCGGCCTCGATCACCTCGTGGCCCTCCTCCTCCAGCTCCTTGCGGTAGAGGAGCCGGAGGTTCGTCTCGTCATCCACGATCAGGATACGGGCCATCGTTCAGTCCTCCTTCTTCCTCCCGGCCTCCGCCAGGGGGAGGACCACGCGGAAGCGGGAACCCTCGCCGGGACGGCCCCCGGCGGTCAGCGATCCCCCGCACTGGGCGACCAGCCGCCGGGCGAGGGGCAGCCCCAGCCCGGTTCCTCCCGCCTTCGTCGTGTAGAACGGCTCGAAGACCTTCTCGATGTCCTCGGCGGAAAGTCCCGGGCCGTTGTCCTCGACGACGATGTGCACGGTATCGCGGATGCGGCGCGCCTCGACCGCCACCCGCCCGCCCCGGCCGACCGCGTCGAAGGCGTTCCGCAGCAGGTTGTCGAGGACCTCCATCAGGATCTCCCGCCCTCCCCGGACCTCCGGCAGGCCCTCCTCCACGTCGGCCACCAGCTCGATCCCCTGCTCCGCCGCCAGCTCCCGGTACCGGGCGACGGCGTCGTCGACGAGGCCCGCGACGTCGACCGCCTCCTCCGCGGGCGACCGGGCCACCCGGACCTCCTGCCGGATCCGCTCGAGGATCACCTCCATGCGGGAGGCCTCCTCCACGATGATCGCCACGTCCTCGTGTCGCGGATCGTCCGGGGGAATCGACCGCTCGAGGCGCCGGGCGAAGCCGCCGAGAATCGAGAGGGGATTGCGGATCTGGTGCACGATCTCGGCCGCCAGCTCGCCGATCGCCGACAGGCGTTCCTCCTCGAGCAGCTTGCGCTGCAGGTGGCGGGTCCGCTCGTGGGCGACACGGAGGTCCTCGAGCCGCTGCGCGAGCTCGTCGTGGAGCCGGGAACGCTGGATGGCACCCGCCGCGCTGGCGGCGAGCAGGCCGAGCAGGCCCGGGAGGTCCTCCTCCCGGCCGTGGTCCCGGGGCAGGGTCCCGCACAGCACGCCGAGGCCCTCGGACTGCCCGCGCAGGCCGACGAGCCAGGCGGGCTCGAACCCGAGGAAGCCGGCGAGGCGGGGTTCGACGACGTCCGATGGACCGCCGGCGGCGAGGGGGCGCGGCTTCCCGTCGGCCAGGGCGCGCACCAGGGGATGGTCGTGCCGGTCGAGGGGCACCACGACCCGGCGCACCATCGTCTCGAGAACCCGGTCTTCCGGGAACGGGGGCTGGAAGGCGAGAGCCTCGATCCGCTCGCCGAGATTTTCCGGGGACGCCGTCCCCTCGATTCCCGGCCGGCGGCGGGCCATGCGCCCGCGGAGCACTTCCCGGTGCGGATCGACGAGGAAAAGCGCCGCCGCGGACAGGCCGAGGCCCGCCGGGTGGACCATCGCCGCCAGCACGACCCCCAGGACCTGGTCGAGCCGGGCGGTGCGGGCCAGCACCCGGCTGACCTCCTGCAGGAGCCCGAGCTGGGCGATCTTGCGCGAGAGGGCCTCCCGGTAGGCCCGTTCCCGGGTGATCTCGACGAGAACGGCGACGGCCGCCGCCAGGTGCCCGTCCGGCCCGGGAACCGCGGCCAGGGAGAACTGGAAGACGCGGCGCGCGGGGCCCTCCCCGAAGACGGCCTCCACCCCCTCGATCGTCGCCCGCCGCTCGAGCAGGCGGGCCAGGTCCTTCCCCCGCGCCGGCAGCACCCCCGCCGGAAGCAGCTCCTCGATGCGGCGGCCCCGCAGGGCGAGTTCCCGTTCCTCGAGGGTGTCCGCCGCCGGATCGACCAGGAGCGTGACCGCCGGGGGGTTGGCCGCCACGACGCGCATTTCCGCGTCGAGGAGGACCACGCCGGCCGGCACGTGCCGCAGCCCGGCCGACAGGACGCGCTCGCGGAACACCTGGTCGGGAAACGCCCGGTCGGGCCCCCCCGTGTCGAGGATCATCTCGAGGATGCGCCGGCCCGGAAGGGGTACCTGGAAGAGCAGCAGGCGCGGGCCCAGGGCCCCCGGCCGGGTTTCCGGGACCCACGTGCAGTGGGGACGGCGCTCCTCGAGCACCCGCTCCAGCCGGCACCCGCTGCAGTCGAGCTTCCGGCGCAGGAGCCGCCCCCGGCAGGTCGCGCCGACCAGGTCGGCCCCCCGGCTCTCCAGCAGCGATCGGCTGGCCCAGGCGACCCGGAACCCCGCGTCGATCACGGCCAGCTGGACCCCGGCGGCATCGAGGGCGGCGAGCAGCGCCGAGGGGTCCGGCACGGTCTCGCGGGCGGCTTCCTTCCCCTTCGGCATCGATTCCCCTCGCCGGGGTCCCGCGGCGCGGTCCACCGGCCGGTCCCAGTATAGCCCCCGGCACCGCTGGGCCCGCCTCCCCCTTCGGGATAGACTGCCCCTCCCCCGGGATCCCGCCCCGTGCGCGGGAAGGGAAAGGAGACGAAGCGATGCCGAACGGTGTCTACCGCGTACCCGAGCCGAAAAACGAGCCGGTCCTGTCCTACGCGCCCGGCACCCCGGAGCGGGCGGCCGTCAAGGAACAGCTCCAGCGCCTGCTGGAGGAGCCGCTGGAAATCCCCTGCGTGATCGGCGGCAGGGAGATCCGCACGGGGAAGATCGCCCTCCAGCGCCTGCCCCACGACCACCGCCGCGCGATCGCCCGGGTCCACATGGCCGGGCCCCGCGAGGTGCGGATGGCGGTGCGGGCGGCCCGGGAGGCGTGGGAAACATGGTCGCGGACACCCTGGGAGGTGCGCGCCGCCATCTTTCTCAAGGCGGCGGAGCTCCTCGCCGGGCCGTACCGCGCCCTGGCCAACGCCGCGACGATGCTGGGCCAGAGCAAGACGGTCCACCAGGCGGAAATCGATGCCGCCTGCGAGCTGATCGACTTCTGGCGGTTCAACCCCTGGTACATGCAGCGCCTCTACGAGGACCAGCCCCGGTCCGCCGCCGGGACGTGGAACGTGATGGAGTACCGCCCCCTCGAGGGGTTCGTCTTCGCCGTGACTCCCTTCAACTTCACGTCGATCGGCGGCAACCTGCCCACCTCCCCGGCGATGATGGGGAACACCGTCGTCTGGAAACCCGCCTCGACGTCGGTGGCCTCGAACTGGGTGATCTTCAACGTTCTCCGGGAAGCCGGCCTGCCCGCGGGAGTCATCAACTTCCTGCCGGGGCCGGGATCCGCGATCGGGCCGGTCGTCCTGGCGGATCCCTCCCTGGCGGGCGTCCACTTCACCGGCTCCACGTCGACCTTCCAGGGCATCTGGCAGGCGGTGGGCACGAACATCCGCTCCTACCGCACCTACCCCCGGCTGGTCGGGGAGACCGGGGGCAAGGACTTCGTCTTCGTCCACGCCTCCGCGGACGTCGACGAGGTGGTGACGGCCCTGGTCCGGGGCGCCTTCGAGTACCAGGGGCAGAAGTGCTCCGCCGCGTCCCGGGCGTACGTGCCCCGCTCCCTCTGGCCCCGGATCCGCCGCGGCCTCGCCGGCGCCGTCCGGGAGATCCGGATGGGAGACGTCACCGACTTCCGGAACTTCATGGGGGCGGTGATCGACCGGGCCTCCTTCGAGAAGATCACCGGGGCGATCGCGACGGCGAAGCGCTCGAAGAAGGCGAAGATCGTCGCCGGGGGCGGCCATGACCGCCGGAAGGGATGGTTCATCGAGCCGACGGTGGTCGAGGTGGAGGACCCCCGGCACCGGCTGATGCAGGAAGAATGGTTCGGGCCGCTGCTCAGCATCTGGGTCTACCCGGACCGGGACCTGGACCGGGCGATCGAGCTCTGCAACGGGACGAGCCCGTACGGCCTGACCGGCGCCGTCTTCGCCCGGGACCGGCGGGCGATCCAGGCGATCTCCCAGGCCCTGCGTCACGCCGCGGGCAACTTCTACATCAACGACAAGCCGACCGGCGCCGTGGTCGGCCAGCAGCCGTTCGGCGGGTCCCGGGGCTCCGGAACGAACGACAAGGCCGGCTCCGCGATGAACCTGCTGCGCTGGACCTCCGCCCGGGCGATCAAGGAAACCTTCGCGCCGCCGCGGGACTGGCGGTACCCGTTCATGGAAGAAGAGTAGCCCCCCGGCGGCGCCGATCCGCGGCCCGGGCCCCGGCCCTGCCGGGGCCCGGCGCCTGCCGCCCCCCTTGCCCGGCCCCCTCCGGCGAACGACAATCCTCCTCCCCCCCCCAGTCCCCCCGGGAGAGACCGAGGGCCTCCTCGTCTTACCCGCCGATCCGCACCGCCCGCCGGATCGAGGGCGTGACCTACGCCGTCCGCGACGTGGTCCTGCTCGCCCGCCGGGCGGCGGCCGCGGGAAAGGACCTGATCTACCTGAACATCGGGGACCCCTGCCAGTTCGACTTCCGCACCCCGGCACCGGTCGTGGAGGCGATCGTCCGGGCCCTGCGGGACGGTCGTACCTCCTACAGCCCCTCCGAGGGGATCCCCGAGGCCCTCGACGCGATCCGCCGGGACGCCGAGGAACGGAAGGGGATCCGGGCGGTCCGGGACGTCTTCGTCGGCCACGGGGCCTCGGAGCCGATCGAGACCGTGCTCACCGCGCTGCTCGACCCGGGCGAGGGGGTCCTCCTGCCCCGCCCCGGCTATCCCCTCTACCAGGCGGTGACCGCCAAGATCGGCGCCCGGGTCATCCCCTACGACCTGGACGAGGGGAACGGCTGGCAGCCCGACCCGGGGGACATCGAGCGGCGGATCGACCCGGGAACCCGGGCGATCGTCCTGATCAACCCGAACAACCCGACGGGCTCGATCGCCTCCCGGGAGACCCTCGAGCGGGTGCTCGAGGTGGCGGCCCGTCACCGGCTGCTCGTCCTGTCCGACGAGATCTACGACCGCATGGTCCTCGACGGCGGGGAACACGTGGCGACCGCCAGCCTCCGGGACGACATTCCGATCGCCACGTTCGGGGGCCTTTCCAAGGTCTGGCTCGGGCCGGGCCTGCGGATCGGCTGGTGCATCCTGTCCGGCCCCACCCCGGTCCTCGCGCCGCTCCGGGAGGCGGTGGGCCGGCTCATCCGGGCCCGGCTGTGCGCCAACCACCCGGTCCAGTGGGCGATTCCCGCGGCCCTCGACGGGACCAACGAGCACGTCACCGAGGTCAACGCCCGCCTCCGCCGCCGCCGGGACCTGCTGGTGGAACGGCTGCGGCGGATACCCGGCTGGTCGATCGTGCCCCCCCGGGGGGCCTTCTACGCCTTTCCCCGGGTGGACCTCGGGATGGACGACCTGGACCTGGTCCGCGGCCTGATCCTCGAGGAGGGGGTCGTCACCGTCCACGGGGGAGGGTTCGGCCAGAAGGAAGGAACGCACCACGTGCGGATCGTGTTCCTGCCTCCCGGGAAAGTGCTGGCGGAGGCCTGCCGGCGGATCGAGCGCTACTGCTCCCGGGGCTGAGCCGCCCGGCGGGCGGGACGGCGCAAGGATCCCGGCGCGGGCCTCCCGGGCCGCGTCCCCCGGGAGGGGCGGGCACTGTCTCCCAGCAGTTCCCGGTAGAAGGCCGCCAGTTCCGCCGCCCGGGCCCGGGGATCGAAGGTTCCGGCGACGAAGGCCCGCCGCTCGGCCGGTTCCCCCGGGACGGCCCCCGGCGTCTCCGCGGCTGCGGCGAGGGCATCCGCCCAGCCTTCCTCGTCGGTCGGGGGCAGCAGCCATCCCCGGGGCGGGGCGGCAACGGTCCGCCAGCGGCCCGGGCCCTCCGTCCGCCAGGCGCCGGCGAGGAGATCGGGCACACCGCCCACGGCCGAGGCCAGGACCGGGAGTCCCGCCCCGAGGGCCTCGATCACGCTGACCGGGGTCCCCTCGCTCCGGGACGGCAGGACGAGGAAGTCGGCCCGGAACAGCTCGGGCACGGGATCGGTCACCGGTGCGGCGAACTTCCACAGGGAGGCGATCCCCCCCCGGCGGAGGATCCGGTCCAGGTGGTCCCGGACCCGGCGCTCCACCGGGCCCACCACCACCCACTCCACCCCGTACTTCCGCAGAATCT
>CAZOTT010000014.1:0-22627 GCA_964582785.1 uncultured Acidobacteriota bacterium | reverse complement strand
CCCACCACCCGGACCGCGAAACGGGCCCGGGGCCGGCGCGCCTCCGCCCGGGCGTGGGCGCGGGCCAGCAGGTCCAGGCCCTTGACCGGGACCCCCCGCCCGAGGAAGAGGGCGACCGGGCGGCCCCGGCGCGGAGGCGAGTCCCCGGGAGCGGGGTCCGGGACCGCCGCCGGGACCGGCAGCGGGATGACGGCGGGAGGCTCCCCCAGCCGGAGCCGCGCCCGGAGATCGGCCGCCACCCGGGGAGAGACCGCGAGCAGCCGGTCCGTCACCGGGACCAGGGCGCGCTCGATCCGGGTCCAGAGGGGGGCGAGCCGCCCGCCGGCCGCGCGGCCGAGGGAGTGCCCGTGAAAGGTGTGCACGACCCGCGGCGCCGGGCGGCCGAGCCGGCCGGCCAGGCGGCCGAGGACCCCCGCCTTCGCGGTGTGGGTGTGGACGATCACCGGCCGGAGGCGCCGCACCGCCCGGACCAGGCCGAGGAACGCCCGCAGGTCCCGCAGGGGCGTCGGCTCCCGGCAGAGGCCGGGCACGATCCAGGCGGGAACGGACCCCCGCGGGAGGGGCCACGGCACCTCGCCGGGCGCGGGCCGTCCCGTGGCCAGGACCGGGGCAAACCCCTCCCGGGCGAGTCCGGCGAGCCAGGCGAGGAGCGGACGGGTCGGCCCGCCGATCACGAGGCGTGTCACCACGTGGAGCACCGGGGGGCCCGGTGCCCCCGCCTCGCCGCCTCCCGCCCGGCCGCCACCGTCCATGCCGGCCAATCTGGCAGACCCCGGGGACGGGAGCAAGGGGGCGCCGCCGGACGAACCAACCCGCACACCCATGGACATCTTCGGCGCGGCTGTTGTAGACTGCGCCCGGGTTCGCCTCCCCGGGGCGGGGTCGTCCGGTGGCGGGCTTGCACCCGGGGCAGGGGGACCTAGATTGGCTTGCGTGAACGGTCCCGGACGAACCGGGGCCGCCGTGGCTCGTCCGGAACGGGGGAGCCGGAGGGGAGAGAGGCTGGTGCGGTCCGACGAGCGGAACCCGGCGGAAGTCCCACCGGGGAGCCGGTACCGCCGGAATCCCCGCGTTGCCCGGCAGGTCCTGGGAGGGCGGGCCGTCGTCCTCCACTACGAGGGGGGGCGCATGGCCGGCTTCAACGAGACGGGCACGCGGGTCTGGGAGCGCCTCGACGGAAGGCGCACGGTCGCGGAGATCATCGACGAGCTGGCCCGGGAGGACGGGGTCCCGGTGGAGGAGGTCGCGCCGGCGGTGCGCGGTTTCCTCGCGGAACTCCTCGCCCGGGATCTCGTCGTTCTGGCCGGCGGGGACCCCGGCGGCCGCTGAGAGATGCCGCGGGACGGGCGGTCCCGCGGGGGACGGAGAGTCTCGGAGGAGACGCGATGATGACCAGCAAGAAAACGCGGTTCGGAAGCCCTGGCCCGGTGGTGCGGACGCTGCTCGGGCTCGTCCTCGTCGCCTGCCTCGTCGCGATGGGGTCCCCGGCATTCGCCACGGACACGGACTGCGACGGGAGCGAGTCGGACAGCGCCGGGTACTCGTGCCAGACGGAGACCAACGACCCGGACTACGTGCCGGACATCTCGACGACCGGCACGGCGATCACCACCTGGTACCCCAAGGGGTGCTCGGGAGACGACTGCTACGCCCTCGTCGACATGACCGACGGGAAGTCCTTCACCTGGTACGGGAACACCTACACCTCGGTCTACGTCGGGTCGAACGGCTACGTCAGCTTCGGCTCCGGCTACACCCAGGAGGTCAGCACCCTCTCGATCCCGTCGACGAGCAATCCCAACAACGTCGTCTACGCCTACGGCGACGACCTGGACCCAAGCAGCGCCGGGACGGTGTACTACGAGCAGACCACCTGCACCGCCGACCTGGACGAGGACGGGACGAACGACGACTGCCTGGTCGTCCAGTGGGACGGCGTCCCCTACTACGGGTCGTCGAACACCGTGACGGTCCAGCTCGCCCTCGACTTCGCCGTCCAGACGGCCCTCGTCGAGATCGAGGCCGAGAACGACACGACCGGCGAGAAACCCCAGCTCGTCGGGACCGAGAACGCCTACGGCACCGTCGGCCTCTGGTACAAGAACGGCGGCGACGTGGACTCCCGCGCCGCGAGCGCCGGCCAGTCGTTCGGCTTCGAACCGGACCAGGAAAGCCCCTCCGTGACGAGCACCACCCCCGCGGACGACGCGACGGGGGTGTCCCTCTCCCAGGACGTGGTGATCAACTTCGACGAGGCGATGGACACCTCGTCGGTCTCCCTGGCGGTGGTCTCCGGCACGGACCCGGGCAGCTGGTCGCCCTCGTGGAGCAACGGGAACCGGACGGTGACCTATACCCACGCCGACTTCTCGGACGACGAGACCTACGTCCTGCAGGTGACCGGGACGGACGCGGCGGGGAACTCCCTGGAGAACGTGAACAACTCCTCCGCGACCTGCACCACCGGGTACTGCTGGAACTTCGACACCGTCGACCAGACGGCCCCGGCGAACGTGTCCCTGGTGACGAGCACCTCGGGTGACCTGCGGGTGACCCTCCAGTGGTCCAACCCCACCGACAGCGACTTCGACGGCGTGCTGGTGCTGCAGAAGCAGGGCTCCGCGGTCGACGCGGCCCCCACGGATGGCCAGAGCTACAGTGTCGGGGACACGATCGGAACCGGCAACACGGTCGTCTGCGTCACCTCGGCCGGCGACACGTCCTGCGTGGACAACACGGTGAGCAACGGCAACACGTACTACTACAAGGCGTTCGCCTTCGACACCTCGAAGAACTACGCCTCCGGCGTGACGAGCAAGGGGATGCCCCGGGCCACCTCCACGTACAAGTGGGCCTACACGACGACCGCCTCCACCCTCGCCCCGGTGGGCGCCGTCCCCGGCCAGTACCTGGTGGCCACCGGGAACGACCAGCGCCTCCACCGGATGAACGAGCTGGACGGTCTCCGGACCGGCTGGACGCCGATCCTCCTGGGCGGCGCGGTGCAGTCCCGGCCGATGGTCGGGGACCTGACCGGGTCGAACGACTACACCGCCTTCTTCACCGCCCAGAACGGCTACCTCTACCGGTACGCCCTGGACGACGGGACGAGCTCCGCGGAGGGCTCCGCCGACGTGGTCGGCGACGCCAGCTGCAACTCGGGCATCCTCCAGGCCGGCCCGGTCGTCATGCTCGACCGCTTCGACGGCAACTCGAACAGTGACGACAACGCGGTCATCGTCGCCACCCGCTGCGGGACCACGGACAACAAGGTCCTTCTCTACAGCCTCGATCTCGGCACTCTCTACGACACCTACGACGGCGGGAGCGACGGGCTCGGCATCAGCAACGCGACCCCGCGGATCCTCTACCTGGACGACCGCTCGAACAAGGTCTACGTGCCCGTCCGGGACGACGACACGAGCCAGACCTCCCTCGTCGTCCTGTCGGTGGACTCCGGCCCCGCGTTCAGCCTCTACGCCGAGATCACCGGCAAGGGCGGCGTGGACGCGACGCCGATCGTCTTCCGGCACGGCTCGGACTACCTGCTGGTGTTCGGCAACACCTCGGGCGTGATCTACAGCTACAACGCCCTCGTCCTCGACGGCTCCTCGCTCCGCCTGATGGACACCTACGACGGCGGCGACGGGGCGGTCAAGGGAATCGCCGTCAGCACCCAGATCAAGGACCCGGCGACGAGCACCTACTACCACTGGGTCGTGTGGTCCACCGACACGAAGGTCCACGGGATCAAGCTCCTCGGCAACGCCACCTTCGACACGTCCTCCTACTGGGAGAAGACGGTGACCAGCCCCTCGGTGCCGATCGTCCTCCGCTGGGTGGGCGGCACCGAGAACACCTACGCCTACGTGGGTGACGGCAACGGCTACCTCTACGAGCTCGACGTCACCGACTCCGGGTCCACCCACCGCTCGTGGCTGGTCGAGTCCGGAACGACCGTCGGCGACCCGACCTTCGACTACAACGACGGCTCGAACCAGGGGATCGTCGTCGGGACCACCGGCGGGTCGATCCACTGGGTGACGCTGGACTGAACGTGACGGACCCCGTCCCGCCCGGGCGCGGGGCGGGGTCATGGAGAGAGCCATGATGAAGAACAGGAACCGCTTCCGTTCCCGGCTGGTCACCTGGACGATCCTCGCCCTGGCCGTCGCGCTGCTCGTTCCGGGCACCTCCTGGGCGAAGAAGAAAAGGAAGAAGCACCTCGCCCGCCGGCCCGACATCGTGGCGGTCGTCGTCATGAACCGGGACCCGGGCCAGCTCCTGCACCTGAAGAAGAAGCAGCTCAAGCGCCTGCGGAAGTCCGGCGAGCTGACCTTCGGCCCGTTTTCCGGCCCCGACACGAACGACCTCTGGGTGGTGACGGTCTACGACCGGCGCCAGCTGGCTTCCGGTTTCGACCAGGTCACCCGCTTCGTGCTGCCGGACGGGCACGTCTACGAGACGCGGACCACGCCGGTGGAACCTTCCGCCCTGCCCGGGTCCCGGGTAATCCGGAAGGACATCGCGGAGGTCCCGGTTCCCGTCCAGGGCACGCCCCGGCTGCGCCGGGTCGCCCGCATGCTGCCCAAGGGGACCCTGCGGGGCCGCAAGAGGAAGAAGAACGCCACCTTCACCACGGTCCGCCTGCCCGTCTCCGGCACCTGGGTGACGAAGCACAATCTTTACGGGACCTGGAAGGTGGAGGTGGAAACCTGGCAGAACGGCAAGCTCGTCTCGAGCAGCGGGACGAGCTTCGTCATCCGCAACCGCTGAGCAAGGGAGCGACCGATGAAGGAGAAGAAGACCACCGCCTGGCAGAAGCCCGCCATCGAGTGGGAGGAGGCCTACGAGCCGGTCGTGTTCGCCGCATCCTGCACCATGCAGGCATTCAACTGCGGCGCCGGTGCCAACGGCTGACCGGGCCGAGGGCCCGCGCGCAGAAGGAGCGCCCTGCGGGCGCTCCTTCTGTTGTCCCGCCTTGCATTACCCGGCAGTCATGACGAATAATACCCGCCCATGACCCCGCACCTCGCCATCGGGATCGGCGATCGCCGTCTCTCCCTCCTCCTCGAGGGAGACGCGGGCGGCCTCGTCCACCATGCCCGGACGCGGTACCGGGGATTCCTCGGGGGGGACGATGGCGGGACGCCTTCGTCCCCCGCGGGCATGACCCTCTCCGTCCGGATCGACCCGGGCCGGCGGCCGCCGGGCTGGCACCCGGTTCACGTGGCGAACCCCCCCGTCACCTCCCGCGGGGACCTCGCCCGGGCGGAAATCCGGGGCGAAGGGTTTTCGGCCGGGCTGGACTGGAACGCCGGCGAGGGAACGGCGGTGATTCCCGATTCCCTCGCCCACCTGGACCTCCTGGTCCGGGTCGCCCTCGGCGGCCTGCTGCTGCGGGACGGTTCGACCCTTCTCCACGCGGCGGGCGTCCTGCTGGACGGGTTCGCGGTGGCGTTCGCCGGCCCCTCCGGGGCCGGCAAGAGCACGATCGCGCGGCTCTGCCGGGAAGCGGGGCTGCCGGTGCTCTGCGACGAGATGCTGGTCGCCCTGCGCCGTCCCCTGGCCCTGCGGTTTCGCGGGACTCCCTTCTGGGACGGCACGGACCGGGAGGGCCCCGCCGGGGGCGTCTTTCTCCTGGCCCACGGCCCGTCGCCGACGGTCGAGCACCTCTCCCCCGACCGGGCGCTGCCCGCCCTCGTCGCCGCGGGAGGCTGCCCCCTGGACCTGCCCGCCTTCCAGGAGGCGTTCTTCGCCTCCCTCGCGAACCTCCTGCGCCGCTGCCCCGCCTACCGGCTGACCTTCCGGCCGGACCGGTCCTTCCTCGGGGCGATCCGGGCCCTCCCCGAGTTCCGGTTCTTCGCCCCGCGCGCCGGGGTGAGCACCCTGCCCGCCTGGCCGGGAGGCACGCGATGAGCCGCCACCTTTCCGCCCTGATGGACCGGGCCCTCCGGGAGACGGTCCCCCTGTCCGTCCAGTTCGAGCTGACCCGCCGCTGCAACGAGCGGTGCGTTCACTGCTACGTCGACCTCGAGGACACCTCCGGGGAGCTGGACACCGGGGAGGTCCTCCGGATCCTCGGGGAGCTGCGGGAGGCGGGAACGCTCTTTCTCACCTTCACCGGGGGAGAGCCCCTTCTCCGCCGGGACCTGCCGCGGCTGGTGCGGCGGGCCCGGGAGCTCGGGTTCGCCCTGCGCCTGTTCACGAACGCGACCCTGGTCCGGGAGGAACATGCCCGCCTGCTCCGCGAGGCGGGCGTGCTCGCCGTCGAGGTCTCCCTCTTCGCCATGGACCCCGCCGTCCACGAGCGGGTGACCGGCCTGCGCGGTTCCCACGCCCGCACCCTGGCGGGGATCCGGCTGCTCCGGGAACACGGCGTGCCGGTGGTCGTCAAGGCACCGATCCTGCACGAGACGGTCGAGACCTGGCGGGAGGTGGCCGCCTTCGCCGACTCCGTGGGGGCGCGCTGGCGCTTCGACCCGCACCTCATCGTCCGCAACGACCTGGACCCGGCGCCTCTCGACCACGACCCGCGCCCGGGAGAACGCACCCGCCTCGCCGAGGACCCCCTGCTGGCGATCGCGATTCCCCCCGGCCACGGTTCCCCCCCGGACCCGGGGGAGGCGGTCTGCGCGACGGCCCGGCGGGTCGCCCTGGTGGACGCCCGGGGGCTCGTTTTCCCCTGCTCCTCCCGGTTCCCCCCGGCCGGGGACCTGCGCCGGCAGTCCTTCCGGGAGATCTGGGAGACGTCTCCCCTGCTCCTGCGCCTGCGCAACCTGGTCGCCGCGGACATGCCCGGGTGTCGGGACTGCGAGCTCTGGTCCTGGTGCGGGCGCTGCCTGCTCGACGCCAGGGCGGAGGAGGGGGACTACCGGGCGGTCCCCCGCCGGACCTGCGCGGAGACCCGGGTCCGGCGCAGCGCCTGGGAGACCGGGCCGCCGGAACTGCGGGAGAGGATCGGGGAGATCCTGGCCGCGGACCTGCCGGGCTGCGACCTCTGACCGGCCCCCGGAATCCTTCAGGCCCGCCTTCCCCCGCGGTGGGGCACCACCGTCCGCCGGGCGACGTCCAGGGCGACCCGGGCCGCCTGCCAGGGCGGGTCGACGGCGAGCAGGGCGACCAGCCAGCGGCCCGCCCGGGCGTCTCCCCGGCCTTCCCAGTGCCGCGCGATCCTCAGGATCGCCGCCGCCCGGCCCCGGGGGCCGGCGGCGGGCGGACCGAACAGTTCCCGGGCCCTCGCCTCCGCGACCTGCCAGGCAACCCCCGCCCCGGTTTCCCGGGCCCGCCGGGCCAGGGTTCCCTCGTCCAGCCCCGGGGCCAGCAGGTGCACGTCCAGCCACCACAGGTGCCGGCCGAACGCCCCGTGAAAGGCGACCGCGTGGAGGGCGAGGTGGCACGCCAGGTCGTGCCGCTCCAGCCGCCGGAACCCGGGCAGGCCCGGGACCTCCTCGGTCCTCCCGAACACCCGGTCCAGGTTCCACCGGGCCCGCCCGGGACGGGCGAGGTTCCAGTGCAGGTCCACCTGGACCCGGGGCCGGGTCCCGTGCCGCCAGGTGACCGCGAACCAGTGGGCACGGGCCCGGGCGGGGTCCGGGTGATCGGGCCGGAACCCCGTCGCCCGGAGGATCTCCTCGAGGACCTGGAGGTCCCCCGGCCGGACGAGAAGGTCCACGTCGTTGCGGGGCCGTTCCCCGGGCCGGTAGAGCCGGGACGCGAGATCCGCCCCCTTGAGCAGGACGAGGGGAACCCCCGCCGCTGCCGCACGCTCCCCGAGGTCCCCGAGTACCTGGGTGAACAGGGCATCCTCCGCCAGGCACTTCCGGTGGGCCGCGGTGAGCCGCCGCTCCAGCTCGGCCCCGGCCTGGCCCGGGGCCGGTTCCAGGTCCCGCCGCAGGAGCCGGCCCCCGACCCGGGGAGCCAGCCGGTGGCCCTCCAGGTAGCGGGCGAGCGCTTCCACCGGCACCCCGGCGGGGACCTCCAGGGGGCCCGGCCCGGCCGCGGCCCGTCCCGCCCATCGCCCGAGCTGCCGTTGCCGCCTCAACGATCCGCCTCCGGGCCCATGATCCCCCATCCCGGCCCGGGTTGACACCCCCGGCCTCCCGGCCGCACGTTTCCTCCCGGGCCGTCCGGCCCGGGAGGCGCCCAGATGCTCCGCCCGCTGCTGCCCTCGCTCGTCCTCCTCCTGGCGCTCGCACCGGGACCGCCCGCCCGGGCGGGGAAACCTTCCACGGGCGCCATCGAGTGGAACTTCCTCGGGCGGATGGACGCCGATGACCGGGCCCTCGTCGAGGAGTACGCCGAGACGGCGCGGCGGCTCGACCTCCTGGCACTCGCCATCGCGCGGCGCTGGCCGATGCCCCTGGTCGAGATCCAGGCGAGACCGGACCTGTCCCGGGTCCGCTGGCGGTTGCCGGGGGATGTCCCGGGATCCTGGCACCACGCGATCGTGTGTCCCGACGATCGGGAACTCCTGGTGAAGACGGAGGCGGCCACGGGGAGCTGGTCCTCGCCCCGGCGGTGGCGCCCCCTCTCCGCGCGGAACACGAGGCTCGTCCTCCCGGCCACCTGGGAGGGAAGGGGCCTGCTCCTCACCGGGCAGGGAGAGATCGTCCGGATCCTGGCGATCGACTGACCGGGTCTTCCCGGGGAAAGGGGCCCGCCCCTCAGGCCAGGACCCTGGCTCCCAGGATCACCAGCCCGGCCAGCACGGCCAGGGGAAGCAGCAGCGGCAGGGCCAGCAGGCCCACCACCGCCACCAGGACCCCGAGCACCAGCACGGCGAGCAGCAGGGGAAGGGCCAGAACCCCCACCAGCCCGACGGCGAGGCCGAGGGCCAGCTTGAGGGGCAGGAGGACCAGGAACAGCCCCAGGCGCACCGCCGCGAAGAGCACGAAACCCGCCGCCACCAGTGTCCCCAGGAGGAGGACCAGCAGGGAACCGAACTCGAACATCGTCCGCTCCTCCGGCCCGGGGCCACTCCCCGGGCTCCGTCAAGTATAACGCACCGGCGAGCGAACGGTTGCGGGGGGCGCTCCGGGAACCGCGGCCCGGCTCAGCCCTCCCCCTCTCCCTCCCCGCCCTCGAGGCCGAGGAGCGGCGCCAGGCCCGCCCAGGTGACCGCGTCGGAGGAGTAGAGGGTCCGCAGGTACAGGTCCACGTCCTCCTCCGGGAATTCCTCCCGCAGCTTCGCCACCGCGTCGGCCAGGGCCTCCCCGGACGGGGGGGACTCCACGTCCTCCTGGATGACGCCCTCCTCGTGGGGAATCCCGAGGAGATCCAGGAACCGGGCCAGCATCGGCCGCCGGTGCACCAGGTGCCAGCTCGCCAGCACCTGGCTCGCGGTCTCCTCCGGGAGACCGCCCAGGGCCATCTGTTCCGCGCGGCGCTGCCGGGGCAGGCGCTCGAGAAAGGCGGGGCGCATGCCGCGGGCGGCGAGCCAGGGGGCCAGCACGGACAGGCGTTCCTCCCGGGAAAGACGCTCGTCCTCCCACAGGGACAGGGCCAGCCGGGCCCTCCGTTCCCGGGGCAGGGAGTTCCAGATCGAGCGAGCGGTCAGGCCGGCCATCTCGAGTCCTCCTTTCCGGCAGCAGCCTACACCAGCCCGCCGGCGGCGTCCCGGATCGCCGCGTGGACCCGTTCCGGGGTGATGTCCAGGAGGCAGCGGTGATGTCCTTCCGGGCACGCGGCATCCCCGTGGGGACTGCACGGGCGGCAGGCCAGGTCGACGGTCAGGACGCGACAGCCCGGGCCCCAGTCGAGGGGCCCCGGGTCGGTCGGACCGTGGAGGACGACCACCGGCGTCCCCACCGCCCGGGCGATGTGGGCGGGGCCGGAATCCCCGCCGGCAAAGACCGCGGCCAGGGCCAGTTCCCCCACGACCCCCCGGATCCCGATCCCCCGCCGGTCGAGGACGCCGGACCGCCCCGCCAGGAGCCGGGCGATCAGCCGGTCCTCGGCCGGGCCGCCGTAGAGGGCGGGGCGGAACCGGCCCTCGGACAGCAGGCGATCGAGCAGGGATTCCCAGTGGGCCGCGGGCCACCGTTTCGTCGCGTAGTGGGCCCCGGGCGCGAGGGCCGCGACGGGTTCCCCCCGCCAGCCCGCCTCCCGCAGCGCCCGGCGCGCGGCCCCGAGGGCTCCCGGGCGCAGCTGCAGTTCCATCGGCGGCTCCCCCCGGGGAATCCCCAGGGGGTCGAGCAGCGCCAGTGGGCGCCGCGGAAAGGGGTCCGCGGGGTCCCGCGGGACGGTCAGCCGGTAGCCCACCCGGGCGCCGCGGCCCCGGAACCCGACCCGCACCGGCGCACCCGAGAGGGCGGCCAGGAGCGTCGTGCGGAAGGAGCGGCTCACCCCGAGGAAGAGGTCCGGCCGGAGGCGGCGCACCTTCCGCGCCGTCCGCACCAGGCCCGCGAGGCCCCGGTCCCGCCGATCCTTGTCGTAGGGAACCAGGACGTCCACCCGCGGATCGGCCGCCAGCACGTCCACGGCGGCGGGGCGGCCGACCACGGCCAGGGTGGCCCGCGGGAACGACTCCCGCAGCCGGGAGACGAGAGGAGTCGCAAAGACCATGTCGCCGATGAACGCCAGCTGGGCGACCACGATCGAACGGGGGGGAACAGGGGGGACACGGCGCGGCACGGGATCCTCCGGCGGGGAGCATGACCCGGAGGCGGCGCCCCTTCAAGAAGGGCGGCCGGGGGCCGATGGGGGGGGTGATGATCGACTTTCGCGCGGGTGCCGCGGCCGGGTTCGCGGGGGGGCGGTCCCCCCTGCGGGGGATCCTCGACCCCTGGATCGCGGGGGGCGGCAGCTTCCGGCAGGGAACACCGGCCGAGCTCCTGTCCCGGATCTGCGGCGGCGGGAGAACGCCCCGGCCCCTGGTGGTTTCCGCCGGGGGGCCGCCGGTCCTCGTGGAAGCCGCGTGTTCCCTCGCGAACGCCGCCGTCACGCTGGTGCCGCCGGACCGGGACGGTCTCCCGGACCGCCCGAGCCTGTTCCTGGCCCTCGAACGGGCCGGCAGCGGCGCGCGGTGCCTCCTGTCCCTCGCCTCCCCCCTCGGGGTCCTGGCCGATCCGCCGCTTCTCGAGGAGGTGGCCCGCGCGGTCCCCGGCGGTCTCCTCCTCGACATCGGCTTCGCCCTGTACGAACCCGCCCTCGAGCTGGCGATCCCCTGGCCCGGCACGGCCGCGCTCCTCGCCCCCGAGCGTCCCTTCCAGCCGGCGGAGGACGGGCCGTGGCTGGCGGTGGAACTGTCCCCGGACGGTCCCCCTCCCGCCCCGGCCGCCCCGCCCGAGGGGGCGGAAACCGTCCTCGCCTGGGACGAGTGGATCCGCTCGGCCCTCGAGGCCAGGGAGGGGATCGTGACCTGGCCCCGCGCCCGGGACACCTACGCGCCGGGCCTGGTCAGCTTCTCCCTGGCCGGCTGGCCCGCCGAGGAGGCGGCGGCGATTCTCGAGGAAAGTTTCGGGATCCTCGTCGACGCGGCGTCTCCCACCGCCGCCCCGCTGCCCGGGGAACCGGGCGCGGTGCTCCGGGTCTTCCCGGGACCGGGCCACGGCGAGGCGGAGATCGAGGCCCTGGTCGGGTCCGTGTGGCGGGTGGCCGGGAGCCGGCAGCCGGACCCGGTGGCGCACTGAAGACCCGTTCGGCGAGAATCGCTTTTCCCGGACGCCCCCGGCTCCGCCCCGCAAGGAGACGCCCGTGCCCCCTCGGATCCGCCTGCACCTGGTGCTCCACGACCACCAGCCGCACGGCAACTTCCTGCACGTCTTCGAGGAGGCCTGGGAACGGGCCTACCGCCCGACCCTCGAGGCGTTCGAGCGCCACCCCGGCGTGCGGTTCGCCCTGCACGTGACCGGGGCGCTCCTCGAGTGGATCGAAACCCACCGGCCGGGCGCGGTGGACCGCCTGGCCGCCCTGGTGGAGCGGGGCCAGCTCGAGATGCTCGGCGGGCCGTTCTACGAGCCGATCCTGGCGCTGGTTCCCGGGCGGGACGCCCTCGGCCAGGTGGAGGTGATGAACCGCTGGCTCCGGTCCCGGCTCGGGGTCCGTCCCCGGGGCTGCTGGCTGGCGGAACGGGTCTGGCAGCCGGATCTGCCCGAGGTGCTGCGGGCGGCCGGGTTCGAGTACACCCTCCTGGATGACACCCACTTCACCCTGGCGGGGATCCCTCCCGGGACACCCGTGGCGGACCTCTACGTCACCGAGTCCCGGGGCGCCGCCCTCGCCCTCTTCCCGATCGACCACCACCTGCGGTACACGATCCCCTTCCGGGAACCGGGGGAAACCCTCGCCCACCTCGCCGGCCTGGCCGCGCGGGGCGTTCGGGCGGTCACCTACGGCGACGACGGGGAGAAGTTCGGGCTCTGGCCGGGAACGTTCTCCTGGCTGTGGGAGGAAGGCTGGCTGGAACGCTTCCTCGCCGCCCTGGAGGAGACCCCGTGGGTGGAAACCGCCCACCCCGGCAGCACGGTCCGCGAACACGCGCCCCGCGGCCGGGTGTACCCGCCGACGACCTCCTACGAGGAACTCGGCGAGTGGGCGCTGCCCCCCGCCTGGCAGCGGGCCAGGAGGGGGCTCACCGCCCGCCTCCGGGAAGCGGGCCTCGCGGAGGAGGCGCGCCCCTTCCTCCGGGGAGCCCATTTCCAGGTGTTCCTGTCCCGCTACCCGGAAGCCGACCTGCTGCACAAGCGGATGCTCGCCGCGAGCCGGTCCCTCGCCGCGGCGGAGGATGTTGCGGGACATCCCCTGGCGGAGGCGCGCCGGTCCCTCTACCGGTCCCAGGTCAACTGCCCGTACTGGCACGGCCTGTTCGGCGGCCTGTACCTGCCCGTGCTGCGCAACGCGGCCTCCCGGGAGGTGCTCGAAGCGGAACGGCGACTGGCCACCGCCGGGGGCACCCCCGAGGTGCTCCTCCCGGGAGACCTGGACGGGGACGGGATCCCGGACGTTCTCGCGGGGGAGGGGCCGGGCCGGTTCGTGCTCTGGGGACGCCACGGGGGCGGACTGGCGCACTGGGCCCGCTGGGACCTCCCCGACGCACCGTTCGACACGGTCGCCCGCTGGCGGGAGGCCTACCACGGGCTGCCCGGCGAGGACGGGGACCCCGCGGGGTCCCCGGGAGGGACCGGCGGTCCCCGGTCGATCCACGAGCGGGAACCGCGGCCGACTCCGCGCCAGCTCCGGGAGGCGGGGTGGGATCTCGCCCCCCGTCTCGCCGCGGTGGAACGGCTGGTCCGGTTTCCCCTCGACCCCGCCGCGACGATGCGGGAGGACCCCGGCCGGGCAGCCTGGTTCGGACCGGTGGGCCTCGCGGCCGGCCCCGGCGGGAGGGTGGTGCGGGTCCTGCGGCGGGATCCCGTCCGGGCCGAGCGCCGGGTCTCGTGGAACCCCGGGGCGACGGTCCTGCGGTTCGTCCACCTGCTGGAGGAACGGCCGGAAGGGCCCTTCCGGCTGGCCGTCGAGTGGAACGTGGCCTGTCCCGCGGGAGCACTGGTCCGGTTCCGGGAGCCGGGGGGGACCGAGCGGACGGTGGACGCCGGGGCCGCTCCCCGGGACCTCGGGGTGGTGGAAACCCTGGAGGTCGACCGGGGTCCCCTCCCGGCGCGGCTGCGGCTGGTCCCGGCCCGGCCGCTCGCGGTCATCTCCTGGCCCCTGCGGACCCTGCTGCGGACCGAGGACGGGTTCGAGGGGGTCCTCCAGGGGATCGCGCTCCTCCTCGTCGCCCCGGCGGAAGCCCGGGAACTGGAACTGCGGGCGGAACTTCCCGCGCCCCCGGCTTGATCCCCGTCGCCCCGGCTCCTAGATTCGACCGGGGGACGCACGACCCGTGCCGGCGCCGTCCCGGCACCCGGAGAGGACGAGGGTCCGATGAGCCGCCGCCACCGCAAGCGACGCTCCCGGCCGCCGCACGGTGCCGCCCCGGCCGGGGCCCGCGCCGCCACGGCCGAACCTTCCCGGGCGAACGAAAACCCCGGGCGCGTCCCCGGTTTGACACCCCCGGAACGCCCCTCCTATGATCCGCCCGGCCGGACCGGCGAGGTCCGGGGAGACGCGGCGGCCATGACCTCCTTCGGCGAGATGCTCAGGCGGGAGCGCGAGTTGCGCGGGATCACGCTGCGGGAGGTTTCCGAGGCCACCAAGATCAGCATCCGTTACCTCGAGGCCCTCGAGCGAAACGAGTTCACCTACCTGCCGGGCGGCGCCTTCACCCGCGGTTTCATCCGGGCCTACGCCAAGTACATCGGCGCCGACGAGGACGAGATGGTCAACGCCTACCTCCTCGAGCTGTCGGTCCAGGAGGAGGCCGGTCCCGCCGGGCCCGCCGACCCGGTGGAGGAGCTGCGACGGCATCACCACCGGGCGGTGGACGAGGCGGCCCGGGCCCGCCGCCGCCGCCTCCGTCTCGGCGTGGCGGCGGTCGTTCTCGTCCTGCTGCTCCTCGCGGCGGGCGCCTGGTGGTTCCTCGGCCGGGACGAGAACCGGGGTCCCGACCCGGCACCCCGCAGCGAAACGATGCTGCCGTGAGCGAGACGGGAAGCGAGCTCGCGGAACGGATCGTCCGCCGCCTGCGCGAGGGGGCCCTCCCCCGGCCCGTTCGCCTCGCCGCCGCCCGTGGCGCGCTGCCCCTCGAACCGGACCGGCTGGCGGCCCTCCAGGTCCTGCTGCTCGGGGACCCGGACGAGGAAATCCGGGAAGCCGCCGGGTCCTCTCTCGACGGCCTGCCGGAGGACACGGCCCGCGCCCTGGCGGAGGGATCGGCGGAACCGGAAGCGATCGCCTGGCTGGCGGCCCGGGCGGGCCGGTTCCCCCCGGCGGCCCTGGCCCTGGCCCGGCGGCCCGACCTGGAGAGCGCCGTGGCGGCCCGCCTCCTCGTCGAGGCGGAGGCGGCGAACCTGGGAAGCGTGCTCGAGGCGCTGGCCCAGAACCACGAGGTGCTCGGGCGGGATCCCGGCCTCGCCCGCGCGCTCGCCGAGTCCCCCGCCCTGCCCGCCGGGGCCCGCCCCCGCCTGCTCGACCTCCTGGACGAGCTGGCGAAGGCGACGGGGGGAACCCCGGCGAAACCGGGCGACGATGGCCCCGCCCCGCCGACCGGGGAGGAATCCCTCCCGGAAGGCGGGGAGGAGGAGCCGGCACGGGACCCGTTCCTCGCCGCCCTGGGGGTGGACGCCCGGGTGGAAGCGCTCCTGCCGGAACTCGGCCTGGACCTCGGCCACCTCTCCGACCGGTCCGAGCTGCTGGGGGAGGCGGAAAGCGAGGACGAGGAACGGCTGATCGCGCGCCTCGCGAAGATGAACGTCGGGCAGAAGCTCAAGGTCGCCCTGTTCGGGTCGCGGGAGGAGCGGTCGATCCTCGTGCGGGACAGCAACCGGGTGGTCGCCACGGCGGTGGTGAAGAACCCGAAGTTCACGGAGCAGGAAGCGGAAGCGGTGTCGAACAGCCGCAACGTCTGCGACGAGGTCCTGCGCCTGGTCGCCCGCCACCGGGACTTCGGCAACAACTACCAGATCCAGCACAACCTGGTGCGGAACCCGCGCTGCCCGGTGGAGATCGCGATGAACCTCGTCACGCGCCTCAACGACAAGGACCTCAAGCTGCTGCTGAAGAACAGGAACGTGTCCGAGGCCGTGAGGCGCCAGGCGAAGCGGATCCTGGAAGCGCGGGAGGCGCGCCGGAAGGTGCGGCTGCGGACGGGAAAGCACTGAGTGGAAGACGCCGGCCGGCGGGAACTGGGGTAGACTGCGGTAGAATCCGGGATCGCCCGGGGAGCGGGAGAGCACGGGAAGAAGCCGATGCGGGTCCTCAAGGAAGCGCGGCAGTACCTGAGCGACTACCACCTCAAGGCGGGGGTGTTCCATTTCTACCGCGGGGAGTACGGCCCCGCGGCGGAGTACCTGACCCACGCGCTCCGGGACTCGGACCGTCTTTCCCGCTCCGAACGGCGCACGACCCTCTACTACCTGGTGCAGACCCGCATCGGGGCGGCCCGGGAGTTCGAGGCGAAGGGAGAGCTGGACCGCGCGGCCGGCCAGTACCGGGCGGCGATCGAGGTGATCCCGACCTACGCCGACGTCCACGCCCGCCTGGGGTCCGTGCTGGTGCGGCTGGGGCGCGTGGAGGAGGCGATCGCTTCCTTCGAGAAGGCGCTCCGGATCAACCCCGACTACGAGGACGTTCTCGTCCGGCTCGGCTACGTCCACCTCGCCCGCGGGGACGCGCCCGCGGCGCGGGAGGTGTTCTCGCGGGCGCTCGCCACGCGGGAGCGCCGGGCGCGGGAGCGGCTGGCCCGGGCCGAGCAGGCGCTCGAGCAGGGTGACCTCGAGCTGGCCCGCGAGCTCTACCGGGACACGTTCCGCGAAGACCTCGAACGGTTCCGGAACCTCTTCGACCGGGCCCTCGAGCAGCTCCGTACCGAGCGGTGGGAAGAGGCGGCGGAACTGCTGGAGCAGGCGGTCGTCCTCTGCCCCCGCTTCGCGGACGTGCACAACTACCTGGGGGTCGCCCTCGCCGAGTCCGGCCACCCCGACCGTGCCCGGGGCCACTTCGAGAAGTCCGTCGCGATCAACCCGGACTACGTCGTCGCCTGGCTGAACCTCGCGTACACCGTCTGGGCGATCGGCGACCGGGACGCGACCCGGGCCGCCCTGGACGAGGTCCTCCGCCGGGAGCCGGACAACCCCTCCGCCCTGCACCTGGCGAACCTCCTCGAGGAGCGGGAAGCCCCTTCCCGCGCCACGCTGCATCCCGGGGCGTCCGAGCCATGAGGTACCGGGGCCACGGGCGGACCGACCGGGGCCTCGTCCGGCCCCACAACGAGGACTGCATCCTCGTGGAGCCGGCCCACGGCGTGTTCGCCGTGGCCGACGGCATGGGTGGCCACGCCGCGGGGGAGGTCGCCTCCACCAGAGCGATCGAGGCGATCCGGGAAGCGCTCTGCGCGGACCGGCCCGCCGACCTGCCCCCGCCCGAACTGCTGCGCCGGGCGGTGGAACACTCGAACCTCGGGATCGCCCGGGCGATCGAGGCCCACCCCGAGTACCGGGGGATGGGTACGACCCTGGTGGTCGCCCTGCTCGACGGGGACTCCTGCTGGATCGCCCACGTGGGGGACTCCCGGGCGTACCTCGTGCGGGACGGCAGGATCGACCAGCTCACCACGGACCACTCCTTCGTCAACGAGCTGGTCCGCCTCGGGATGCTTTCCCGGGAGCAGGCCGCCCGGGATCCCCGGCGCAACGTCGTGACCCGGGCCCTCGGCTCGTCCCAGGTGGTCGTGCCCGACATCGTCGAGGTGCCGCTCCGGCCCGGCGATGTCCTGCTGCTCTGCTCGGATGGACTCAACACGATGGTGGAGGACGGCGAGATCCTCGCCCTCGTCCGCGCCGCCGGGGGCGACCCGGAAGCGGCGACGCGGAAACTGGTCGAGGCGGCGAACGCCGCCGGCGGCGAGGACAACATCTCGGTGATCGTGGTGGCGTGCCAGGGAGACGGGGACCCGGAAGCCGCCCGGCGCACCGCCCCGAACGCCGCGATCGACCCGGGGAGCGCGCCCGGCTGATCCCCGTCTTGCCCCCCGCCGGACCCCGGGGTACCCTCCGTCCATCGTGATGGGACGCCGCCTTTCGCTCCTCCTCCTCGCCCTGCCCGTGGCGTTCGCGGTCCCGGTGCGGGCCGCCGCCGGGGACGTCGCGGGTTCCCGCCCTTCGGTGCGGGTGCGCTGGTCCCCCGGGGACGGCCTGCCGGACCGGGACGCGGACGGGGTGCCGGACGCCGCGGCGGACGTGCTGCGTATCGCCGCCCGGGTCGCGGACGAGTTCCGGGCCGCCGGCCTCGAGACGCCGGGCGACGGGGCGGACGGGGGGCTCGACCTCTGGCTCGGGGAAGGCCCCCCGCCGGCCGGAACCGTCGGGCTCCCGGCCCGGGAAGCGCTCCGGGACCCGCCCGGGTTCCGGGCGGAGGTCGGCCGCCGGCTGGCGGAGGCGTTCCTGCGGCGGTGGGTCCCCGGGGCTCCCGCCTGGTGGGTGGCGCCGAGCGCCTGCTGGCTCGCGGAGCGGGCGACGGGCCTGCGACCCTCCTCCTGCGGGAACCCGGCGCTCCGGTGGACCCACCCGGAACCCGGCCTTCTCGCGACCGGTCCCCTCCTGGCCCCGTCCAACCTCGCCCTCCTGGAATGCCTGGGCGGCGTCCGCCGGGTGCGATCCGCCCTGCGGGCCACCTGGCGACGCCTGGCCACCGACCCCGGCGACCCGGTCGGGGCGGTGAACGGGGGCCTCGTCGCCGCCACCGGGCTCGACCTGCCGGGCCTTTTCCTGCGGGCCGGCATCGCCCGGATCGCGGCCGGCAACCTCCCGGCCCGGGAGTCCCTCCGGGTCGAGAACCTGCCCGTCCTCGAGAAGGCGCTGGAATTTCCGCCGGGGCCCCTCGGCGGGGCCCTCCTGCACCTGCTGCCGGACCCGCGCTTTCCGGCAGCCACGGTGGTCGAGATCGACCCGGACGGCCGGGCCCTGCGGGGAGTGGTCCTCGGCCGGCGGCAGGAAACTTTCTTCGACCGGGTCGACCTCCGCCCGGATCCGGACGGGGTCCTCCGGGTGACGATTCCCTGGCACGACTACCGGGAAGCGTTCCTGCTACTCGTCCGTCCGGACGCGGAACCGGGCCCCCTCGAGGTCCTGGTGGACGCGGAACCGGGAGACCCCGGCCCTCCCTTCGAGCTGGTGTCCTTTTCCGCCACCGCGACAGCGGGAGGAAACGTGTTCGTCGAGTGGAGGACCGGCCGGGAAGACGGGGTCGTCGCGTGGATCGTCGAGCGGAGCCTGGACGACGGTCCGTGGCAGGCGGCCACGCCGGTGCCGCTGCCGTCCCTCGGGTCCCTGACCGGGGGGGGGAGCTACGTCGTCCCGGCCGGCCCGGTCCCGGCGGGGTCCGTTTCCCGGTGGCGCCTCGTGGCCCTGCTGGCGGACGGCTTCCGCCGGACCGGCCCCGTCGTCCGGGCGGCGCCCTGAACCACGGGCCCTCCCCCGGTTCCCCGTTCCCGCGTTCGCTATACTCCCCCGGACCCGGCTCCCCCGCCGGGAGGAGGCCCGACGAGAATGATCGACCTGTTCAGCAGCCTCCGTGCCGAGATCAGCCGGGCGATCCGTGACGTGGCGGACCTGGAAGAGGTGCCCTTCGAGTTCCCCCCGGACCCGGCCCTCGGGGACCTGGCGACCCCCGCCGCCTTCTCCCTCGCCCGCGTCCTCCGCCGCCCGCCGCGCCAGATCGCGGAGGAACTCGCGGCGAAGATCCGGAACGTTCCCGGGGTGGCCGCCGTCGAGGTGGCGGGGCCGGGCTACGTGAACGTCCGGATCGACCGGACGTCGGCCGTGCGCCGCCTGCTGGGCCCGGGGGAGGAACCCCGGCCGGTCCCCGGGAAGGTGGTGGTGGAGCACACGAACATCAACCCGAACAAGGCGGCGCACATCGGCCACCTGCGGAACGCCATCCTGGGCGACACCCTGGTCCGCTGCCTGCGGGCGACCGGGCACCGGGTGGAGGTCCAGAACTACATCGACGACACCGGGGTCCAGGTGGCCGACGTGGTCGTGGCCCTCACCGAGCTGGCGGGCCTGGACGCGACGGGCGTGCGGGACCTGGTGGCCCGGGGAGAGGAACGGGCCGCGGCCGGGGGCGGCGGCGTCGACCACGACCTGTGGGATCTCTACGCCCGGGTCACGGCCTGGTACCGGGAGGACGAGTCGCGCCTCGCCCGCCGGGCGGAGGTGCTGCACGCGCTGGAGCGGGGCGAGGGACCCTTGGCCGAGATCGGGGCCCTGGTCGCCCGGGCGGTGGTCCGCTGCCACCTGCGGACGATGCACCGCCTCGGGATCCGGTACGACGTCCTTCCCCGGGAAAGCGACATCCTTGCCCACCGGTTCTGGGACCAGGCGTTCCGGGCGCTCCGCGAGAGCGGGGCGATCCGGTTCGCCGAGGAGGGGAAGGCCGCGGGCTGCTGGGTGATGGACCTGCCCCACGACGAGGAGGACGAGGAGGGGGAACGCTACGAGAAGATCATCGTCCGCTCGAACGGGACGGTGACCTACGTCGGCAAGGACATCGCCTACCAGATGTGGAAGTTCGGCCTGCTGGGGAGGGACTTCGAGTACGCCCCGTTCGCGGAGTGGGCCTACCCGGACGGAGTCCGCCCGTGGCAGACGGTCCCCCCCGGCGCCGGGCAGCCGGGCCACCCCGAGTTCGGCCGGGCCTCCCGCGTCTACAACGTGATCGATGTCCGGCAGTCCTACCTCCAGCGGGTCGTGGTCCGGGGCCTCGAGCGCCTCGGCCACGGGGAGCAGGCCCGCCAGTCGATCCACTTCTCCTACGAGATGGTTGCCCTTTCCCCGCGGACCGCGCTCCTGCTCCAGCCGGGCCTGGAACTGACGGAGGAGGAACGGGCCCGGCCGTGGCTCGACATGAGCGGCCGCCGCGGTCTCGGCGTGAAGGCGGACGACCTCCTCGACATGGTCGAGCGGAAGGCGGGGGAGGAAGTCCGCGCGCGGGACCCGGGGATGGCCGCGGAGGAGGCCGGCCGGATCGCCCACGAGATCGCGGTCGGAGCCGTGCGCTACTACATGCTGCGCCACACCCGGAACAAGGTCGTCGCCTTCGACGTGGACCAGGCCCTCGCCTTCGAGGGGGAAACGGGCCCGTACTGCCAGTACGCGGCGGTCCGCGTCTCCCGGATCCTCGACAAGCTGGAGGAGCGGGAGGGTCTCGACCGGGCGGCGGCCCTTTCCCTGGCCCGCGGGGCCGACTTCGCGTCGATCCCGGAAGAAGGCCAGCTCGAGCACTGGGCCCTGGTCCTCGAGGCGGCGCGCCTGCCCGAGGTGATCCCCGCGGCCCTCGAGAGCCTGGAATTCGCCGCCATCGCGAAGTACGCCTTCGACCTCTCCCGGGCGATCAACGCCTTCTACCACCGCTGGCCGGTGCTGCGGGAGGAGGACGCGGCGACCCGGGCCGCGCGGCTGGCGGTGCTGCTGGTCGCGGACCGGTCGCTGCGGGAAGCCCTCGGGCTGATGGGAATCCCGGTGCCGGCCCGGATGTGACCGGGGGGAGGTGCCCCGTGCAGATCGTCGCTCCCGGCCCCGTGCCCCCCAATCTCCGGGAGGCTCTCCGCCTGCTGGCCGACAACGGGTGGGAGGTCTCCTCCCCGGAGGAACTGCCGGCGCCGGGGGAACTCCCGGGCGAAACCCTCCTGCTGCTGCCCGCCGCCCGGGTCCCGGCGATCCTCGGGGCCGCCCCCGCGGACGAGCCGCTTCCCCCGTCCGCCGCCTTCGGGGAGGACCCGGCGGAGGGGATCGCCGCCCTGGCCGCGGGGTCCGACCTGTGGCTCGACCCCGCGGAAGCCCCCGACCGGCTGGCCGCCCGGGTGGAGGCCCTGGGACGCCGGGCCCTGCTTGGGGGCGCCCCCCGGGTCGACTCGGTGACCGGCCTCCTGGGGCGGCCCTGGTTCCGGGACCTCCTCCGCCACGAGTTCGAGCGGGCGGTCCGGTACCGGCGCGCCCTCGCGGTGATCGTTCTCGAGCCGGACGGGGTGGAGGACCTGCCGGCCGCCGGGCTGGGCCGGCTGGCCCGGGAGACGGCCGCCCGGTTGCGGGGGCTGGTCCGGGACGTGGACCTGGTCGCGCGGCTGGGGGATCGCCGTTTCGCCGTCGCCCTGCCGGAAACCGACGCGGCGGGCGGACTGGCCGCCGCGGAACGCCTCCGGCAGGCCCTGGCCGACCTGCCCCTCCCCGGAGCCCGCCGGGAGCGGCGCACGACGACGGTCAGCATCGGGGTGGCAGCCTGGCCCTCCCGGGGCATGGAGCGGGCGGAGGATCTCCTCGGGCGGGCGGTGGAGGCCCTCCGCCAGGCGAGCCAGCGGGGCGGGAACACCGCCCTGCCGTTCGGCGCCGCCGACGTGATCTGGTCCCGGACCCCCCCCGACCCGTGGGATGAACCCGCCTGAGGCGGGAGCGCCGGCCGGGGGGTAGACTCGGAACATGATCAGGTCGCGAATCCTGCCGGTCCTCGCTCCCCCGGCCGTGCTTCTGCTGTCCCTGCTGGTCCTGGCCGGCCCGCCCGCACGGGGCGGGGTGAGCCTCCCGGCGACCCGGGAAACGGACGTGCGCCTCGAGGCGTCCGACGGGGTCATCCTGGAGGGCGTCCTCGAGCTGCCGGACCCGGTACCGCAGGGGGTCCGCCTGCCCGTGGTCGTCCTGGTCCATTCCCACGGAAGGGACCGGACGAGCCTGCTCCCCCTGGCGGACGCCCTCGCCTCCCGCGGCTACGCCGTCGCCCTGATGGACCAGCGCGGGCACGGCGCCTCCCGCTCCACCCGGGACAACCGGATCTACGCCTTCCCCCTGCTGCCCGCCCGGGAACTCCGCAAGGCCCGGGAGGACCAGGTCCTCCTCCTGCGGGAACTGTCCCGCAACCCGGTGGTGGACACCGCCCGGGTGGCGTTCGTCGGGGTCGGGTACGGGGCACTGATCGCGGCCGCGGCCGCGGCCCGCCTGCCGGAGGCGCGCGCCCTGGTGCTGGTGGACGTGTCCGCCCCGGTCGCCGGGTACCGCCCCGAGCGGGACCTGGGCCTGTTCGACCGGCGCCCGGTCCT
>CAZOTT010000013.1:34638-40548 GCA_964582785.1 uncultured Acidobacteriota bacterium | reverse complement strand
CCCCCGACGGGTTCAGCACCAGCGACGGGTCCACCCCCTGGCGGATGACCGCCCAGGTGGGGAAGGGATCGCCGTTGTCACCGTTCCCACCGCCAGCGAAGAAAGATGGAGCGTTCGTGCGGTTCCCGACCGAGACCTCCGCAGCCGCCGGCAGAAAGGCGCAGACCAGCGCGGCGACCAGCAGGAGGAACGCGATCCTGTTCATCGTCCGTTCCTTCGTCATCGCGTGTCCTCCCTCCCGTTTTCTCCCGCTCCAGTGGCTTCGAGGAAGGCGAGTACCTCCGGCACCGCGGGATGCACATCTGGCAGGAGGCGCCGCAATGCCCGGGCGATCCGGGCTTTCTCCGCAGGGTCGGCGAATCTCCATGCGTGCCAACGGCAGAGAAACTCTTCCTCGGGGACGCCCGACCGCCGGGCCAAGCCGGCGGCTGTCTCGAGGCGGTCCGCTGCCTCCGCGCGTCTGCCGGTTTCTCCGAGCAGCCGACCCAGCAATCGCTCGGCAAGTGCCTCCACCTCGAGAGACCCCAGCAAGGCCGCTGCTTCCCGGCTTGAACGGAGCCTCCTTTCCCCGTCCGCCGGCCGGCCGGTACGAGCAATGCTGTAGCCTAGCAGTGCGTCCGCCCGGGTTGCCTCGAGGGAATTGCCGGATTTCTTCCACCCTTCGACGGCCAGCGACAGCGCCTCTGCCGCCTCAGGGTATCGCTCGGCCAGGAAATGCCACCTTCCGAGCGCATGATGGCCCAGCGCGCGGATGTCGGGCTGGCAGTCGGGCCGGGCGATCGCGGTACCGATGGATTCGGCAAAGGCGCGGGCAGCGAGGGGGTCGCCGCTGCGGGCGGAAATCGTCAGATGGAGGCAGAAAGCGCGCAGTTCAAAGTGCCAGGGCAAGCCGGGCAGGCGCGCAAGTGCTCCCAACGCCTGTCGTGCCAGGTACAGTTGCCAGCCGTGAAGCCGGGCCCAAGCCAGCCGAAGGAGCACCATCGCATGCTCCTCCGGTGCGGGCTGTGCTGCCTCGAGGAGGATCAGGTGGTGGGCAGCCTCGAAGAAAGCAGCTGCCCGTACCAATCGTCCGGCCCGGGCGGCTCGCTCCCCCTCGTCGCGGAGATCGTCGAACGAAAGGCCCGTAAGGTCGATCTCAGTGCGAGCCCCGGCCCTCGCCACCAGCTCCTCAAGGTTTGCCAATGGGGCACCGAGAGCCTGCGCCAGGAGGGGAACCACGTCACCGGGGGGCGCGGCCCGACCCTGTTCCCAGCGTGACAGCGTTGACCGGGAGACGGTGCTTCCCATCCGCGTGAGCCGCATCGCAAGCTGCTCCTGGCTGATGGCGGCTGCGCGACGATGGTGACGAATCCACTCGGCGAGAGCTCCACGGCAAATGCGCACCCCTCCCGAGCCCCGGCGACCCGACTCCTGCATCTCCCAACCTCCTCTCTCGGTCGAGATCACCACCCAAGCGTTTTTCTTATCAACGCGCGGACGCCCGTGTCAAGGGGGTGTGCGCTTCATGCACGACCCGTCATGCGGATCCTGCACGGATGCCCGTGCGCCGGGATCTCGGGAACCACCACCCGGCCGGGTCCGGAAGGTGGCCCGTCGGCGTACCGTCTCGACAGCAGGAGTAGGGGGTCCGAATGAAAGTCACGGGAAACCGTCAGCAGCTCCTTTTCTTTCGGTCCCGCGGAGGTGCGCTGGGAAGGGGGCTGACTCTCCACGCAACCCCGGCAGGGAGAACGCCTGGCACCCGAGGCTACCGTCAGCGCCCGGGCCCGGAGCGCCCGGGCCAGGGCAGGGGGTGGAGCGGTCGATTCCCACTCCGGGCGCACCTCCCATGCGTTGAGAGAACGGTGATGTGTCGCCTGCCCTTCCCGCCGTTTTCAGCAACGAGAGCTCGGGTGGCCCGGGACCCCGCGTCGGGGATCCGGGAGCGGCGGGATCTTCCCCGCCGGGCAACCTGCCAGGCGCTGCGCGGGGCATCGGCCCGCGGGAAAACGGCACGTGGCGGGCGGTCCTCGCTGCAGGTGGCGATGGACCGGGCACGGGGTCCCCCGGCGAGGGTGACGACTCGCGGAGGAAGAAAGGGAAGACGGCAGAGTACGGAAGACGGGAGGACATGCAATGTCCAACAGGTTGACGTGGGTGCATGACCCGGTGGCGTCGCTGGTCGGTCCGGACCCGAGGAGGGACTGCGGGCTCCACATCGACTGCCTGTGCCGGAGGACGACGCTCCAGATCGATCCGCCCGGCGACATCACCCCGGAGAAGCGTTGACGCGGCGTCCGGGCTGGATGCCCGGGCGAAAGGAGGGATGACCATGAGCACGACCGGTTCCGGAGGCCGGGACGGCATCACCTGGGTCCGTGATCCGCTGGCGGACCTGGTGGGGCGTGGGGACAGTGACTGCAAGATCCACCGCACGTGTGTCTGCTACAAGGACGATGGCAGCAAGCTGGTCTGCCCGAAGCTGTTGAACCCGACCCCCAAGTGTACCAACTACCACGACGGTCTCTGAGCAGGCGTCCCGGGGCCGGGGCGGAAGCCGGCGCCCCGGTCCCGGGCCACCGCGCGAGCCGCCGTTGACGGACGCCAGGAGACCGTGGTAAACGCCGGGAACCGGCGCAACCCGGCGGGGAGGCGGGGAAGGTGCGATGGGCCACGTGAAGGGGAGACAGGGGGAACCGGGAGGAACCCGGTCCGGTCGAACGAGTACCGGCCCGTGCGGGGCAAGCCGGGCGATACCGCAACCGGGAGGAACCCGGTCCCGCCGATGGGGTACCGGCCCGGGCGCCGGATCCCCGCCGGCGACGGCGCGGCGAACTTTCCGGTCAGGCCTTCGGGGGAGGGAACCGGGAGGAGTGATCCGCTGGCCGGTGGGGCCGGTCATGGCGGTCCTGGCCGCGTGGACGTGTGTGGTGGCCCTCGCCGCGCCACCCACCTGGGACGTTCCCCGCCTGGAGGGGCCGGTCCGGGCGGACGGGATCCTCTCGGAGCCCCAGTACCGGGAGGCGTTCACCTGGGAAGGGTTCGTCGAGACCAGCCCGCGGGACAACGCGGTGCCCGCGTGGCGGACCCGGCTCTATCTCTTCTCCACCCGGGAGGCGCTGGTCGTGGCGATGGAATGCCTCGATCCCGCCCCGGAGAAGATCCGACGGCAGCGCTACGGGAGGGACGAGATCGCCGGGTCGGAGCACGTGGAGGTCCTGCTCGATCCCCACGGGGAAGCGAAGCAGGCGCTGCTGCTGGCCGTCACCCCGGAGAACGACGTGGCGGACGCCCTGGAGGACCTGGGAACCGGGGCGGTGGACCTGGGTTTCGACCTGCTGTTCGAGCACGGCGCCCGGGTCACCGAGAACGGATGGACGGTGGAAATCGTCCTGCCCTTCTCTTCCTTCCGCTTTCCCACGGGTCCCCGGGGCAGGTTCCTGCTCGGGGTGACCCGGATCGTGCCCCGGGAGGATGACGTGACGATCGGGATGCTCCCGGAACGGAGGGGCTCCGAGGATCCGCGGGAGGGGATGGCGTACCTCCTCGTGGACCTGCGCGACGTGGGCACGTCCCGTACCTTCCACTGGATCCCGGCCTGGGTCGGGTCGCTGCGAAGAACGCGGAGCGGCGGGGAGTCGGATCGTTCCCTCGGCGGCCACGGGAGCCTGACGCTGTCCTGGGTGCCCCGGTCCGACACCGAAGTCAAGGCCACGTTCCGTCCCGACTTCTCGGACGTGGAGGCGGACGGGGTGTACCAGCAGGTGAACAACCGCTACCCCGTGTACCTGCCGGAGAAGCGCCCGTTCTTCCTCGACGGGTCGGAGTCGTTCCGGACCCCGTTCCGCCTCTACTGGTCCCGCATGATCGTTGCCCCGGACTGGGGACTGCGGGTTTCCCACCGGGGCCGCCGCGTCGGCCTCTACGGGCTGGTCGCGCGGGAGAACGGGGTGCCGGGGGAGCGCTTCGGGGATGCGGGGAGCGGGGACGTGACGTGGGCGGTGGCCCGCGGCACCCTCGCCCTGGGGGAACGGGGTTCCTACCTGGGAGGAATGGTGACACACCGTTCCTTCGGCGGTTCCGGCGGGACCGTGCTGTCGGCGGACGGCCTGGTCAAGGGCCGGCACCTGACGCTGAGCTGGCAGGGCGCACGGTCCCGGGTGGACGGGCCGGAAGGGGCGGTCACCGGGACGGCGGTGACCGCCAGCGGGCTGTTCTCCTGGAACCGGTACCTGTGGACTTCCGCCCGCTACTACCGGATCTCGCCCGGGTTCCGGGCGGAGGCGGGGTACGTTCCCTGGGTGGACGAGGAGGAGGTCGGCGTGTCCCAGGGCCTGGACTACGAACCGCAGGAGAAGGTCGGGTTCCTGCGGCGGCTGAACGTGCAGGCGAGCGTCCACCGGAAGGAAACGACTGGGGGGGAGCTGGTCGACCGGGGCTGGAGCGGGTCGGTGTTCGCGGAGGGGCCGCGCCTCGTCGACGCGTCGTGCACGTTCTCTCGGACGCGCGAGGGGTACGGGGGCAGGGAGTTCCCCCGGGCAGACCTCCTTGCCTGCGGTTTCCAGTGGTCGGAACACCCGTCGTTCGTTCCGTTCGCCAGCTTCGAGCGGGGAGAGGGGGTGCTCTATTCCTCCGACCCCCGGCTCGTCGATCTCCGGTCGCGCTCGGTCGGGTTCGCCCGGCGCCGTGGCCGGGCCCGGTTCCAGCTCTCTTCCTCCGCGTGGAGGTTCGGGCAGGGGGCGCAGCAGCGGCGCCAGGTCGGCTGGGAGGGAGAGTTCCAGTTCGTGTGGAGCGAGCGGACCGAGCTCCGGGTCTTCGCCACGCTGAACCGTCTCCGGATGGAGGACCTCGGTTACTACGGCAGGTTCGTTACCGTCAACGTCCTGGGGACGTGGCGTCTGAACCCCTTCTCCTCGGTCTACGTCGGCCTGAACCTGGACAACCGGGACGACCGGCTGCCGGCCTGGAGCTACGAGGAGGAATCACGGCGGCGCCAGCTGTTCGTCAAGGTCCAGTGGTACTTCTGACCGGCGCGGGAGAGCGGCAGCGATGAAGAAACAGATGAAGCGTTCGCGGTACAACTTCTTCGTGTCCCTGGGAGACGGGCGCACCCTGATGTACAACGCCCTGGCGAACGGGTTGTGCGTCGTGGAGGACCGGCTGGCGGAGCGCGTGGCGGGGGACGGCCCCCTCGACGATCTCGATCCGTCCGTACGGACCGAGCTGGCGCGCGGCGGCTTCGTCGTGCCCGGGGAGCTGGACGAGCGGGACGTCGTCCGGGTGCGGTACCGGAAGGGCCAGTACGACGGGAGCGTGGTCGCGCTGACCATCGCCCCCACGCTGAACTGCAACCTGGCCTGCCGGTACTGCTTCGAGAGCCCGTGGCGGGGAAGCATGGACCGGTCGACGCGGGAAGAGGTCGTCCGGTTCGCCGGGGAACTCCTGCCTCGTCGGGGGGGCACCCTGGCCGTGACCTGGTACGGGGGAGAGCCCCTGCTGGCCCTCGGGGCGATCGAGCACCTGGGCCGGGAATTCCGGCGTCTCTGCGCGGACCGGGAGGCGACCTGGACCGCCAGCATCGTCACGAACGGCACCCTGCTGGACGGCGGGACCGCTCGCCGGCTGCGGGAGTGGGGGGTGCGGGACGCCCAGGTGACGATCGATGGGCCGCGGCCCACCCACGACCGGCGGCGGCCGTTCCGGAACGGGCGGGGTTCGTACGAGCTGATCGTGCGCAACCTGGGCGAGGCGATCGGGGAACTGCCGCTGGCGGTGAGGATCAACGTCGACCGGACGAACGTGGAGGACGGGTTCCGGGTGATCCGGGAGCTGCGGGCGCAGCCCTGGTTCGATCCGCGGCGGATGAGCTTCTACTTCGGCTACGTCCGCCGCTACACCCCCGCGTGCGGGTGCACCGTCGAGGAGACGCTG
>CAZOTT010000013.1:9855-34628 GCA_964582785.1 uncultured Acidobacteriota bacterium | reverse complement strand
TGGAACTGCCGGAGTTCTGGGAGGTGTCCGCGCGGCTGACCGAGATGCTCCTCGCGGAGGGACTGGCGGAGATGCCTCCCTACCCGGAACTGGCGGGGGGCTGCACCGCGACCTCCGCCTTCTCGTTCGTGGTGGGCCCCCGCGGGGAGCTCTACCGCTGCTGGAACCACGTGGGGGACGAGAGCCGCGTCGTCGGAACCGTTCGCGACCCCTGGCGGCCCCACCCCCTGACGGTGGCGTTCCTCGTGGATGGTTTCGAGGGCGACGAGGAATGCCTCGCCTGCCGTTTCCTGCCCCTCTGCACGGGGGGCTGCGTGGACGTGCGGCGCAAGGCGCGGGAGGGGCAGATGCCGGGGAAGGACTGCGTCCGGTGGAAACGCGGGCTCGAGGACTACCTGCGGAGGTACTTCCGCGCCTGGGAGGCCCGGCAGGGGGCGCGGGAGGAGGCGCGGTGAGGAAGCCCGGCCCGGCCGCGAGGCGTCCCGTGCGGCCGGGCGGGGGCCCCGTTGCCCGGGGCGACCCCGGCTGGTACCGGTCGGAGCGGTCGCCGGTGGCGGGCCGCGCCGGGCGAGCCCCCGCGGGGACGGGACGGGAAAGGAGAGACGGGTATGGCGATCACGTGGCTGAGAGATCCGGTCACCGGCCTGTGGGGCAGGGCTCCCGGCGATGCCGGGAAGGACTCCTGCCGGGAGGTCCACTCGTGCACCTGCCGGAAGACGACCTTCCAGTGCGGGGCCTTCCGGCCCCCGGCCGGAACCTGTGGCGTGCACCGGCCGGCGGGAGGGGGCCACGGCGGATCCTGACGGTCCGCCGGGCGGGGACGGTCCCGGGGTTCCTGCCGGCGGCACGCGGCGGAAGGGGAGCGGACGGGTGTCGCCGGGAGGGACGATGAAGGGCGACCGCGCCGCGGTCTGGCGCATGCTGTGGCGGTTCCAGCGCCGCCACGTCGGCGTGGCGGCGTGGGCGGGCCTGCTGCTGGTGGCCGCTTCCGCCCTGGAACTGCCGGCGCCCCTCGTGACGAGGTACCTGGTGGACACGGTGATCCCCTCGGGGGACATGGTGCGCCTGCACCTGCTGGCGGTCCTGCTGCTGGCGGTGGTCCTGGGCTACCAGGGGGCCTCGTACCTGTACCAGCGGGCGGTGATCCGGAACCGCCTGGCGGTGGAAGGCGACCTCCGGATGGCGCTCTGGCGGGCGGTGGCGGCGGGGCCTCCGGGCATGCTGGGTCCGGGCCGCACCGGGTACCTGGAGGCGCGGCTGGACGCGGACGTCGATCTCGTCGGGGACCTGTTCCTGCGGACCGTGCTGGACGTGGTCCTGGACGTGGCGACGATTCTCGTCGGTGTCGGCCTGCTGTTTCATTTCAACGCCGTGCTCGCGACCGCGTGCGTCGTGTCGCTGCCGCTGTTCGCCTGGTCCTCCCGGCACTTCGCGGCATCGCTCCGCCGGCTGAGCGGGGAGCGGCAGGAGAGGTGGGCGCGGTTCCGGGAGCGGCTGGTGGAGCTGATCTCGGGGCTGTTCGTGCTGAAGACGCTGGCGGCGGAGCGGGCGGGGACGCAACGGTACGTCGCCGGGATGTCGGCCGCGCTCGCGGCGGACCGGCGGTACGGGCTGCGTTCCGTGCTGGCGGGTCTGGTGACGGGGCTGATCGCGGCCGGCCTGCCGCTGTTCGTCCTCTGGTACGGGGCGGCGGCGATCATGCGGGGGACCTTCACCCTCGGGGCGTTCCTCGCCTTCCACGGCGCCCTCGGTTACGTCTTCGGGCCGGTGCGCAGCCTGGTGGGGACGAGCTTCAACGTGGCGGCCGCGACCGCGGCGGGCCGGCGCCTCGTCGAGGTCCTGGCGTTTCCCGCGGAGGCCGACCGCCACGGCGACGAACCGGTCGGGTCCGTCCGGGTGCTGGAGGCCCGGGCGCTCGTCGTGGCGTCGCCCGGGGGGCCGCGGATCGGCCCGCTGGAGGTGACCCTGCGCCGGGGGGAGTGGATCGCCGTGGTCGGTCCCACGGGCTGCGGGAAGAGCACCCTGCTGCGGACCCTCGCCTGCCACCTGCCCCCGGCCGGGGGACGGGTCCTGGTGAACGGACTTCCGGTCGAGGTCTTCCGGCTGGAGGAGCTGCGCCGCAGGATCGTCCTGGTGCCCCAGGACGGGTGGCTCTTCGCCGGGAGCCTCCGGGAGAATCTCCTCCTGGCGGCGCCTGCCGCTTCGCGGGACGCGCTGGAGGAGGCGATTCACCTGGCGGTGCTCGAGGACGTGGTCGCCCGGCTGCCCGGCGGACTGGACGCCCCGGTGGGGGAGGGAGGGGTGACGCTCTCGGGAGGGGAGCGGCAGCGGGTGTGCCTGGCGCGGGCGCTGCTGCTGCGGCCGGAGGTGCTGCTGCTGGACGAGGTGACCGCGGGACTCGACCGGGACACGGAGCGGGAACTGGTGACCCGGTTGCGGTCCTGGTCGTGGGAACCGGGAATCGCCTGGGTGACCCACCGGCGGGGAATCGCCGAGCGGGTGGACCGGGTAACCGATCTTGCCGGTGCCGGCCGGGTGGTGGCGTTCCCGGGGGCGGGATCGCCGGCGGGAGGCCGGGGATGACCGGCACGCGGCCCGCCCGTGGCGGGCCGGGGAGGAGAGACGATGGGAATCGTGTGGCTGCGTGACCCGGTGACGGGACTGCTCGGAAGGGGTGGCGGCGAGGAACGTTCCTGCTTCGCCAGGCGGTCGTGTTCCTGCAACAGGAACAGCCTGCAGTGCAGGCCCTACACGGCGAGCCCCGCGCCGGGGACCTGCGGGGTGCACCGTCCGGCCGGGAGCGGCGGGGACGACTGAGCCGTTCCGGCCCGGTGTTTGCGGATCGTGCGAAGCGGAAGGGGCGCGGGTGCGCCCGGGAGGTTGTCGATGTCCAGGCGGATGATGGTGGTGCTGTTCGTGCTCGGAACGGTCCTGCTCGGCGCGGCGGGGAGCCGGGCCGGCGAGGCGGGGAACCCGCTGGAATCCCTTCCCCCGGTGGTGGTGCGCACGATGCCGGTCCAGGGGGCCGTGGGCGTGGATCCCGGACTGAAGGAGATCCGGGTGACCTTCAGCCGGCGGATGAGCCGCCGTTCCTGGTCGTGGGTGTCGGTGGACCCGGACGCGTGGCCCCCGGTCACGGGGCGGCCCCGCTTCGTCGACGGGGGCCGGACGTGCGTCCTCCCCGTGTCCCTGGAACCGGGCCGGGAGTACGCGGTGCTCGTGAACAGCGACCGTTACCGGGGGTTCCGTGACCGGGCCGGACGCCCGGCGGTCCCGTTCCTCCTGCGGTTCCGCACCGCGAAGGCGAAGGGCAGGTAGCCGGCGTCGCGCCCGGGCCGCGAGGGCCCGCCGGCAACGGGCGGCCCCCCGGCCCGGGGGGCGCTTCTTCTCGCCGGCCTTTTCCCCCGGCGCCGGGGAAGGGTGCAGCCGCCGGTCGTGCGCCCCGGCGATCAGTTCCGCCGGACCGGGGGCCGGTCCCCGTCCGTGGCGGTTCCGTCGCACTCCACCAGGCCCGTCCGGCCGCCCGGGCACTCGTACCGGCAGTGGTCGCCCTCCTGCCAGTCGATCCCGAGGGGGAAGGATCCCACCGACGCACAGGAGGCCGTCACCGCCGCGACGCAATCCGCCAGGTCGCAGGCCCCGCGGATCCCGGACGGATCCACCGCCCCTCCCGGGCAGTCGCTCCGCAGTCGCGTCACGTAGAACACGGAGTCGAACTGTCCCAGCCAGTTCGCCGCCCGGCCGGGGGTGGTGACGCCCTTCAGGAAGACCAGGCGTGCGGAGCGCCCGTCGGGCGGTTCACCCTCCCCCAGGAAGATCGACGCCATGCAGGATCCGGGCCGCACGCCGTCCAGCACGACGTGCCGCCCGTTGTCGAGCAGGATGTCGATGTCGAGGGTCCCTTCCCGGTTCCGGGTGACCAGCATGTCGCCGGGGGTGCCGTCGTAGACCACCTTCATCGAGTTCGTCGCCGCAAGCGAAGCACACCCGGCGACCAGCAACAGGACCGCGAGGGGAAGCAGGCGTCCCGGCATCGTTCCTCCTTTCCGGGGAAAGTTCCCCTGCGAGTATCGCCGCCCGCCGGGAGGGGACGGCGCCGCCGCCGGACCGGCGTGCGGTGGACGGCCAGCGCGAGAGTGCTGCACCGCCGCGCCCGCGTCCCGGGCCGGGCTTCCCTCCCGTGTCCTGCACGGCTCCCGGACCCGGGAACTCCTCCAGTCCAGGCCCCGGAGAACCGGGCAACGTTCCGGATCAGCAGGGCCGGGGGTGTCGGCAAGTGTTCGCGGGTCGGTCCCGGTGAGACTTCCACGATCCAGGATCGTGGAAATGCTTGCCGGGAGGTCTTGTCCACGTATTCCTCCCCCTGCGTGGGCGCGTCCTGCCTCGCCTGGAAACCGGCCGCAGCCGGACGACCGGGCAGATCCGGCCCGGAAGGAGGAGACGACGGGTAGCAGGGAGGGGAATGGTGGAATCCGGTGGTGTCGTGATGTCGCTGACGGCGGCATGTCAGCGCGAGGTCCGTGGCATGGTGTTCGAATCGGGACCGGGTTCGCGGGCCGCCTCCCGGGAAGCACATCCCCGCGGGCCGGCGCCCGGACCTGAGATGGCGGGGGCGGGAGACACGGTGCAGGCCGCAGGGAGGGAAACGGCGTCAGCCGACACCCTCCGGGCGAGAAGCAGGGTTTCGACGGGCGGGGAGATCCCGTGTTGCCCCGATACCGGTGCGACGGGCAGGACGGGCGTCGCCGCGCTCTTCCCCGGTCACTGTGGCCGGGTCATTCCCGGGGAAACCGCGGGGTCGAAGGGCGCTTGCCACTCCCGGGACCCTCGGCGTTCCGGAAGCGACTCTTTTCCAGTGGCCGGAAGCAAACAGGGAGCCGTCGGTTTCATCGAGGGAAGCCAGCAGCCGGGCTGCCGGGGTTGCCAGGCGGGAGATGCCGTGGGTTGCGGCCTGCTGCCAGGCCACCAGCAACGCCGCCCGGGCCTCTTCCCGGTGTCCGAGGCCGGCCCGGTACTCTCCGAGGGCAAGGTGAGCGTAGGCGCCCGCGTAAACCTCGCTGGCACCGCGCAGGAGCTCCTCCACCTCGGAAGTGTCCCTTGCCGCGGCCACGCTCCGAAGCCGGTGGGAACCGACGGCCAGCCGGATCGCGCCCGACAGTTTCAGGAGCGCCATGTCGGGACGGCCGATCTTCCTGTAGAGCCGAGCCGAACTGCGGGCCATGGAGATTGCCCGGCGAACATCCCCCAGGGAGGCGGAGCAGGTGGCGGCTGTTCCCAGGAGGTAGGCCCGGAGCGAACGCGGTTGCCGGCGCCGGTCGAGGTTCCCGAGCACGCGATCGAGAAACACGCGGGCGCGCAGGTGGGCGCCGCTGGCGGCGAGAAGGACGGCCAACTTGGCGGTGGCGCGCAGGACGGTGTCCGTCTCGTGGTCGAGCAGGTCAAGGCCCCGTTCCACCAGGCGAATCGCGAGGGAAGAGCCGCCGAGACGGTCGTAACAGTGACCGGCGGAGAGGAGCGCGAGAGCCCTGCGGTGCGGGTCGACCGTGCGCGCCGCCGCGGTCTCGAAGGTCCACGCGGCCTCGAGGATGTCACCGCGGTCATAGATTCCCCGTGCCTCGGCGAAAAGCTGCTCGCCGTCGCGGTCCGCGGGAAAGCGGTCGGGGGGCGCTGCCGCGAGTACCTCGACGAAGAGGTCCACGATACCGATACCGTAGACCCGGCAGAGGACCTGCACGTCATCCAGGTTGACGGGGACATCACCGCGTTCGAGCTGGGAGAGGCGCGAACGCGAAACCCGGTTGCCGAAGCCGGCGGTAAGTTCCGCGACCCGAGCGAGCGTCAGGCCGCGCCGGGAACGGAGCTGGCGGAGGAGCCTCCCGACAGCGATCCGCACCCCCTCGCGCATTCTTGCCTCCTGGCAACCTTGAACAGGTCAGCCCTTTCCTACACCCGGTGTCGGCCTGCGGTCAAGGGACGCCCCGGGCACGGCATACGCGGAGACTGGTCGCTTTTTCCTGTCTTTTCCACGTTCCGTGATTCCGGATGTCCGCTATCCGGGATCCAGGATGCGAAGAGTCCCGGTCCTCCCGTACCCACAACATACCGGTCTCCGTCATCGTTCCACTTCCTCCCGCGTGATTCGGGGGCGCGATCGGTGACGATAGAATCGCGGCGAGGAAGGAGTCGGCCATGACAGAGGAAAAGGAACCCGCGGTGGTTTGGCAGGGTGCGGGAACCCGGTGGCAGAGGTTCGCGGCCGGCCTGGCGTTGGCCCTGCAGGTGGTTCTCCTCCCCGCGGCGGCGGGACCGTCCCCCGGTGAGCGGGAGGCGCTGACGGTGCGGAGTCGTTGCCGTGACCGGTACCACCTGCCGGCGGATCGCCCCGGGGTGCTGCCGGCGGACAACTGGACGGAGCTGGAACTCGTCCTGGAACTGCGGCCCCTGGCCGACTCCCCCGGTGCCTGGGAGGTGCTCGCCGTCGACGCGAAGCGGATCGTCCGGGCCGAGGGGGAACCGCCGTCCACCTGGCGGCTCCCCCCTTCCTGCCGGGGGACCGTGCTCGGGCGGGCGACCTGGCGGGGGGGAGACCGCCCCTGGAAACTCGAGGAGGAGGTAAGTGTCCCCGCGGAGTGCGCGCCCCTTTCCCCGGCGTGGGCATCGGCGGTTCTCGACCAGTCGGCGGGCTCGCGGGAGGACAGGCGCGGCTCGCGGCCGTGGAAGCAGCGGGTCGATCGCTGGCGGCAGTTCTCGGGAGACTGGGTGGCCCTGGAGATCGAGGGCAGGAGCGTTCCCTGCGGGGAGGTCGGCGCGGCGGGTGAACGTTGCTGGCGGGGGCGGACGCGGGTGATGTTTCCCGCCGGAGGGAAGGAGAAGGGCCGGACCGTGGGAAGCGGTGAGGCGTCCCTGCACTGCCTTCCGTTTCCGTCGCAGCCCGGCGTGCACGCCCGGTTCTGCCGGCGCAAGGTGTGGGAAACGACGGCCCGGATCACGGTTCCGTCCACCGGGCGGGAAACCGACTGGTCCCAGCGGTGCGAGGTGACCGTGGAGGCCACCCGGGGGCGGAAGCCGTGATTCCCGCCGAGGGATCGGGAGGCGGGCCGTTCCCTCGCGCTCCCCGGCGCCGGTGGGCGTTTCGGCGCGGCGCAGTCCTGGCGTGGATCGTCCTGCCGGTGGTCCTCGCGGGGCCCGCCCCCGGGCCCCCGGGCGGCCCGGAAGGAGGGGGCCGGCTGCGGGTGGTGGATGCCGCGGGCGAACCGGTGCCGGGGGCGGTCCTCGAGTGCCCGGACGGGCAGGGGAACCTCACCGTGGTGGCCGTCGCGGGAACGGACGGGAGGATGGCCTGGGCCCGGCTGCCGGCTCCGCGTTGCCGGGTGCGGGCGGACGGCTTCACCTCCCGGCCCTTCCCGGGGAAGCCTTCGGGGACCGACGAGATCACCCTGTTGCGGGCCGCGGCGGTCGGGGGACGGCTTCTGGACCCCGGCGGCGATCCTGCCGCCGGGGTCCAGGTGGAGACACCCGGCTGCGCCGGCGAGCTGCGGGTGGCGGTCACGGACGAGCGGGGACGGTTCCGGCTTGCGGGACTCGATCCGGGGAACACCGTGCTCCGGGTTTCCGGTCCCGGTCTCCTCCCGGAGACCGTGGACGTGGCGACCTGGCCGGGGATCACCTCCCGGGTCGTCGCCCACACCTGCCGTGCCGCCCGGCTGGAGTTCGTTTCCGGGGAGGGACGCGCGGCCCGTCTCCGCCGGGCGAGGATCCGGGAGGAGGACCGCGGCCGGGTGGTCTGCCGGGGCAGCGACGACCGTCCGCTGCTCCCCCGGAACCTGGAAGCGGTCCCCGCCGGAACGGTGCCCGGGGACCTTCCCGCGGGGGTGCCACTGGTGGCCCTCCTGGTTCCCGCCCGGGGGGCCCCCCTCGCGATCCGGCTGCGGCTGCGGCCGGGCCCGAACCGGGTTCCCCTCGCGCTCCACGCGGGCGCAACCCTCGAGGGACGACTGGTCGATGCCGCGGGGACCGGCCTCCCGGGGACGCGCCTGGAACTGTCTTCTTCCGATCCGCTGCTCGACGAACTCCTCGACCTGGCGCGGTTGCGCCGCACGACCTGCGGGGAGGGGGGCGTGTTCGCCTTCCGGGGGTTGCCCGCGGGCGTCTACCTGCTGCGGGCCCGCGGGCCCGCCGTCCGGTTGCCGGGGATGACGGTGGTGGTGGCAGAGGGCGAGAGGCGCCGGCTGGGGGACGTGGTGGCCCGCCCCGGCGGTTCCCTCCGGGTCCGGGTCGTGGACCGGGCAGGGAAGCCGGTTCCCGGGGCCCGCGTGCGGGCCTGCCCGCGTGCCGGGGGAGGGTGCCCGTGGCGCACCCGGGCGCGGACCGGCAGGGACGGCCGGGCCCTCCTGGCCGGTCTGCGGCCCGGGACCTGGCGTGTCGAGGCGGCGGCTCCCGGCTTTCTGCCGGCCGACCGCGACGGTCTCCACCCCGGCAGGGGAACCCCCGTGGAGATCGTGCTGAGCCGCGGCGGAGGGATCGCGGGCACCATCGTGGACGCGGGGGGACGACCGGTCGGTGCTGCCCGGCTTGCCCTGCGGATCCCCGGTTCGGTCGCAGCTCCCGCGGCGGAGACCACCGTCCACCCGGATGCGGAGGACGGGTCCTTCCGGTGGCAGGGAGTTCCGGCCGGGACCTGGAATCTCTCGGTGCGTGCGCCGGGGCGCGGCTCCGCCACGGTGACGCACCTGGAAGTCGAGGAGGGGGAGGAGGTGGATGCCGGGGAAATCGTGGTGGAGCCCGGCCTCGTCCTGAGGGGGCGGGTGACCGCGGCGGACGGGTCGCCGGTGTCCGGGGCGGAGGTGGTCGCTCTCGGGGAGGAGGAGCCGCCGGCCGAGGGACCGGCCACCTGGACCGGTTCCGACGGTACGTTCGAGCTGGGCGGGCTTCCCCGCGAGGGCGCGGTCCTGGCGCGGGCCCCGGGCTTCGCCCCCGGCAAGTCCCGTTTCCGGGTGATTCCCGGGGAGGGACTGCCGTGGATGGAGATCGTGCTCGACGAGGGAGGTTCCATCGAGGGCCGGGTGACCGGTCCGTCCGGAGAGCCCCTGGCGGGAGCGACGGTGGAGATCCGGGAACTGCCGGGCAGCCGGGCGCACACGGGGGCCGACGGGTCCTACGTGCTGGAGCCGGTTCCCCGGGGACGATGGTGGCTCACCCTGGTCGCGGACCCGGCGCGCCCGGAACTCCTGGCCGAGCGGCGGGAAGTGGTCCTTCGTTCGGTCGGCGAGCGGCTGCACGTCGATTTCGACCTCGGGAGCGTGCTTTCCGGGAGGGTGCTCCGGGGAGATGAAGGCGTCCCGTGGGCGCGGGTGACCGCCGTGGCCGCGGGGATCGATCCGGTCGTCCGGACCGCCGAGGCGGATGCGCAGGGAAACTACCGCCTCGCCGGGGTCTCCCCGGGCGACTGGACGCTCCTGGTGGATCTTCCCACCGGCTGCCGGTGGCGGGAGCCGTTTTCGTGGGAGACCGGGGGGGAAGGGGACCGGGGCCGGCACGACATCCGGGTGCCGGAAGGAGAGTTGCCGGGTCTCGTACTGGACGACGAGGACGGGAAGCCCCTCGGCGGCGTGGAAGTCGCCTGGGCGGCCCCCCGCCGTCCGGGGCAGGTGACCTACACGTGGCCTCTTCCCGCGTCCGGCGGCGGGGCGGCGGTGGTGCAGAGCGACCCCCGGCCCGGCGCGGCCGCGGTCTCGGGCCCCGACGGAAGTTTCCGGCTCTGCGTTCCCCCCGGGGGAACGGTCCGCCTGCAAGCCGAGGCACCCGGGCCGTACGAGAAGGTCGAGCAGGAGGTGGAACTCCCCCTCGAGCGGCCGCCGCTCGTCCTCCGCCTGCCGCGCCGGGCCCGCAGGCTCCGGATCGAAGTGCCCGCCGCCGCCGGCCGGGCCTCCTGCAAGCTCGTGGTCGAGCGGCGGGGGAACTACCGCGTGCTTCCCCTGGGCCCGGAGGGGGAGGCGTCCCTGGAACTGCCCCCGGGACCGTTCCGTGCCTGGGCGGGGTGTGCCGGTGCGCTCCTCGGCCGGACCGGGTGGACCTCCCCGGAGGACGCGGGAGAAGCGATCCGCGTCGACCTGGAGCCGGTCTTTCCCGTCCGGCTGACCGGGTTCGACGCCCTCGAGGAGGCGGTCGGGGAACAGCCGGAGGGGCTTTCCTTCGAGGTCCTGGACGAGGCCGGGGAAGACCTGTTCCGGATGGGGATGGCCACGGGGGCGATCCGGCTCCTGCCGGGGGCCGTTCCGGGAGAGGCCGTGCTGGAGGGCCTGCCCGCCGGCCGGGTGCGGGTGCGGATCCTCCTGGGGGGCCGCGTCCTGGTCGACGGGGAGGTGGCCGTCGGGGCGGGCTCGCCGGTGCTGGACGTCACGCCTTCCGGGCCGTAGGCGGGCCGTGGACGGGAAGGCGCCCCGGGCGGAGGCCCGGGGCGCCGGTGGCGATCGCGGGGAGGGAGGTCAGCCCTGCTGGCCGGACACGAACGACCGGATCCACTCGGTCGTCACCGACTTGGGCCGCTCGATCGGGAGCCCGAGGCCCCGGTCCCAGCACAGGGAGGCGAGGGTGCCCATCGCCCGGGAGACGCCGAAGAGCACGGTGTAGAAGTCGTACTCGTTCATCCCGTAGTGGACCAGCAGGCAGCCCGAGTGGGCGTCCACGTTCGGCCAGGGGTTCTTCGCCTTCCCGTGCTCCTGGAGGATCGGCGGGACGACCTCGTAGAGCAGGCTGACGATCTTGAAGATCGGGTCGTCCGGCAGGTGCTTCTGGGCGAAGTCCCGCTGGGCCGTGTAGCGCGGGTCGGTCTTGCGCAGCACCGCGTGGCCGTAGCCGGGGACGACCTGCCCCGAGTTCAGGGTGTCCCAGATGTACTGCTTCACCTTCTCCTTGTCGTAGACGCCGTCGCCCAGGGTCTCGCGCATCCGGTGGATCCAGCGGAGCACTTCCTGGTTGGCGAGGCCGTGGAGCGGGCCGGCGAGGCCGTTCATCCCGGCGGCGAGGGAGAGGTAGGCGTCCGAGAGGGCGGAACCGACCAGGTGGATCGTGTGGGCGGAAACGTTGCCCCCCTCGTGGTCGCAGTGGAGCACGAGGTAGAGGCGCATCAGCTCGGTGAACTCGGGGTTCTCGTAGCCGAGCATGTGGGCGAAGTTCGCCGCCCAGTCCATCTCCTTCGGACCGGCCGGGATGTGGGCCCCCTCGTGGTAGCTGCGCCGGTAGACGTAGGCGGCGACGTGGGGGAGGTTGGCGAGGAGGTTCATCGTGTCCTCGTACATCGGATCCCACAGCTCGTACTTGGAGATCCCCTCCCGGTACCGCTTCGCGAAGAGCGAGTCCTTCTGCAGCGCCATGATGCCGACCGAGAACTGGGTCATCGGGTGGGCGTCCACCGGCATCGCGTCGAGGGTCGCCTTGACGTGCTCGGGGAGACCTTCCCGGGAGCGCCACTCCCCCGTCACCTCGCGGACGTCCTCCTCGGAGGGGATCTCGCCGGTCAGCAGCAGCCAGAAGATCCCCTCCGGCAACGGTTCCTCGCCGCCGGGCGCCTTGGGCAGCTTTTCCCGGACCTCGGGGATCGAGTAGCCGCGGAAGCGGATCCCCTCGTAGGGATCGAGGGCGGACGTCTCGGTCACCATGCACTTGATGCCGCGCATCCCGCCGTACGCCTGGGCCACGGTCACGTCGGAGATCTTGACGTCGCCGTGCTCCTTGCGGAGCTTCTTCACGTCCTCGGCCAGGGTCGAGACCTTCTGGTGGAAGAGTTCCTTGAGCTTGCCCATCGCTTGCTCCCCTTTCCCCTCGTCCCGCCGCCGGGAGGCCGGCGCGGGGGGGCTCGTCGATCGGATCGTCTCCCCGGAACCGCCACGCCTTCCCGGGGGGGGCCGGGAAGGGGAACCACGATCGTAGTACAGCCGGGGGCCGCTGGCTAGCAAACCGGTTTGATATCTTGCTTTATGGACGAAACTAATCGGTAAGCTCGGCTTTGTGGGCCCGGGCGAGCAGCTCCTCCCGGAGCCGGCCGGGAAGCCCGGCGATCGTGCCGGCCGGAACCCGGCCGGCCAGGCCCCCCATGAATTCCCGGTGGGGCCGGCCCCGGCGCCAGGCGGGTTCCCGGGGGGGGTGGCGCAGCCAGCGCTCGGCCAGGTCCACCCGGGGTGCCACCAGCAGGGTCGCCGAGTAGTGGACGATCCCCCGGGAGCGGTGGAGGGCCGACCCGGAGACCTTCCGCTCCCCGAGGGCCAGGTCGGAACTGCCCCGGCGCCGGATCCCGTCCACGCCGCAGGCTGCGAGGGCCTCGACCATCCAGCCGGTCACCCGGTCGAACCAGGTGCGCACCCCGCCGATCCCGGGAACCGGCAGCACGACCGCCACGAGGAGGTTGCCCGGGTCCAGCACCACCGCGCACCCTCCCCCGGGCCGCCGGCGCACCGGCACCCCGTCGGAGCGAACGGTGGGCAGGACCAGCTCGACCTCCGGCCGGGAACCCCTGCCGAGGACGATCTCGACCCGGGAGGCGGGACGGACGGCGACCACCGGCCGTCCCGTGGCCCGGGCACGCTCCACCAGCGGGTCGTCCTCGTCCCAGCGGGGGATCCCCGGGAGGGGGCGTTCTGCCAAGGCCCGCCGGCTCCCGCGGGAGGCTCAGTCCCGCCCCCGGGAGGTCCCGAGGAAGACGTGGACCGGTTCTCCCAGGGCGACCTCGGCCGCTTCCATCCATGCCTCGGAGATCGTCGGGTGCGGGTGGATCGTCACCGCCAGGTCCTCGAGGGTCGCCCCCATCTCGATCGCGAGGGCCATCTCGGCGATCACGTCCGAGGCGTGGGGCCCGACGATGCCGGCGCCGAGGATGCGGCCGGTACCCTTCTCGGCGATCACCCGGGCGAACCCGTCCCGCTTTCCCATCGCGAGGGCCCGGCCCAGGGCCGCGAGGGGGAACTTCCCCCGGACCACGTCGGCGCCCGCCGCCTCCGCCTCGGCGGCGCCCATGCCGACGGTCGCGATCTCCGGGTCGGTGAAGACGACCGCCGGCACGCAGGCGTTGTCGTACGCCGCCTTCCGCCCGGCGAGCACCTCGGCGGCGACCTTCGCCTGGCGGGAGGCCCGGTGGGCGAGCATCGGCCCCGGGGTGATGTCCCCGATGGCGAACAGGTGGGGCACCTTCGTCCGGCAGCGATCGTCCACCGGCAGGAACCCGTGGGCGTCCGGCTCGAGGCCCGCCGCCGCCAGCTCCAGCCCGTCGGTGTTCGGGGCGCGGCCGACGGCGAGGAGCACCCGGTCGAAGGCGTGGACCTCCTCGGCGCCGTCCTTTCCCGCCAGGACCACCCGGAACCGGTCCCCGTCCCGCTCCATCGCCCGGACCGTCGTCTCCAGCCAGAGGTTGCGGAAGCGGCGCCGGGCGTTCTTCTCCACGACCGCCGCCAGGTCCCGGTCGATGCCCGCCAGGACCTCGGGCAGCACCTCGACGACGGAGACCTCGCTGCCGAGGCCGGCGTAGACGAACCCGAGCTCCAGGCCGATGTACCCCGCCCCGACCACCAGCAGGGACCCCGGGATCTCCTCGAGGGCCAGGGCCTCCCGGGAGGTCCAGGCGTCCAGCCCCTCGGCGAAGGGAAGGGTCTTCACCCGGGAGCCGGTGGCGAGGATCGCCCGCCGGAACTCGATGGCGGAGACCTCGGCTCCCTCGAGGGCCACCCGGTGGGGGCCCTCGAAGCGGGCCCGGCCCCGGACGATCTCGACCCCCCGCCGCTCGAGCAGTCCCCGCACTCCCTTCGCCAGGGTGTCCGAGACCTGCCGCCGGAACCGCTGCAGTCCCTCCCGCTCGATGCGGAGACCCTCCGCCATGAGGCCGAACCGTTTTCCTCCCCGCACCGCCTCGGCCAGCCCGGTGGCGTGGACCAGGGCCTTGGAGGGGATGCAGCCCTCCAGCAGGCAGACCCCGCCGAGCTGCTCGCGCTCCTCGACGAGGGTGACCTCGAGGCCGAGGTCGGCGGCGTGGATCGCCGCCACGTAGCCCCCGGGCCCGGCGCCGATGACCAGGACGTCCGTCTCCTGGGCGAGGGATCCCATCACCATCCGCGCGTCCTCCTCAGGGCGTGTCGAGAAGCCAGGCGATCGGTTCCTCGAGCCGCCGGCGCAGGTCGTTCACGAAGCGGGCCGCGTCCGCGCCGTCCGCGACCCGGTGATCGAAGGCGAGGGTGACCGGCATGATCGTGCGGACGACGATCTCCCCCTCCCGCACCACCGGCCGGGGCCGCGCCTGGCCCATGCCGAGGATCGCGCACTCCGGGTAGTTGATCGTCGGGATCATCCCGGTGCCGCCGAGGGGGCCGACGTTGGTCACGGTGAAGGTGCCCCCCTGCAGGTCCTCCACGTCGATCTTCCCGGCCCGGGCCTTCTCCGCCAGGGCGGCGATCGCGGCGGAGATTTCGCGGATCGACTTCCGGTCTACGTCCCGGATCACCGGCACGATCAGGCCCCGCCCGGAGTCCACCGCGATGCCGAGGTTCCAGAACTTCTTGTAGACGATCTCCTCCCGGACCGGGTCGAGGCTCGCGTTGAACATCGGGTAGTCCCGCAGGGTCCGGGCCACCGCCTTCAGCACGAACGCGAGCAGGGTGAGGCGGGCGCCGCCCCGCTCCCGCTCCCGGCGCCGGAACTCCTCGAGGACCGTCACGTCCACGTCTTCCATGTGGGCGACATGGGGCACGACGACCATCGAGGTGGTCATCTTCCGGGCCACCCGGCGCCGGATCGACCGCAGGGGCTCCTTCTCGACCGGTCCCCAGCGGGTGAAGTCCGGCAGCGGTCCCACCTCGAGGAACGGCACCCGCCCTCCCCCGGTGAAGGCCGGGGCAGCCGCCTCCCCGGCCTCTTCCCGCGCCGGCGCCGGTGGGCCTTCCCCGGCGAACCGCCGCACGTCCTCCGGGGTCACCCTCCCCCCGGGGCCGGTGCCCGGAACCTGCCGGATGTCCACCCCGAGTTCCCGGGCGAGGCGGCGGGTGGAGGGGGCGGCGGCGACCCGGCCGGCGGGGCCCGCGGGGGGCGGAGGTCCGCCGGGGGAAGGACCCGGCGCCGGTTTCGCCGCCGGCGGGGTTCCCGGGGCGGGTTCCGGGACGGGCTCCGGGCCGGGGGCGGGTTCCCCGGCCGGGGGCTCCGCCGCGGCCTCCCCGGTGCCGTCGTCGATCACCGCGATCACCCGGCCGACCTCGATGGTGTCGCCGGGAGCGCCGATGATCTTCACCACCCGGCCCCCGCGGGGCGAGGGGATCGTCACCGCCGCCTTGTCCGTCTCCACGTCCAGGAGGGGCGCGTCCTCCTCGATCACGTCCCCGGGGGAGACGTGCCAGGCCAGGATCTCCCCCTCGTGGATCCCTTCTCCCAGGTCCGGCAACCTGAACTCGAACACCTTGCGCTCCTCCCCGGCTCAGAAGTCGAGGGTCTCCTCGATCCCCCGCCGGATCCGCTCCACTCCCGGGAAGAACGCCTCTTCCCGGGCGAAGTACGGGGTGTTGATGTCCCAGGACGCGATCCGCCGGACCGGCGCCTCCAGCCAGAGGAGCGCCTCGTCGTTGACGGCCGCGACCACCTCGGACGCCGGGCCGAAGGAAAGCGGGGCCTCCTGGACGACCACCATCCTCCCGGTGTCCCGGACGGCCTGCGCCAGGGTTTCCCGGTCGAGGGGAGAGATCGTCAGCAGGTCGATCACCCGGATCGAGACGCCCCGCTCCTCCTCCACCTGCTCCACGGCCGACAGGGTGGGCCGCAGCATCGCCCCCCAGGAGACCACCGCCAGGTCGGTGCCTTCCCGGGCGATCCGCGCCCGGCCGATCTCCAGCGTTTCCAGCTCTTCCGGGACCTCCTCGCGGAACGCCCGGTACGACTTCTTCGGCTCCATGAAGATCACGGGGTCGGGGTCGCGGATCGCGGCCGCCAGCAGGGCACGGGCGGTGCGGGGCGTGGAGGGGATGACCACCTTGAGTCCCGGGACGTGGGCGAAGATCGCCTCCCGGCTCTCCGAGTGGTGCTCGAGGGCCCGCACCCCGCCGCCGTAGGGCATCCGGACGACCAGCGGCACGCCCCGTTGCCCGCAGGTCCGGGAGCGGTAGCGGGCCGCGTTCCCCTCGAGCTGGCCGAGGGCGAGGAGCGCGAACCCGGAGAACTGGATCTCCGCCACCGGGCGGAGGCCGCCGAGGGCCATGCCGATCGCCGTCCCGACGATCGCCGACTCGGCGAGGGGCGTGTCGATCACCCGCTGCTCACCGTACTTCGCCAGCAACCCCGCGGTCACGCGAAAGACGCCCTCGTTGACCCCGACGTCCTGGCCGAGGACGAGGACCGACCCGTCCCGCTCCATCTCCTGGTGCAGGGCGAGGTTGATCGCCTGGACCATCGTCATCCGGGCCATCAGTCCTCCTCCTTCCCCGCGCCCGGCAGGGAGGCGAGAAACTCCCGCCGCTGGGCTTCCAGCTCCGCCGGCGGCGTGGCGTAGACCCGGTCGAACGGCACGTCCGGCCGCGGAGGCTTCCAGGTCTCGTACGCCTTCACCGCCGCGTCGATCGTCTCCCTGCACCGGGCGCGCAGTTCCTCTTCCCGCGCGTCGTCCCACAGCTCCTTCTTCTCCAGCAGGAGGCGCGTGCGCACGAGGGGATCCCGCCGCTCCCAGGGCTTCACCTGGTCGTCGCTGCGGTACTTGGTCGGGTCGTCCGCCGTCGTGTGCATCATCAGGCGGTAGGTCAGTGCCTCGATCAGCGTCGGCCCCTCCCCGGCCCGGGCCCGCTCGAGGGCTTCCCGGGCGGCGAGCCAGGTGGCGAGGGGATCGTTCCCGTCGACCCGGATTCCCGGGACCCCGTAGGCGATCGCCTTCTGGGCGATGGTCGCCGACGCGGTCTGCTTTTCGAACGGGGTCGAGATCGCCCACTGGTTGTTCTGGCAGACGAAGACGACCGGCGCCTTCCAGACCGCGGCGAAGTTCAGCGCCTCGTGGAAGTCTCCCTCGGACGTCGCCCCGTCCCCGAAGAAGGCGACCACCGCCGCGTCCTCCCCGCGCAGCCGCTCCGCCCAGGCGAGCCCCACCGCGTGGGGGAGCTGGCTGGCGAGAATGACCGCGATCGGCAGCGTCCGCGCCTCCGCGGGGAAGACGTTCCCCTCCTCCCAGCCGCCCCAGTAGAGGAGCAGGGTCGAGAGGGGGACCCCCCGCATCAGCAGCGCCCCCAGTTCCCGGAAGGACGGGACGAGCCAGTCCCGGGGCCCCATGGCCAGGGCCGGCCCCACCGAGGCCGCCTCCTGGCCGGTGGACGGCCCGAAGGTCCCGATCCGGCCCTGGCGCTGGAGCCGGAGCATCCGCTGGTCCGCCTCCCGGGCGAGGACCATCGCCTCGTACAGCCGGACCAGGTCCCCGTCGGAAAGGCCCGGGTCCAGCTTCGGATCGACCCTGCCCTTCTCGTCCAGCACCTGGAGGAAGGGCACCTGGAACCTCTGCGCGATCTTCCGTGGCATCTTTCCTTCCTCGGTCCGCGCCGGGATGCTACACGGCACGGCGCCGCCCCCGACAGGGGAAAGGCTGACTTACCAGCCAAGAAATCGAGTCAGTCTCGCGGGCCGGGAAAACGCGGCGCCGGGGCGCCGCGCCTTCCGCCGGCTCACTTCGCCTGCTTGCGGGCCAGCTCGTCGTCGATCACCTCCTGGAACGTCTCGAACGGCTGGGCCCCGGAGATCAGCCGGCCGTTGACGAAGAACGCCGGGGTCCCGGAAACGCCCGCCTGCTGGCCGTCCCGGATGTCCTTCTCGACCTCCGCCTGCCGGCGGCCCGACTCCAGGCACTCCTTGAACTTCGCCTGGTCCACGCCGACTTCGCCGGCAAACTTCACGAGGCTGTCCCGGTCGAGGGAGCGCTGGTTCTGGAACAGCTTGTCGTGGTAGGCCCAGTACTTCTCGTTGCCTCCCAGTTCGAACACGCAGCCCGCCGCCTGGGCGGCGTCCATCGCGTGCTGGTGGAAGCCCAGGGGGAAGTCGCGGAAGACGTACCGGACCTTGCCCTTGTACGTCTCGAGGACCCGGGCGAGGGTCCGCTCCGAGCGGCCGCAGAAGGGACACTGGAAGTCGGAAAAGGCGACGATCGTCACCGGCGCGTCGGCCGGCCCCTTCGCCGGGTCGTCGTCCACCGAGACGTCGACCCGGGGCGGCTCGAGGAACACCCGGACCTTCGTTTCCTTCTTCAGCGAGGCGACCAGGTCCTCGTACAGCTTGCGGGCCTGCTGCCGCTTGAGGAAGTCGACGATCCGCGGCTTCGCCTGCTCGAGGGTCTGGCCGCGGAGCTTGTTCTTGTACTGGTCGTAGGTCTGCTTGATCTCCTCGTCCGTCGGCTCGGCGATCTTCGCATCCACGTGGTCCTGCAGGTACTGGTCGAGGGTCTTCCCCTCCTTCTTCGCCGCCGCCTCGAGGAGGTGGTCCTCGACGATCCGGTCCAGGGCCTGCTTCAGGATCTCGTACTCCTGCTGGCGAAGCTTCTGGAGCTGGCTCGCGGCGGCCTCCCTGAGCTCCGCCCGCGTGATCGGCTGGCCGCCGACCTCGGCGACCACGTCGGGGCCGGCCTGCCCGGCCGGTGCCGCCGGCCCCGCGGCCGACGCGGCGGGGACCGCCAGGAGGGAGAGAACGAGAAGGAACGGGAGGAAACGGTTCGGTGTCATGATGGACTCTCCGGGCAAGGGGTCCGCGGGGCCGATCCGGGATCGTCCCCGCGGGACCGGAACGCCTTAGACTAGCGGCGGCCCGGGGAACCGGCAAACCGGGACCGCGCCGGTCGGTTATGCCGCTGCCGGGCGGGGCCGGGCCGGGAAGGAGGAGACGATGGCCGCGCGGAACGACGACTTCCGGCTGGCGCGGGACCCCCGCGTCGAGCCGCCGGCGGGGCCGGTGGTGCTGGTCATCCTGGACGGGGTGGGGATCGGACCGGGCGACGAGTTCGACGCGGTGGCCCTCGCCCGGACACCGGTGATCGACCGGGTCCGCCGGGAGGGCTGGACGACGCGCCTCAAGGCCCACGGGACCGCGGTGGGGCTCCCCAGCGACCGGGACATGGGAAACTCCGAGGTGGGACACAACATCCTCGGGGCCGGGCGGGTCTTCGACCAGGGAGCGAAGCTCGTCGACCGGGCGATCGAGACGGGGGAGATCTGGCGGGGCGCCTGGGCGGAGATCGTCGCCCGCCTCCGGGAGACGGGAGGCACCCTGCACCTGGTCGGCCTGCTTTCCGACGGCAACGTCCACTCCCACGAGAAGCATCTCCACGCGCTGCTGCGCCGCGCCGCCGAGGAGGGGCTTCCCCGGGTCCGCGTCCACGTCCTGCTGGACGGGCGGGACGTGCCGGAAACGTCGGCCCTCGAGTACGTCGACCGCCTCGAGGAGGTCCTCGCGGAGATCCGGTCCCGGGGGGACCGGGACTACCGGATCGCCTCCGGGGGCGGCCGCATGGTCGTGACGATGGACCGCTACGAGGCGGACTGGTCGATCGTCGAGCGGGGCTGGCACGCCCACGTCCTCGGGGATGCGCGGCCGTTCCGGTCCGCCCGGGAGGCGATCGAGACGTTCCGGCGGGAGGAACCGGGAATCATCGACCAGTACCTGCCCGCGTTCACCATCGTGGGGGAGGACGGCCGGCCGGTCGGCCCCGTCGAGGACGGGGACGCGGTGATCCTGTTCAACTTCCGGGGGGACCGCGCGATCGAGCTGTCCCGCGCGTTCGAGGAGGGGGACGGGTTCGACAAGTTCGACCGGGTCCGTCACCCGGACGTCCTCTTCGCCGGGATGATGCTCTACGACGGGGACCTCGGGATCCCGCGCCGCTACCTCGTGCCTCCCCCCGCGGTCCAGAAGACCCTCTCGGAGTACCTGGCCCGCAACGGCATTCCCCAGTTCGCCGCGGCGGAGACCCAGAAGTTCGGCCACGTGACGTACTTCTGGAACGGGAACCGGTCCGGCAAGTTCGACCCGGTGCTCGAGGAGTACGTGGAGATCCCGTCCGACCAGGTGCCGTTCGACGAGCGGCCCTGGATGAAGTCCGCCCAGACCGCCGACGTGCTCGCCGACGCGATCCGCTCCGGGCGGTTCCGCTTCGTGCGCGTCAACTTCGCGGGCGGGGACATGGTGGGCCACACCGGCAACCTGGACGCGGCGGTCCTGGCCGTGCAGTCGGTGGACCTGGCCCTGGCGCGGATCCTGCCGGCGGTGCGGGAGAGCCGGGGCGTGCTGATCGTGACCGCCGACCACGGGAACGCCGACGACATGGTGGAGCGGGACGGGGAGGGGAATCCCCGGCGGGGGCCGGACGGTCGCCCGAAGCCCCGCACCAGCCACACCCTGAACCCGGTCGCCTTCTCGGTGCTCGACTTCTCCGGCCGGAAGTTCCGCCCCCGGGCAGGGATCGACACCCCGGGCCTCGCCCACGTCGCCCCGACGATCGTCACCCTGCTCGGGTTCGTGCCCCCGGAACCGTTCGTGCCGTCCCTCCTGGAGGTGGCGGAATGACCGGGGACGGGAGGGCGCACCGGGCGATCATGGCCCGTTTCCGCCGCGAGGAGGAACCGGGGGTGGCGGAATGACCGGGGACGGGAGGGCGCCCCGGATCGACGAGGGCCTGGCGCCGGGGTTCATCGCGGCGATGCCCCAGCTGCGGGATCCGAACTTCCAGCGGACCGTGGTCTTTCTCGTCAAGAGCAGCGAGGAGGGCGCCTTCGGCCTGGTGATCAACCGGCCGGGCCCCGTGACGGTGGGGGAACTCTGCGAGGGCCAGGACCTTCCCTACGAGGGGGACCCGGACGCCCGGGTGATGATCGGGGGCCCGGTGGAGGCGGACCGCCACCTGCTCGTCCTCCACGGGGAGGATCCCCTCTTCCCCGCCGACAGCGACGACGAGCTGCTCGTCGCCCCCGGGATCCGTCTGGTGGTGGCCCGGGCCGGTCTCGAGCGGCTGGCGCGGCGTCCCGGCGCCCGCTTCCGCTGCTACCTGGGCTACGCCGGGTGGGCCCCGGGGCAGCTCGAGGCGGAGCTGGCGGCGGGCGCCTGGGTGCCCCTGCCCGCCAGCGCCCCCTACCTGTTCGAGGTGCCCCCGGAGGCCGCCTGGTCCCGGGCCCTGCGGGAAGCGGGGATCGACCCGCGGGACCTGGTGCCGGGGGGCGCCCCTTCCTGAGGCGGACGCTTCCGGACGGGATCGAACGCCCGGACCCCGGGCGGGTTCCCGGGACGGGCACGGCCGGCCCGCCGGCCCCATCTTTTCGTTGAACCGCGGCGCGGCGCTCCGTACCATCAGGCCGGCATCGGTCGCCCGGGCGAGCGTCCGCCGGGGGAGGGAGGGGGCCATCTTCGCGAAGCGCACCGGAACCGGGCGGCGGCTGCCGCCCGTCATCGCCATCGTCTTCCTGCTGTCCGCCCTGCTGGCGCCGGCCGCGGCGGGGGAGCCTGCTCCCGCCGGGGGAGAGGTCGCCACGCGCGGTGACCTGGTGCCCGTGCTGGTGGTCCTGGAGCGGCCCGGTGGGGGGGGAATCCCCACCCGGGACGAGTGGCGGGCGGCCGCCGCCCCGGTGCTCTCCCGGCTCGCGACCCTGGCGGAACGGGGGCTCGCCCGGGGCCCGCGCCTCCTCTGGGTCGCGGGGGCGATCCGGGTGCGGCTCGACCCGGGGGCGTTCGACCGGGTGGCGGCCTGGCCCGGGGTCCGGGTCGTCCGGCGGGACCGGGCCGTCACGGCCGCCTCCCCGGCGGCACCCGCGGCTCCCACCCCCGCGGGGGACGGCCGGCAGGTGACGGCGGAGGTGACCACCGCCCTGCAACGGATGCGGGTCCCCGAGGTGTGGGACGAGGGGGTGAACGGCGACGGAGTCGTCGTCGCGCTGGTCGACACCGGGGCCGACCTCTCCCACCCGGACCTGGCGAACCGTCTCTGGACGAACGTCGACGAGTGGGGAGGAGACCACTTCGACAACGACGGGAACGGCTACGTGGACGACGTCCACGGGTACGACTTCGTCGACGACGACGGGGATCCCCAGGACACGAACGGCCACGGCACCCTGCTGGCGGGACTGATCGTCGGGGACGGAACGTCGGGGACCGAGACCGGGGCGGCGCCGGGCGCGCGGCTGATGGTGCTCCGGGTCGGCGATCTCGAGGCCGACATGCTGGAGGCGGTCCAGTACGCCCTGGACAACGGCGCCGACGTGATCGTGGTCGGCGACGGCGAGTCCTGGTCGGACGACCCGCGACCCGACTACGCCTCCTGGCGCCGGACGACCGACTCGGTCCTGGCGGCGGGCAGGATCCTGGTCGCCGGGGCGGGGGACCGGGGCCGGAAGCTCGGCCAGGACCCGGTTCCCTACAACGTGGACACCCCGGGGAACTGCCCGCCCCCGCGCCTGCACGATGCCCAGACGCTGGTCGGCGGCCTCTCCGGGGCCCTCGCGGCGGCGAACCTGGACGTCGATACCGACGGGATCGCCGGCAAGAGCTCCCACGGGCCGTCGGAGTGGACGGACATCCGGGGGGAAGTGGACAGCACCTACCCGTACGACATGCCCGAGGAGTACCGGGACTATCCCTTCCGGAACGGCCAGGAGCAGGGCCTGCTGAAGCCGGACCTGGCGGCGTGCGGGGACGGGTCCGTCTCCACGAAGCTCGGGGGCGGGTACGGACCGGTCCGGGGGACCGGGGCGGCCGCGGCGCACCTCGGGGGGATCGTCGCCCTGCTGCTCGACGCCGACGGGACGGCGACCCCCGCCCGGATCGCGGAGGTCCTCTACGACAGCGCCGAGGACCTGGGAGACCCCGGTTTCGACACCCTGTCCGGCGAGGGGCTGGTCGATGCGTACGCCGCGTGGCAGCTCCTGGCGGATGCCTGCGCCGCCCACGGCGGGGACGCGGACGGCGACGGTGTCTGCCAGGACGTGGACAACTGCCCGGACGTGGCGAACCAGGACCAGGCGGACCTGGACGGGGACGGCTCGGGGGACGCCTGCGACCCGGACGATGACGGGGACGGGGTGGCGGACGCGGACGACAACTGTCCCCGGGCGGCGAACGCGGGCCAGGAGGACGCCGACGCCGACGGCCTCGGGGATGCCTGCGACGCCTGCCCCCAGGACCCGCAGAACGACGCGGACGACGACGGCGTCTGCGGGGACGCGGACAACTGCCCCGAGGACGCGAACCCCGGCCAGGAGGACGCCGACGCCGACGGCCTCGGGGACGCCTGCGACTGCGCCCCGGACGACGGGAACATCCACGGGGTGCCCCTCGCGCTCGGGGACTCGGTCCGCTTCTCGTCCGACCGGGTGACCCTCACCTGGGACCCCGCCGCCGACGCGGAGGTGTACGAGGTCTACAAGGGCCGGGTGCGGGGCGCGTTCGAGTACCGGCACACCTGTCACGACGTGGACGTGGACGGGACGGCCAGCGAGGACACCTTCGAACCGGCGATCGGGGAGCTGTTCTACTACCTGGTCGCCGCGAAGAACTGCTTCGGGGAAGGCCCGCTCGGCTCCGCCTCGGACGGCAGCCCCCGGCCCGGGCCCGACGGCTGTCCCGACGGGGACGGGGACGGGGTCCGGGACCTGGTCGACAACTGTCCCGGGGACGCGAACGAGGACCAGGCGGACCTGGACCGGGACGGCTCGGGGGACGCCTGCGACCCGGACGACGACGGGGACGCGGTCGCGGACGACGCGGACAACTGCCCGCGGGTGGACAATCCCGGCCAGGAGGACGCCGATGCCGACGGTCTCGGGGACGCCTGTGATGCCTGCCCGCAGGACCCGCAGAACGACACCGACGACGACGGCGTCTGCGGAGACGTGGACAACTGTCCCGGGGACGCGAACCCCGGCCAGGAGGACACGGACGCGGACGGGGTGGGAGACGCCTGCGACTGCGCCCCGGCCGACGGGAACGTCCACGGGCTTCCCGGCGAGCTGCCGCCGACGGTTCTCTTCGGCGCCGACAAGGAAACCCTCTCCTGGGAGGAGATCCCGGAGGCCCAGTCCTACGACGTGTACAAGGGCCGCACCCGCGCCCCGTTCACCTGGGGCCTGACCTGCCACGAGCTGGACCTCCAGGCACCCGAGAGTCACGACGGGGCGGAACCCGCGGCGGGGGAGATGCTCTACTACCTGGTCGCGGCGAAGAACTGCTACGGGGAAGGGTCCCTGGGCGTCCAGTCGGACGGGACGCCGCGGCCGGGGCCGGACGACTGCCCCGACGGGGACGGGGACGGGGTCCGGGACCGGGTGGACAACTGTCCCACGGTGGCCAACCCGGACCAGGCCGACAGCGACCACGACGGGACCGGGGACGCCTGCGAGAACGTGCAGGACGCGGACGGGGACGGCGTGCCGGACGCGGACGACAACTGCCCGGACGTGGCCAACCCGGACCAGGCGGACAGCGACGGGGACGGTTCGGGAGACGCCTGCGACCCGGACGATGACAACGACGGCGTGCCGGACGCGGACGACAACTGCCCCGTGGTGGCGAACCCGGACCAGGCGGACCTGGACGGGGACGGCTCGGGGGACGCCTGCGACCCGGACGACGACAACGACGGCGTGCCGGACGCGGACGACAACTGCCCCCGGACGGCGAACCCGGACCAGGCGGACAGCGACGGGGACGGAACCGGGGACGCCTGCGAGCAGCCGGACGCGGACGGGGACGGCGTGCCGGACGCGGACGACAACTGTCCCCTGGTGGCGAACCCGGACCAGGCGGAC
>CAZOTT010000013.1:0-9755 GCA_964582785.1 uncultured Acidobacteriota bacterium | reverse complement strand
CGACAACTGTCCCCTGGTGGCGAACCCGGACCAGGCGGACCTGGACGGGGACGGCTCCGGGGACGCCTGCGATCCGGACGACGACGGGGACGGGGTCGAGGACGGCGCGGACAACTGCCCGACGGTGCCGAACCCGGACCAGCAGGACTCCGACGGGGACGGGACCGGGGACGCCTGCGAGCCGAGCGCCCGTCCCTCGGTGACGATCGTCAAGGCGGTCCACGCCTTCGGCGCCTGGCTGGTCGGCTCTCCGTACGGCGGGGCGGGGACCCACCAGGCGTCCCGCTGGCGGATCTCGACGGCGGACGGGGCCGATTTCGACGCCCACGTGATCTGGGACGTCACGGTGGCCGAGGGTCCGCTGACGGAGGTGCGGGCCCTCTACGACCACGCGGAGGAGAGCGGGACCCTCTACGCCCGGGTCTCCTACCGGGACGAGGCCGGGTGGTCGGACGAGTCCCCTTCCCGGGCCTTCGACGCGGTGCCGCTGCCGGCCGATGACGGCGCGGCGGGGGCGCACGGGGGCACGGTCACCCTGGTGGACGGTTTCGAGGGGCCCGACCTCCTGCGGCCGGCTGCGCCGGACAACGTCGATCTCGGGGGCCTCCTCTGGGCGCATGCCCTGTCCGAGCCCTCCTCCCCCACGGGACAGTACTTCCTCCTGGAACGCCGGGCGGCGGAACACCCGGCATCCGGCTCCTTCGCCCGGGTGCAGACCGGGGTGACCATCCCGGCGGCGGACTCCTTCGTCGTCGTCGAGATCGAGCCCGAAACGCCGAACGACGCGGACTACGACTTCACCTTCGGCCTCCGGGCCTCGGGGACGGGCAACACCCACACCTCGTACCGGTGCAAGGTGGAGGCCGCGGCGGGACAGGACACGATCCGGTTCAACAAGTACGTCAACGGGGCCAAGGCGGGCTCGGTCGCCCCGTGGGAAGGGGACCTGGGCGACCCGCCGTGGCGGGTTCGCTTCGAGGTGGAAACGGTCGGGCAGGACGCCGTCGAGCTCCGGGCCTACACCTGGGACGGCGGCGCCTGGGTGCTGCGGACGAGCTTCGTCGACGACGGCTCGTCGGGGAACGCCCAGTGGGACGCCCTGCCCCGGATCCTCGACCCCGGCCACGTGGTGATCTCCAACGAGAAGGAAGGCAAGGTCCGCTACCTGGACCTGCGGGCCGGCACCCTTCCCTGACGGCGGGGCCGGGCCGGGCGTGCCGCTCTCCGTGCCGTTGCCGGGCGGGGGCCCCTTCCCGGCGCCGGGGACTTCCCGGACGCGGGAGAGGGGGGCCGGTGGGGGGAGCGGGGCCGCGGCCGGGCTCAGCCGCGGCCCCGGGGATCGAACCGGTAGCCCCGCGCCCGGACCGTCTGGAAAAAGCGGGGTGTCTCCGGGTCCTCCTCCAGCTTCGCCCGGAGGGCGCGGACGAAGTTGTCCACGGTGCGGCGCGTCCCCCGGTAGTCGGCTCCCCAGACGTCCTCGAGGATCTTCCCCCGGGACAGGGCCTCCCCCGGGTGCTCGGCGAAGTAGACCAGCAGGTCGAACTCCTTGGGGGTCAGGTGAACCTCCTCCCCCCCCCGGGTCACGGACCGGGCGCCGGCGTCGACGGTGACCTCCCCGAAGCGGAAGACCCGCGGCTCGTAGGAACGCCGCAGGCGGACGGCGATCCGCGCCAGCAGTTCCTCGAGGTCGAACGGTTTCGTCACGTAGTCGTCCGCGCCGGTGCGCAGCCCGCGGATCCGGTCCTCCACCGAGTCCCGGGCGGACAGGATGACGACCGGGGCGGTGAACCCCTCGGACCGGATCTTCTCGAGGACGTAGGTCCCGTCCAGGCCCGGGAGCATCAGGTCGAGGACCACCAGGTCGGGAGGTTCCTCCCGGATGATCCGCAGGGCGTCGAGCCCGCGGACCGCCGTGGAGACCCGGTAGCCGCTCTTCTCGAGGACCCGCCGCAGTCCCTCCCGGAGGGTGCGGTCGTCCTCGACCACGAGCAGGTGGTGGCTCATCGGGAGGATCCTCCCTCGGCGGAGGGGAAGGTGACGAGGAAGCGGGTGCCCCGGTCCCGGCGGCGGGAGGCGGTCAGGCGGCCCCCGTGGGCCCGGACGATCTGGCGGGCGATGGCGAGCCCGAGGCCGGTGCCGCCCGGGTCGGGCCGGTCCCGGGAGACCCAGCGGGTGAACGGCTCGAAGAGCTGCTCGAGGGGAGTGGGCGGGAGGCCGGGACCCTCGTCGTTGACGGCGAAGACGGCGAGGCGGCCCCACCGCCGGGCGACCAGCTCCACCGGCAGGCGGTCCCCGGCGTACTTGATCGCGTTCTGGACCAGGTTCCCCAGGGCCTCGGCGATCGCGTCCGGGTCGGCCCGGAAGACGAACCGGTCCACGATCCGGACCCGCAGGGCGGAAGGGTCGGCCAGGCGCTCGACGACCATCTCCGCGATTTCCCCCGGGGTCGTTCGGCGGACCCGGTAGAGGTGCCGCGGGGAGCGAACCTTGCGCCACTCCATGATCCGCCCGACCAGCTCCTGGAGCCGGTCGACCTCGCGCCGGATGGCCCGGATCGAGTCCCCGGCGTCGGCGGGCAGGTCCATCGTCTCCAGGATCTGCACGTGGAGCCGGATCCCGGCGATCGGGGTCAGGATCTCGTGACTCATCCGGGACACGAAGGTCTCCTGGACCTCCGCGAGGCGCGCGCCCCGCCGGGCGAGGAAGAGCAGCAGCAGGGCCCCCGCGGTCATCGAGCCGGCGAAGGCGACGACCAGCAGGCCGAACAGGAGGTCGGACACCTGCTCGTGGACCCAGAGGATCGCGAGCCCGATCCCGGTCAGGACCGTGGTCGGCAGGACGACCGTCAGCAGGATCAGGTGCACCAGCCACCGCAGGTTCACCTGCAGCGGATCCCGGGGCCGGCGTTTCCGTTCGCGGGGGCGGAACATCTCGGGGGGATCATACCGCCCGGCCCGGGGGCGATCCCCGGCGGGCGGGGGATAATGGATTGCCCGCAGGAAGGATCGAGGAGCCGCGATGCACATTCCGGACGGATTTCTCGCCGCGCCGGTCGCCGCGGGGACGTGGCTGGCCGCCGGGGCCGTCCTGGCCGGCGGCCTGGCGGCGGCGAGGCGGCGGGAGGAACCCGCCCCGGCGACCACGCTGGGGGCCCTGGCGGCGTTCGTCTTCGCCGCCCAGATGATCAACGTCCCGGTGGCGCCGGGCACCAGCGGGCACCTGGTCGGGGCGACCCTGGTCGCCCTGCTCGCGGGGCCGGGCCGGGGCATGCTGGTGATGGCGGTCGTGCTGTCGATCCAGGCCCTGCTCTTCCAGGACGGCGGCATCACGTCCCTCGGGGCGAACTTCCTCGACATGGGGGCGGCGGGATGCCTCGTCGGGTGGGGAGTCGCCCGCCTGCTCGCCGGCCCCGGGAGCACACCCCGGCGGCGCCTGGCCGGGGCGGTCCTGGGGTCGTTCCTCGCCACCCTGGCCGGGGCGAGCCTGGTCGCCCTGTGGCTGGCCCTCTCGGGCCTCTACCCGCTGCGCGGGATCCTGCCCCCCGTCCTGGTCACCCACGTCGCCATCGGCCTCCTCGAGGCGGCCCTGACCGGGGCGATCCTGGCCGTGCTCCTGCGCTGGCGGCCCGACCTGGCCGCGGCCGGCGCCTCCGGTCCGCCGGCGGAGGCGTGGTTCGCCCGGGCCGGGATGCTCCTCGGGATCGCCCTGGTGGTCGCGGCCTTCGTCTCGCCGTTCGCCTCGGGCCTGCCCGACGGCCTGGAGTCGGTGGCGGAACGCCTGGGGTTCGCGGGGCGGGCCCGGGTGGTCCTCCCCGGGCCCCTCGCGGACTACGAGCTGCCGGCCCTCGCCCGCCACGCGGCGCTGGCCACCGCGGCGGCGGGGGTCGTGGGGACCGTGGCCGCCGCCTTCCTCGGGTGGCTGCTCGGCCGGGGCCTGCCCGGCGGGCGGGAGCGTCTGCACCGGTGACCCGGCCCCGCCACCCGGGCGCGGTGCTCCTGGCGGGAGCGGGAGCGACGGCGGCAGCCGGGCTCCTGCCGGTGGGGCTGCGAGGAGAGCCGCTCGCCCCGTCCTTTCTCGCCTGGACGGTCCTGGCCGGACCGGCCCTCCTGGTGCTCTTCCGGCGGCCCGGGGGAGCCCGGACCGCCGCGCGCCTCGTCTTCCTGTCCCTGCCCCTCGCCCTGCTCCTGGCCGCCCCCGCGGCGCTGCTGGCGCCCCCCGGCCGGCGGGCGCTCCTCCTTGCCGGCCTGCTCGCCCGGGCGGGGACCGCCGTGCTCCTGGCCGGAACCACCGCGGCCGTGCTCGGCCCGGCGGGGATCGTTGCCGGCCTGCGCGCCCTCCGGGTTCCCCGCGGGTTCGCCGACGTGATGGAGGCGGCCCTGGCCAGCCTCGTCCTGCTGGCGGACCAGGGGCGGGCGATGGTCCGGGCCCGGCGGGCCCGGCACCCGTCCGGCCGGCCGTTCGCCCCCCTCGCCCGGTCGCCGGGGGAGACCGTGCGGGGCTACGGGCGCCTGGTCGCCGCCCTCCTGCTCCGCGCCCTCGGGCGGGCGGAGCGTCGGGAACTGGCCCGGCGGGCCCGGGGGGGCGCGGCATGACCGGGACCCCCCTCGGGATCCGCGTCCGCGGCCTCGCCTTCCACTGGCCGGACGGGACCCCCGCCCTCCGGGGGGTCGACCTCGAGGTGGAACCGGGCACGCGCCTGGCGGTCCTGGGCCCGAACGGGGCCGGCAAGTCCACCCTGCTGCTCCACCTGGCGGGGCTGCTGCCCGGGCGCCGGTACCCCCACGCCCACCGCCCGGGCGACCCGGAACACCGGCACGGAACCCCGGGAGAGGTCCGGATCGGCGGCCGGTCCTGGACCGACCGGGACGCCGCCCGGGAGCTGCGGCGGGAGGTCGGCATCGTCTTCGAGGACCCGGACGACCAGCTGTTCTGCCTGACGGTGGCCGAGGACGTGGCCTGGGGACTCCGGGTCCGGGGGATCCCCCCGGCGGAGGCGGACCGGCGGGCGGAGGCGGCCCTCCGCCGGGTCGGGCTGCCCGGGCGAGGGGAACGCCCGCCCCACCACCTGTCCCGGGGAGAGAAGAGGCGGGCCTGCCTTGCCGGCGTTCTCGTCCTGGAGCCGGGGGTGCTCCTGCTCGACGAACCCACCTCCGGCCTCGATCCGCGGGGCCGCCGGGAGCTGGCGGAACTGCTGCGGGGCCTCCCGGCCACCCAGCTCGTCGCCACCCACGACCTCTCCTTCGCCCGGGCTCTCTGCCCGGAGGCGGTGATCCTGGACGGGGGCCGGGTCGTGGCCGGGGGACCGACGGAAACCCTGCTGGACGACCGGGACCTCCTCCTGGCCCACGGGCTGGCCTAGGGGCCGGTCCCCCGGCAGCCCCGTCCCACCACGAGGTAGCGCCGGCGGCCGATCCGGCCCCGGAAGAGGATTTCTGTTCCCGCGGGCCACCGGTCCCGGGCTCCCAGTTCGCCGGGGGGGCCGAGCGCCACCCGGCAGCCGGGGCCGGAAAGCCATTCCCGGACCCCGGCCGGGGACTCCAGCCGGTGAAGTTCCCACCCGCTGTACCACGCGACGATCTCCCACTTGGTCCGGGTGACGCCGATCCGGCTCCCCGGGGGCACGGCCCGCCGGGCGGCCTCCGCGAAGGCCCGGGCTCCCTGGCCCGCGTTGATCGCCGGGGCGAGGAACGCGGGCCACAGGAGTCCCGTTCCGAGGAGCAGCAGGACGATCGGCCAGGGGTACCGGCGGTCTCCCCGGGCGAGCAGCAGGGCCGTGGCCCCGAGGGTCGTCCCCAGAAGGAGGAGGAGGGCCACCGCCCCCCGGCGGACGGCGGGGTCCCCGGCAAGGGCCGCGGGAAGGCCCGGCCCCCCGGCCGCGAGAGAGGCGGCGAGGGCCAGGGCCGCGGCGGCGGCCAGGCCGGCGAGGATGGCGCCGGCGCGGCGGGGGCCGCGGCGGGTGCGGACCAGGGGGATCGCCAGGCCGGCGAGGAGTCCGAGGGCCGGGAAGACCGGCAGCAGGTAGACCCCCCGCTTGCCGGCGGGAAGGGAAAAGAAGGCCGCCTCCAGGAGCGCCCAGCCGGCCAGCCAGCGGGCGCGACGTTCCCGGAGAAGGGGCCCGAGCACGGCGGGGGCGAGGGCGCCCGCGAGGACCAGGGACCAGGGCAGGGACCCGAGGAACAGGGCCTTCCCCTGGTACCACCAGGGCTCCAGGTTGTCCCAGGACCGGGCGAACCGCTCGACGTTGTGGTGCCAGAGGGCGTGGCGGGGGGCGGCCCATCCCAGCCGCGCCACCAGCAGCGCGGGCCAGGGCAGGGCCACGGCGAGGAACGGCAGGAGGCCGGCGGGGCGCAGGAGGGGACGCAGGGAGAGCCGCTCCCCGGCGAGCCAGGCGGCCACCGCGGCCAGGACCAGGTGGAGGACGGCCACCGGCCCCTTGGCCAGGAACCCGAGGGCGGTGGCGATCCCGGCCAGGGCCGCGGGAAGGACGCCCCCCTCCCGGCAGCGGTCCAGGGCCGCGAGGGCGAGGAACACCGCGCTCGCCAGCAGGGGATCGGTGGCGACCCAGGCGCCCCGCTGCTGGACCAGGAGAAACGAGGAGAAGACGAGGGTGCCCAGGGTGGCCGCCGGTTCCCCGAACCACCGCCGTCCCTGCCGGTGGAGGACCAGCACCAGCAGCAGGGTGGCCAGGAGGGGCGGGATCCGGGCCGCGGCCTCGGACGGTCCCCCCGCGGCCCGGAAGGCCAGGGCGGCGGTCCAGAACAGGAGGGGCGGCTTGTCCAGGTAGAGGCGTCCGCCCCGCGTCGGGACGACCCAGTCCCCCGAGGTGAACATCTCCCGGGCCACCAGGGCGAAGCGGGGCTCGTCCGGCGGAAGCAGCTCCCGGCCCACGACGGAGGGGGCGAGGGAGGCGGCCGCGAGGGCCACGAGGAGCAGGGTGCGCGCCCACCCCCCGGCCGGCCGGCGGACCCGGGGCGCCGTCACCGGGGAACCTCCCCGCCGCGGTCTCCCGCCGGCCCGGGGGGTTCCCGGAGGGCGGCCCGGTTGGCGAGGACGACGAAGACGGAATTCCCGACGGCCCGGCGCAGCACCTCGACCGGGCGCCGACCCGGCGGGATCCGCCGCAGCAGGGCCGGCAGGTGCCGTTCCCGGACGATCACCCAGAAGGGATCCTTCCCCGCCAGGCGGCGGGCGAGGCGGTCCATCGCCGCGTGGTCCGAGGGGGCCGCCTCGACGAGATGGCCCGCGTGGAACCCGAACCGGGCGCGGAAATCGACCATCCCCCCGGGGGCCCCCGGCCGCAACCGCTCCCGGACCGCGGCGACGAACGTCCGCGCCGAGTTCCGGGCGTCCAGGGCGGGCAGGACGACCCGGAAGGCGGCCCCCCAGGTGAGGAGACCGGCGAGGAGCGCGGCGCCGAACCAGGGACCCGGCCGGCGGGCCAGGGCCGCCCCGAACAGCAGCATCCCGGCAAGGGCGAGGAGCGCCGCCACCGGCCCGGGGTGCAGGGTGATTCCCCGGGCGGCCAGCTTCCCCGGCGCGAGCAGCGCCAGGGCGGCGGCCGCCGCCGCCAGCAGCAGGCCGGTGGTCGCCGCCGCGACCCGCAGCGGCCCCCGGGCCGCCCGGCCGGCGAGGCGGCGGTCCAGGTCGATCCCGGCCAGGGCCGCGAGGAGCGGCATCGCCGGGAGGAGGTAGACCGCCCGCTTGCCCCGCGGGACCGAGAAGAAGACGAGGATGAACGCCACCGCCCCGGCGAGGAGGAGGAGCGCCCGGGCCTCCCGCCGGTCGCCGGGAGCCGCGCCGGGCCGGCGGGCGAGCCGGAAGGCCCGGGGCAGGGCGAGGAGCCCGGGCGCCGCGAAGAGAACGAGCGGCTGGAAGTCGTAGAGGGGAACGACGAAGAGGTACCAGGGAGGACGGAAGTGGTGCCAGGAGGCGAAGTAGCGGACGGCGGTCTGGCGGAAGAGGAGGTTCGCGAGCCAGGAGGTGTTTCCCCCGCGCAGCGCCTCCAGGGAGGCGGGGGCCAGCCAGGCGGCGAGAACCGCGAGCAGGAGCGCCAGCCCGGTGACGGGCGCGAGCCGCCGCCAGGGCACCCGTTCCCCGGCGAGCAGCAGGCCCGACACGAGGCCGCCGAGGGGCAGCACCAGGCCGACCGGCCCCTTCGCCAGGATGGCGAGTCCCATCACCCCCCAGGCGAGGACCGCCAGACGGGGCCGGGGGCTTCCACCGGGGTCGAGGCCGGCCCCGAGCACCAGGAGGAGAAAGGCCCAGGTCGTTCCCGCCGCCAGGAGCATGTCGATCTGGCCCACCGTCGCCTGCAGCACGAACCGCCAGGAGACCACCAGCAGGCCCGCCGCGACCAGGGGGGCCCGTACCGCCCGCCGTCCCGGCAGCACGTACGCGATCCGGGCGGCGCCGAGGGCGGCGAGCAGCCCGGAGACCAGCGAGGGAAGCACGGCCGTGACCTGGCTGACCCCCCCGGCCAGGCGCGAGGCGAGGGCGATCATCCAGAAGAGGAGGGGCGGCTTGTCCGGGTAGGGGTGGCCGTTGACGTGGGGGAGGAACCACGACCCTCCCTCGAGCATCTCCCGGGCCACCAGGGCGTACCGGGGTTCGTCGGGGGGCCAGAGGTCCCGCGTCCCGAGGCAGAGAGCCCAGGCGAGCCCCGCGGCCCCCAGCAGCAGGAGGACCGGGACCCGGGGGAACGGGCGGACCGGTGTGTCGACACGGTTCATGGACGGCTCCCGGCATGATTCTCCCACGTCCTCGCCCCGCGGGACCCCGGCAGCCCGCCGGTCGCCGGCCGCCGCGGCTTGACGCCGCCGCCCCGGGGAACCCACCTTTGGCCGGGAGGACACGATCCGTTTCGCGGGAGGTTCCCTTGTACACCGACCAGCCGAACCACGAGCGCGAGGAACAGCGCGAGCCCCTGTCGTCGTCCCCGGCGACGGTCGAGGGGGAGATGCGCCAGGTCCTGGGGATCCGCCTCGACCGGATCCGCAACGCCGTCGAGGTGCTCGCCTGCCGGATGCTCGAGCAGAAGCTGGAGCGCTGTCCCGAGGTGTGCCGCTGCCAGCAGTGCGTGGAGGACATGTACTGCGTGGCGCTGAACCGGGTACCGCCGCTCTACTACCACAGCGCGTCCAGTTTCGCGCGGCGCCTCGAGGACCAGGGGCCGCCCACCGACATCCTCGAGGCCCTGGACCGGGCGATCGACCACGCCATCCTGGTCGTGGGCCAGAACCCCTCCCACTAGGCCGTCCCACCCCGCCGGCCGGCGGCGAGGGCGCGGGTCCCCGGACCCGCGCCTCTTCGCGCCCGGGGGGCGGCGGGAGCCCGCCGCGCGGGGCGCCCGCGCGGGGAGCGCTTTGCCGGGTGCGGGCCCCCGGTCTCCCGGGGCCGGGCAGGTGGCGGACCGGTTCCATCCGGGGGACACGCCGGGTGACCCGGAGTGTTTTCCGGGACGAGGCTTCGAGGCGGCGGCCGGCCAGGTTGGCAGGTACGCCGGGGACGGAGGTCGTACTTTCCCGGTGTTCCCGCAGGAACTTCTGCTCGACTTGCCGGGTCCGGTGGTGGCCAGAGCAAGGGCCTGTCACGCATGTCGTTGTCGTCGCAACCGAGCCCCCGTTCCGGGCGCACTTTCCCTGGATCGGCCAGGGGGTGCGGGATAACGGGGTTCCTGGCAGGTCGGGTGCGGGATAACTCCCGAAATGGCAGGTGGGGTGTGGGATAACCGCGAATCTGGCAGGTTGCGTGCGGGA
>CAZOTT010000012.1:25492-45737 GCA_964582785.1 uncultured Acidobacteriota bacterium | reverse complement strand
AACCGCCCCGGGGTTGGCCGAGGAACCGCTCCGCGGTTGGACGGGCAACCGCCCGGCGAATGAAACCGCCATTCGCCCCGCGAATGCCTCGCGAGCCGGCATCATGCCGCCGAGAAGCAGCCCGTGCGCCGGATCTCCGCTTCCGAAAACGAGCGGCATGACCGCCACTTCCGCAAGATCCTCGTGGTCGTCGTTCTCGCTGTCGCCACGATCCCGAAAACGGGCGGGATAACGGCCATTCCTGCAAGGTGGGTGTGCGATAACCTCTAATTTTGCAACTTTCCGGGCAACTTCAGCCGCCGAGACTTGCAAAATCGGGCCTTATCCCGCACGCGACTTGCGAAATCACCTGTTCTCGAACACCCCCCTTGCAATTTCTCCCGTTATCCCGCTCTTTCTCCCGACCGCCCATCGGAGGGCGACGGGCCACCGGGAGAAGCACCCCGCGCGGCCGGGCCCCGGGCGGCGGCCCACTCCGGCGAGCCGTGCCGGTTCACGCGGCGGGCAGGCGGCCGAGGGTCACCCCGGGCGCGCCGGTCAACGCGCACCCTGGAGGGCGGCTCCCGGCGGCCGGGCCGCGGGCGCCGGGGTACACTTCTGCCGCCATGGGTCGCCTGTCCGCGTTTCTCGGGGTGGCGCGGGTGCCGTTCCTCGCGCTCCCGGTGGTGCTGGTCGCCCTCGGGACCGCCGCCGCGGTGGCGGACGGGGCGGTGTTCCGCCCGGGACGGGCGGCGCTGGCCCTCGTCGGCCTCGTCGCCCTGCACGTGGCCGTCAACGTGCTCAACGAGGTCTCCGACGCCCGGACGGGAATCGACCACGCCACCCGTCCGACCCCGTTCAGCGGGGGCAGCAAGACGATCCCCCGGGGGAACCTCTCGCCCGGCGCGGCCCTCGCCTTCGGCCTGGCCATGATCGCCGTCGGGTGCGCCGCCGGCGGATGGTTCCTCGTCACGGTCGGCTGGCCCCTGGTCCCGTTCCTCGCCCTCGGGGCGGTGCTCGTGCTCGGGTACACCGACCTGCTCGCGCGGATCGGCCTCGGGGAGGTCGGCGCCGGGCTCGGGCTGGGCGCCCTGCCGGTCCTCGGGTCCGCCCTGGTCCAGGACGGGTGGATCGGCCCCGTGGCAATCGCGGTGGCCGCGCCGTCGTTCTTCCTGACGTTCGACCTCCTGCTGCTCAACGAGTTCCCGGACGTCGAGGCGGACCGCTCGGGGGGCCGGCGCAACCTGGTCCTCGCCCTCGGGCCGGCGCTGGCGGCGATGGTCTGGGCCGTCACCGCGCTGCTGGTCCCGGCCACGATCCTCGGCGGCATCCTGCTCGGCATCCTGCCGGGCTGGGCGGTCCTCGGGCTGCTGCCGTCCGTGCTTCTCGCCCGGCCCCTGGGATGGGCCTTCCGGGGCGCCCCCGGCGAGATCCCCGTGCCCGCCCTGGCCGCCAACGTGGCGTGGAACCTGGCCACCCACGCCCTCCTCGCCCTCGGCCTGGCCCTCGCCGCCGTGCTGTCCTGACCCCGGTCTTGCCTCCCGGCGGCGGGTCGCCGATGCTGGGAACCCGTGCCCGGGAAAGGAGGGCCCTCCGTGTTCGGCGCCATGCCCGCCGCGACGCCGGTCGTCACCCTGCTCGCCTGGGTGATCATCCGTGTGTTCGAATCCCGTCGGCCGGGGCCGGCGGCCCGGGAGGACTGACGGCGATGCGCCGGGTGATCGAGGTGGCCACGGGGCGGCGCGAGGAACTGCTCGACATCACCGACCGGGTGAGGGCGGTCGTGGCCGAGAGCGGCGTCCGGGACGGCCTCGTCCACGTCTACGTGCAGGGGGCGACCGCCGCGATCATGATCCAGGAAAACTGGGACGACAGCGTCCAGCGGGATGTCGTCACCCTGCTCCGGAAACTCGTTCCCCGGGGCGCCTGGGAGCACGACCGCCAGGACGGCAACGGGGACGCCCACCTCAAGTCGGGCCTCGTCGGACCCGGCGAAACGATCCCGGTGATCGAGGGAAACCTCGGCCTCTCCACCTGGCAGAACGTCTTCCTCTGCGAGTTCGACGGGCCCCGTCCCCGCCGCCGGGTCGTCGTCACGGTGATCCCCGACCCGGCGCCCTGAACCGGGCTCCGGGCCCGGCGGGAGCTCGATCTCCCCCCTCCCGGCGCCGCCGGGTGCGCGGGGCGGCGCGTCTCCCCGCGGGATGCCGTGCCCCGGTCCGGGGTGTCGCGCGCCCGCGGCCAACCCCGGCCCCTCAGGAGGGAGCGCGGCGGAGGAGGGCGAGCAGGAACGGCACGCCGGCGAGGGCGGTGACGACGCCGACCGGGAGGTCGAAGGTCGGCGAGACGATGCGGGCGGCCAGGTCCGCGAGGGCCAGGAACGACCCGCCGGCCAGGGCCGCCGCCGGCAGGAGGCCGCGGGCGCCGGCCCCGGTGAAGCGCCGGACCCCGTGGGGCACCATCAGGCCGACGAACCCGATCGGGCCGGTGACGGCGACGACGCTCCCGGCCGCCAGGGCCACGAGGGCGAAGACCAGGGCCCGGGCCCGGGCGAGATCCACTCCGATGCCGGCGGCGTGCTCGTCCCCGAGGGAAAGGGCGTCGAGGAGGCGGGAAACGGCGACCAGGCCGGCGATCCCGGCCAGGGCGGGGAGCAGGGCGAGGCGCAGGTGGTCCCAGCCGCGGCCCTCCGCGGACCCGAGCAGCCAGGCGAAGATCTCGTGGACCCGGTGTTCGCCGGTGCCGAGGAGCAGCACCGAGACGATCGCCGAGGTGAAGCTGGCGACGGCCACCCCCGCCAGGATCACCGTGGTCGCCCCGGGCCGCGCCGCCGCGTGGGCCACCAGGAAGACGACCAGGAGGGCGAGGATCGCCCCCGCGAAGGCCGCCGCGGGAAGCGCCCACGGCGCCCGCGCCGGGAGCCCGGCCGCGTGGGCGAGCACCGCCCCGAGGGCGGCCCCCCCGGACAGGCCGAGGAGCCCCGGGTCGGCGAGGGGGTTCTGGAGGGTGGCCTGGAGGGCGGCGCCGGCGACCGCGAGGCCCGCGCCGGCGAGCAGCAGGACCAGCACCCGGGGCAGGCGCACCTCGAGGACGATCGTGCGAGCCAGGGCCGGCGCGTCGGCCGGCGACACCAGGGCCCGGACCGCGTCGCCGGGCGGCACCGCCGCCGTTCCGCCGAGCACGGTGGCGAGCAGCGCCGCCGCGAGGAAAACCCCCACGGCCGCGACGAGGGACGGGAACGTCTTCCTCACGGCGCCCGCGCCCCGCCGGGGGCCATCCCCGGCCCCGCGCCCGGAACGGCGGGGGAGAGTTCGCCGGCGCGGCCGTCCTTCCCCCGGGAGTCGGCGGAGAACCGCCCGGGATGGAGGCACCGGGCGACCGCCTCCGCCCCCCGGGCCAGTGCGGGTCCGACGGTGGTCAGGAACCGGGCGGGCACCTCGCACGTGCGGCCCTCCCGGACCGCGCGGAGGTTCCGCAGGGCGGGCCAGGCGGCCAGGGCGGCGGCGAGGGAATCCCCCCCGCCCCGGCCCACCAGCAGCACGTCCGGGTCGAGGGAGAGGATCGCCTCCAGCGAAACCCGGCGGTGTCCCGTGATGCCCAGTTCCCGGGCGGCGTTCCGCCCCCCGGCGCGATCGATGACCTCGTCGATCGTCGTCTCCGCCCCGGCCACGACCAGGTGGGAGAAGAAGAGCACCCGCGGCCGCCGGGTCACCCCGGCAAGCCGCCTCGCCAGGCCGGCGAGGCGGGCATCCATGTCCCGGACGATCCGCCGTGCCCGTTCCGTCTCCTTCACCGCGCGCCCGAGATCCAGCACGGCGCGCCGGACGTCCTCGAAGCCCCGCACGTCCGGCAGGACGAGCACCGGCACCGCCACGTGGCGGAGGGTCCGCAGGAAGTCGGCCCGGTTCCAGGGGGCGGCGACGACCAGGTCCGGGCGGCGGGCCAGGACCGCCTCGAGACTGGCCGCGAGGCGGGGGATCGCGGGGGGCCAGTGCCCGGCGCAGGCGGCCAGGTCGGGGTCGTCGGCGTAGCGGGAGACGCAGACCACGCGGTCGGCCGGAACGAGCAGGGCCAGCAGCTCGTCGCCGGCGAGGCTGACGGAACAGATCCGGCGGGGGGCCGGGGGGGAGGCCGGGGCATCCCCCGCCGCGAGCGCGGCCAGGAGAGCGAGGCCGACGAGGAGACGGGGGGCCCGGCGGGTCCGAGTCATCGTCCGCGGCTCACGCCTCCGTGTCCCAGGAGACGTCCCCGGTCCCCTTCGCCCGGTTCTCCCACCGGGCCAGGACGAACAGCAGGTCCGAGAGCCGGTTCAGGTAGCGGACGAGGGTCGGGGGCAGGGGGCGTTCCCGCCCGAGGGCGACCACCCGCCGCTCGGCCCGCCGGCAGACCGTGCGGGCGAGGTGCAGGAGGGCGGCCGTCTCGGTCCCCGCCGGCAGGATGAACGTCTCGAGGGGGGAGAGGTCGGCGTTGAACCGCTCCACCTCCCGGCCCAGGCGGTTGACGTGCCGGTTCCGGACCAGGTTCGGGGCCTTCTTCTTTCCTTCCGGGTCGAGCATCGCGAGGACCCCCCCGAGGTGCAGCAGCTCGCTCTGGACCCGGTGCAGCACCTCGCCGACCTCCGGTTCCGGACCGCGGGACAGGACGACCCCGAGCAGGGAATTCAGCTCGTCCACGTCCCCGTAGGCCTCGACCTGGGGGTCATCCTTGGGCACCCTCCGGCCGGACCCGAGCATCGTCCGGCCGTCGTCCCCGGTGCGGGTCGTGATCTTCGTCAGGCGCGCCATCGGCTCCTCCGGCGGCGGTCCGCCCCGGCGGGCGGAGACCTCCGAGTCTACTCCCCGCCTTCGCCGGCGGGGTACCCTGTCAACCGATTCCCCGGGAAGCCGTCCTGTGGGGTGGAGGCCGACGATGACCGCGAGCGCAGGACCCCCCCACGATCCCCCCGACGAGGTGCTGGTCCGCCGGGCCCGCCGGGGGGACGAGGGTGCGTTCGCCGAGCTGGTGCGGCGCTGGCAGCGGCCGCTGACGGCCCGGGCGCTGGCGGCGGCCGGAGGGGTGGAGGACGCCGACGACCTGGTCCAGGAGACCTTCCTCCGGGCGTTCCGCGAGCTGGGCCGGCTGCGGGACCCGGGCAGCTTCGGCGCCTGGTGCCTGTCCACCCTCCGCCGGCTGGCCGTCGACCGGGCGCGGCGCGGGCACCCCGCCCCGGTGGAGGCGGCTCCGCCGGAAGGAGTCCCGGACCCGGCGCCGGATCCCGAGGAGGACCTGCTCGCCGCCGAGCTGCGGCGGGCGGTCCGGGAAGAGCTCGCGGCCCTTCCTCCGGGCCGGCAGCGGGAGGTGTTCCGGCTGCGGTTCACCGAGGGGCTCCCGGTCCGGGAGATCGCGGCGCGCCTCGGTCTCCACGACGGCACGGTGAAGGTGCACCTGTTCCGCGGCACCCGCCTGCTCCGGGCCCGGCTCGCCGGGTTCGGGAGGGCCCCGGGCGTCGCCGGGAGGACGTGAAGATGCGCGGGATCGAGAACGACCGGGCGTGGGCCGAGGCCTTCTTCGCCCGCCAGCGGGAGGAGATCCTCGCGGCGGTGCGCGCCGAGCGCGCCCGGGCGCGGGCGCGGCGCCGGGCGGGGATCGCCCTCGCCGCGGCGGCCCTCCTGCTCGTTCTCCTCCCGTGGTCCTTCCTGCCCGCGCCCCGGCCCGGGGAAGCGCCCGCCGCGGCCACGGTGGCCTCCACCTCGTTCGACGACCCGCTCGCCGCCTACGACCCCTGGGACGAGCCGGGGGCGAGCCTGGAGTTTCCCGACGTGCCGGGCGCGGGCCTCGCCCGCTTCCTCGCGGGAGAGGACCCGTCCCCGGCCGCCGACGACGGAGAGGCCCCGCCCCCCGCGGGCGGCGCCCGGAAAGGATGAACCCGATGCGCAGGAACCCGACCGGGAACCGCCCTTCCCTCGCCGTGATCCCGGCGATCGCCCTCCTCGCCCTCCTTCTCGCCGCCCCGGCGGCCTTCGCCCGGCCCCACGGACCCGGGTGCCCCCGGCACCACCGGGGCCCCGGGATGGGTCCGGGCCCGGACATGGGCCCCGGCCCGGGGATGGGACCCGGTCCCGGCGGCTGGTGGCGGAACCCGCGGACCCGCGAGGCGCTCGGCCTGACCGATGACCAGGTGAAGCGGATCGAGGACACGTGGTACCGGAGCGTTTCCGCGGAGGCGGACCTGCGGGCCGCCGCCGAGAAGGCCCACCTGGAGCTGGCGCGGCTCCTCCACGAGGACCAGCTCGACGAGAAGGCCCTCGGCCGGGCGATCGACCGGGTGACGGAAGCCGACGCCGCCCTCGCCCGGGCCAACCTGGAGCGGCGGGTGGCGATCGCGAAGATCCTCACCCCGGAGCAGCGCCGGAAGCTCGAGGACCTGATGCGCCGCCACCGCGGGCCCCGTCCCGGGCGGAAGGGACCGATGGGGGGGCGGATGCGCGGCGGCCGCCGCGGCGGACCTCCCGCCAACTGACCGGCCGTTTCCCTCCGGCAACCGGGAGCGGGCCCCGCGATCGCGGGGCCCGCTTCGTTCAGGGACCGCGCCGTCCCGCCACCTTCCTCCCCGGGCGACCCGCCATCCCGGGGCGGCACGGGCCGCCGGGGGTTCCCCGGCCCGTGTCTCCCGGCGGCCGATCTCCCGCCGCTACTGCTGTTCCCGTGGCGCCTGCTGCCCTTCCTTCTGCGGGAGGAGGTCCGAGAAGTCCGGGGTCGGCTCCGGGGCCAGGGCAGCGATTTCCCGGAGCGGCAGCGCCTCGAGGAAGGCCCGCAGCTCCGCCGGCGGGACGCTCGCGGACGCGACCGTCAGCCGGACCCGGGGGCCGGCGACGATCTCGATCTTGCCGCCCCGCTCCCCGGGCCGGTATTCCGCGACCCCCGGGCAGCCCGCGATGGTGACCCCCTCGCGGATCGTGTCGCCGACCTTTTCCCGCGCCCCGGGTCCCGGGAAGGGGCGGTACTGCGGGCTGATTTCCGGGGGCAGGCCGCCGGGATCGACGAGATCGAGCCGGACCGCGTTCCCCCGGTCGTCCGCCCAGGTGCCGTGCACCTCGCTCGTCCCCGCCGGTCCGTACCACCGGGTCCGCCCGTTCATCTCCCGGCGGGCGAACTTCCCGACCCGCTCCGGCAGCTGCCGCTCCCACGTTTCCGGGGGCCGCGGGGGAACCTGTGCGGCCCGCTGGAAGAACGGGTTGTCCTTCAGGTTCGGCATGGCGAGCCCGAATCCCTTTCCCTCCGGGCGCTTCGGGTGTTCCTGGTCCGGGCTGTTCTTCCGGGGCACCCGCCCGGCCCGGGCCGGCAGCGCCGCGGCCGGCAGCAGCAGGCCGAGGACGGCGGCGATCGCGGTCAACCTGGTTCCCATCGGTGGTCTCCCTCTGCCCGCGTCAGCGCAGGCGCGTGGTGCGGGGCGTCCGGCGGGCCCGGCGGCGGGCCTCCTCGAGCAGCCGGCGCGCCCGCGGGTCCTCCCGGAGGGCGAGCCCCCGCTCCAGGTACCCGATCGCCTCCCCGGGACGCCCGGCGAGGAGGAGGTTCCGGCCGAGATTGAAGAGCGTGGACACGTGATCCGGCCGGACGGCGAGGATCTCCCGGAAGGCTTCCGCCGCCGCGGCGTGGTTCCCTTTGCGGTCCAGTTCCACCGCCACCTCGTGCTTCTTTCGCAGCAGGTCCGGGTCCGCCGCGAGCGCCTCCCGGAAGAGGCCCCGCGCCTCGTCCCGGAAGCCGGCCCGGTGGAGCACCTGTCCCGCGAGGAAGAGGCCGGGAGGCGGCAGGGAGCCGAGCGCCACCGCACGGCGGGCCAGTTCCCGGGCCTCGCCCGGCCGGGACTCCCGGAGCCGCTGCTGGGCGAGCCGCAGCAGCGCCCGCTGGTAGAGCACCCGCAGCTCGTTCACCTCCTGTTCCAGGGCGGCCTTCACCCGGGGATCCTGCTGGCGTTCCGCGTCCCGCCGTCGCAGCTGGAACGCCCGCCCGAGGGCCCGGACCGCCCGGTCCGGGTGCCCCGCCAGCAGCTCCGCCTTGCCGAGTCCCCGCCACAGGGGCGCCAGGTCGGGCGGACTCATCTCGAGGCAGCGCCGCCACGCGGACACCGATTCCTCGTACCTGCCGAGCCGCATCAGGGCGACGGCGTAGTTCTTCCAGGTGAACGGGCTCTGGGGACACTCCTCGAGGCTCTTCTCGAACGCCTGCGCCGCCTCCGCGTCCCGGCCCTGCGCGGCGAGGGCCAGCCCGAGTTCCAGCCAGGCGCCGCTGGCCCGGGGATAGGCCCGCACGCCGGCCCGGGCGATGCTCTCCGGGGAGGTCCAGTCCCGCACCCGCAGGGCGGTCATCCCGGCAAACACCACCGACACCGCGGCCAGGGCGACCAGCGCCACCCGCCGGCCCCCCTCCGTGCGCACGGACCGCGCCAGCTCCCCCGTGACGAGGAGGGCCAGGCCCGCCACCGGGAGGTAGAAGAACCGCTCGGCGAAGAGGACGCCGGCGATGCTGACGGTGTTCAGGCTGGGGCCGAGGGGCAGGAGGAACAGCAGGGAGGCGATCGCGGGCAGCGGATCCCGGCGCCGGGCGGCGGCATGGATCGAGACGGCCACCAGCAGGCCGACCAGCACGAGGCCCCCGAGGGCATGGGGGTCGAGAAAGCTCTCGGCGATCGGGATCGTGCCGTAGCTGTAGAAGTAGGTCAGGCGGACCGGCAGGACGAGGAGCCGGGCGCCGAGGAGCAGCAGCCACGCGGCGGTCGCCCAGCGCACGGAGAGGGGCTTCCCGTAGACCGGGTTGTCTCCCACCCCCAGCATCGGGACGCCGCCGAGGGCCCCGAAGAGGTAGAGCCGGAGGCCGAGGTAGACCGCGAGGATCGCAAACGCGGCGCCGAGCACGACGAGCCGGCGGCGGCGCGCGGCGCCGGCCGGCCATCCCCGGGCGAGTCCGAGGGCGATCTCCACCCCGAGCAGCAGGAAGGGGAACGCGACCGCGTATTCCTTGCAGAGGAACGTCGCCGCCAGCAGGAGCAGGGCGCCGGCCTCGAGCAGCCAGGGGCGCCGGGAACGGTCGGCCCGGAGGTGCAGGACGAGGACGCCGAGGAACCCGACGGAGGCCATCAGGTCGGCGCGGCCCACCGTGCAGCTCACCGCCTCGCTCAGCAGGGGATGCACGGCGAAGAGCACCGTCCCCGGCACCGCCCACCGCGGGTCGGGCAGGAGCTCGAGCAGGAACAGGAGGAACAGCAGTGCGCCCAGAGCGTGGAGACCCATGTCCTCCACGTGCAGCCAGGTCGCGAGCGTCCGGTTGACCGGAGCCTCCGGGTCGATCGGCGTCGACTCGTCCGTCCCGAGGAGACGGTGCTGGATCCACCAGGTCAGGTTCACCAGGGGGCGGTAGGAACGGGTTCCCCAGCGGGCCTCCGTCGGGGCCCCCCAGAAGTCGTGGGAGAAGAGATCGGCCACCTTCCCGTCCCGCAGGACGGGATTCTGGATCACCGCCAGGGGTGCGTCGATCAGGAGGGGTTTCGTCGGCAGCGCCAGGTAGGGCAGCAGGGCGGCGAGGAGGACGAGCCAGGTGCCCCGGGGCAGGGCGCCGGGGCCACCGTTCCCCGGCGAACCGGTTCTCTTTCCGCTCGTTCCAGCCATGGGAGCGGGATCCATGCTACCCCGCCCCCCCCGCGAAGCAAGGAAAGCCTGCCCGGGCGGCCGGGGCCCGGACCCGCAGGAGTCCGCGGCCGCCCGCAACCGCCCGGAACGGGGCTCAGAACACCCGGGCCCGGCGGGCGGGCGCCGCTTCCGTGACGAAACCGGTCCGGTCCTCGTCCCAGCGGAGGAACTCCGGCTCGTTCTCCGGGTCGATGACCAGGTACGGCCGTCCCGAGAGACGGACGAGGGCCAGCCGGGCGCCGAGGCCGGCATCGAGCCAGCGGAAGGCGGTGGCGTGCAGCCGCCGCGCGAGCACCTGCCGGAAGGCCCCCCCTACCTCCTTCCAGCCGGTGATCTCCACGTACCGGTTGCCGGAATTCACCCCGGAGTCGATCTCGAGGAACACCTCGTCCTGACCGTCGTCGTCCACGTCGTGGAACGCCACCCCGTGCAGGGTCCCCCCGCCGGGGGGCGCGATGCGGCCGAGCAGGCGACCGTCCCGCCCGAGAACGAGCAGGCCGTCTCCCGCCTCGATCCAGACCTCGTAGCCGGGCGCATGCCAGATGTCCCGCACGCCGATCCGCGGCCCGATCCGGCCCTGCCGGCGCTGGCGTTCGTCCGCGGGATGCAGCCATTCCTCGAGCCAGGCACGGGCCGCCCGGGCCGCCGGGTCGGCCTTCCCGCCGGGGGCCGGCAGCTCGGCCTGCAGGGCGAGCAGCTCCCGGGCACGGGCCAGCCGTTCCTCCCGGTCCCGCGCGAAGATCATCGCGACCACCAGTTCTCCCGCCCGGGCCGCCGTGCCGTCGACGTCACCGGCGACGGGCCCTGCGGCCGGCCCCGTCCCGGAAGGAACGTTCTGCTCGTGGACGGCAGCCCCGCCGGTCACCGCCGGGCCCCCGTCCCGGTGGAAGAGAGCGCAGCCGCTGCCGGCCGCGACCACCACGACCAGGAGTCCGGCGACGAGCAGGGCCCGTCGCGGTCGCACCGGATGCTCCATGCCGAGTGTCCTCCCCTCCTCGCCCCCCGCGGCGAGGAAGTCGTGCCGAGGAAACGTTCGTTCCCGCGGAGACGGGCGGCAAGGGAGTCCCCCTGCAGCCCGGGAAAGCGGCCGGGGAGAGACGGACGACCCCGGTCCCGGGCGGGAAAATGCGCGGAAATCACCCCCAGAACGCAAAAAAACGCCGGTTCGCGCTTGATCACGGTGGATCGCGGTGCTAGGAATGTCGCGGATTCGATGCTCCAACGATGCCAGGCGCCGGGAACGACCGGCCGCCGAGGGAGGACGGAGAACATGGCGAAGAAGAAGGCGACCCGAAAGAAGGCCGCGAAGAAGACGACGAAGAGGGCCGCGAGGAAGAAGGCGGCGAAGCCGGCCGAGATGCTGCTCGTCGGCAGCAAGGTGAAGGCCGCCCTGCGGGCCTACGACGTGAACGTGGCCTCCGACGCCCCCGAGGCGCTGAACAACGTCGTCCACTGGTACATCGAGCAGGCCGTCAAGCGCGCCCAGGCCAACGGCCGCAAGACCGTTCGCCCGCACGATTTCGTCGTCTGAGGACGGTCGCGGGGCGGTCCCGGCGGGGGCCGCCCCGGCTCGTCTCCCTTCCGTGTTCGACCGTCTCGCCGGGATCCTTCTCTTCCTGCCGGTGCCGCTGGTTCTCTGGCTCTTCCTGTCCCGTCCCCTCGGCACCCTGCCTTCCCTCGCGGCCGGCATCCTGCTGATGGTGACCCACCGCCTCTACGCCCGGCCGTTCGCCCTCTCGCGGGCGACGCGGCGCTGCCTGTGGTGCGGCCGCCCGGTGGGGGAGGGCCCGATCCTCGTCCTGGAGGAACCGGGCGGCGCAACCACCTGGCGCTGCTGCGGCGCTCCCCACGAAACCGCGCTCCGCCGGCTCCTCGGACGGGCGCACCGCTGGCGTGCCTTCCTTCGCACCGGGATCCTGGGCTCGCTGCTGCTCTTTCTCCTGCTGGCGGTGGCCGCCGACCGGCGCTGGGCGGGTCCGCTGACCCCGGCCGACGCGGACGCCGTCTTCCGGCTGGGGGTGGCCCTCACGGTCCTGCCCCTCGGGTGGCTGGCCGTGCCCCTCGGGCCCCGGGAAACCGGACGGCTCCGCCCTCCCTTCCCGGTCCACGTCCAGGCCCTCGTCGGGACGTCCGCCGTCCTGTGGCTCTTTCGCCTCGTCGGTGCGTGGTGGCTGCTGCTCGGGGTGACGCACGTGCTCCGGCGGGTGGGGGTCCCCCTACCCGCCTTCCTGCCCTGACGGTCCCTTCCCCACCCGTTCCCGGAATGCCCGTTCCGCGGCGAGGACGGCCTCCTCGTCGGTCCCCTCGAAGGTGATCTCCAGCTCTCCCGGGCGGGGATACGACCCGATCGAGACCGAGCCATACCCCTCGACGAGGGAGTCGAGCAGGGGCGCGAGGTCGTTCTCCCGGGCTCCCCGGAGGCGCACGACCCGCCGGTGAAAGCCGGGACCGGGGGGAATCGCCGCGAGCACGCCGGGCAGCTTCCGGCGCAGGACCTCCGGGATTCCCGGCAGCACGAAGACGTTCCGGAAGCGGACCGTGGGCCAGCGGCCGGGTTCCCCGTGGACCAGTCCCGCTCCCTCGGGCGCCAGGGCCATCCGCAGGTGAACGTCGGTCGTTCCCGCCCCGAACGTGCGGCGGATCGCCTGCTCCATCCCCGGCAGCCGCACGAGGGGGACGCCGAACGCCCGGGCCACGCCCTCCATCGTCACGTCGTCGTGGGTCGGACCGATCCCCCCGGTCGTGATCACCCAGTCGTGGCGACCGGCACAGGCGGCGACTTCCCGGGCGATCTCCGCCACGTCGTCCGGGACGAAGACCGCGCGGCGCACCGCGACCCCCCGCCCCCACAGCGCCGTCGCCAGGCGGGCCAGGTTCTCGTCCCGGACCCTCCCGGACAGGAGCTCGTTGCCGACGATCACGATCGCCGCCGATGGATGGCCTCTCACGGGGTCCATGTCTATACCTTCCCGCCCGGACATGCACGGCCCCGTCCGCCCCCGTTCGTTCCACCCCGGGAAACGTTTCTCCCCGGGCGCCCGGGGCGCGCCCCCGGATTGCCCGGCCCGGCGCGGGGAACCAGATTCGACCCTGCGATGTGGACCCAGCGAACCGGATCCAGCACCCTGCCCGCCCCGCCCCTCTCCGCGGCGGAACGGTGGTTCCGCCGGGGCATGGAACTGGCCCGGATCGGGCGGTACCACGAGGCCCTCGAGCCCCTCGAGCAGGCCCTCGCCCTCTCGGTGGAGGAACCGGAGGCTCCCTTCCTCCGGGCCCTGCGCTCCTGGTACGGGGTGGTGATCGCGCTCACCCGGGGCGACTTCGCCCGGGGTCGCCGGCTGTGCGAGGAAGCGATCGCCGACGGCCCCCTGGACGCGGATCTCTACGTCAACCTGGCCCGGGTCTACCTGCGGGGAAACCGCAAGCAGCTCGCCGTCGAGGCGCTGGAGACCGCGCTGGCGATCGATCCCGGCCACCGCCAGGCGAACCACCTGCGGGCGCAGCTCGGCCGCCGGAGGGAACCGGTGTTCGGCTTCCTCGACCGGAGCCATCCCCTGAATCGTTACGCCGGCCTGGTCCGCGCCCGCCTGGAGAACGCCCTGCGCCGCTAGGCCCGGCCTTCCGGGGATCCCGGCCCTTCCCCGCCCCCCGCCGCGCACCGCCACCGGCCCACACGGCACCTGCCGGCGGACCCGTCTCCCGGGACCCGTCCACCGCGGGAGCGGCGGGAGTCCCGCGTCCCTACGGCTCCTCGTTTCCGCAGCCGTCCACGGCGGTCACCCGGTAGAAGACGGTACCGGGAGCCGTGTCGGACCAGCTCGTCACCGCCGTCTCCATCACCGGGTCGCTCCCGTCCACGTCCGCCGCCCGGGCCGCCCGGCGGACCCGGTAGGTGGCGGCGCCGGGTGCCGGGTCCCACGAGAGGGTGGTCCCGTTCTCCGTCAGGTGGACGCGCAGGGTCGGTCCCACGGGAGCGGTGGGCTCGCTGACGTCGACGGCGATGCTGTGCACCGCGGACCGGTTTCCCCGCGAATCCACGCCCCGCACCTCGATCACGTGACGGCCCGAGGAGAGCGAGAGTTCCACTCCCCACCCTTCCCGCGGACCGTCGAACGCACCGTCGTCGGCCAGCGCCACGCCGGACGCCCACGCTCCCCCGTCCACCCGCACCTCGACATCGACCGTCCGCAGGATGGAGATCGCGTTCCGGGGGGTGACGTTCCACGGGTTGTTGTTGGGGAGCAGCCCCACCTCGACGATGCCCCCGACCTTGGCGATGCCCTGGCAGGCCAGGTCACCCGAGCGGTCCTCGAGGGTGACGGTCGGCGGAACCTGCAGCAGGTCGGGGGTCCCGTCCCCGTCCCGGTCCACGGTTCCCACCTGGACCCGGGTGGCCTCGCACGCGGCGGCGCTGTTGTCCCGCATGACACAGGGGTCTCCGCCGCCGCAGCCGTTCTCGCAGTTGTCGTTCGTCCCGGCCAGGTAGCCGGCAGTGTCCCCGCACGCGCACCCGGAGGAAGCGTACTCGTCCAGGGCGAAGAAGCTGTGGTGCAGCTCGTGCCGGAGCACCCGGTCGAACCGGTCGATCCCCCAGCCGTCGTTGTCGGTGGTGACGATGACGTGCGGACCACCGACCCACGCCCAGGCAAAGTAGCCGTCGGCGAACCGTCCGTCGGAATCATTCTGCGAGTTCACGACGAACACGTTGACGGCCCAGTCGGTGCCGTCCGCCACGCGGGTGTCGTCCGCCCAGAGGCGGGACCGGGAGAGCCGGCCGCCGTCGGTGTAGCCCAGGTGCCCGAGGATCTCCTTCGTCCAGAGATCTTCTCCGCTCGTTCCCGACGGGTCCGCCTTGCGGGCGATCGGTTCGTAGGAGGTCCGGTACGCGGGGTCGGTGCGCCCGGAGCGCAGGTGGACCGTGAAGGAAAGGTCCGCGCCGGGATGCAGGTCGGCGAGACCCGCGACCGCCTCCAGGGTCTCGGAGACGACCTTCGTCTCGAGGTCCGCGGTCCAGTCCTCCCGGTTCGGGTCCGCCGTCCCGTCGGACTCGACCAGGACCAGGTTCAGCGAGACGCTGCCCGCCAGGTACTCGCTGGTGTTCTCCCAGGAGGCCCCCCACGGCCGCGACGTCCCGGAGGATGCCAGCGGACGCTTCCGCAGGGGGACGTCGAGGTCCCACCAGTCGGGACCCCGGAGGGCATCCCCGGCGAGCGGGGCGCCGTCGGGGCGCCTGGCGAGGGGGCGGTGCCGGGAGGCAACCAGCTCGTTCCAGGCCCGGGCGGCCTGCCGGGCGCGTTCGGGCAACGCGTCGAGGGCGCCTTCGTCCAGGGGGCCGACGGCCCGCACGTCCGCCCCGGCGACCCGGCCGATGGCGCCGGCCTCTCCTTCCACCAGGGCGGACTCCGCCTCCGGGAGAAAGGCGAGAAGCCGGATCCCCGTCCCGGCCAGGGCCCGTTCCACCGCCGCCCGGTCCATCCCCGGGAAGTGCAGGTAGGCGCGGGTCCCGGCCACGGACGGCAGGACCGGAAGGGTGGCCACCAGGACCACGAGGGCGGCGAGGAGAACGCCCCCCCCGCCGCGACGGATGCGGATCACCATGCCCCCTCCGGGACCTCCCCGCGGACAATATCGGTCCCGGCGCCCGAAAGGACACCCCGGGGCGTCGGGAGCGGGCGGGGAGCTGCCGCACCGGCCGGGGGCGCCCTCCGCAGGAGGGAAACGCCGCCCGCGGGACGCCGCCGGCAGACCGGCCGGCTCCTGACCGGCCCCGGCACCCGACGCACCACGGGGGGATCGCTCGCGGGACGCTGCCCGCGGACGGAGCGCTGCCGCACCGACCGGGGGCAGGGGAAGGCCCTTCTCCGGACGCCCTGTTGCGCGACATCCCCCCTCCAAATGTCACCCCTCCCTACACATCCCCCCCGCGAATGTCCCCTCCCAGCAGCATCTTCCCGGCCGTTCCCGGCCATCCCCCGGACCCCGAGACCGGGCGCACTTTACAACTCCCATGGATACTGCTACTTCCGACCCCCGCAACCCCGGCCGCATCCGATCTCCTCACCGCCCGCCCTCCCTCCAGGGGACACGAAGGGGGGGGATGTGTCCCACCGGGTGACATTTCGGGGGGAGATGTCGCGCAACCCTCCCCCACGACGGAAACCCACGCGTTCTGGATGGCAGGAAGGCTGGGGACGGCGGGGCCGGACTGGGAAGGGGCGGTTCCCGGGCCACGTTCCCGCTGAGCACGCGCTTGATATCGGGCGGGCCGGACAGAGAAGGGGCGGTTCCCGGGCCCCGCCCCGGGAACCGCCCGTTCTCCTGGTAGGGGTTGGGGCAGTTCGTGTTGGTGAGGAAAAGCGTGGGGACGAGGATCGGGGGCACGTCCCCGTTTGCCCGCCCCCGAAGCAACGCGCGTGCCGACGTCGGGCCATCCCGGCCGCGGTGGAAGCAACCGAAAGGATTTGCTGAAGGTTGCGCTTCAGAGGACCGGATCCCCGCCCGGTCCCGCCCGTCCGAGATCGTGGACAGGTTTGCCCCGCAGGCTGGGGAAAACTGTCCGAGATCGTCAACACCTCTGCCGGTGCTTCGGGGCGCCCAACCATGGCGACGCGGCCGAAAAGACCCGCCGCGACGCCCGAGGCACAGGTAACCCGTGAGGTTCGCCGCCGCCGGACCGCGCCCGACGGGAAGGCGATCACCGGGGTTCCGCGCTCCCGGGCCGCGCCCGACGGGAACCGCGCCCTCGCATGGCCACCGGTCCTGCCGACCTCGCGGACTCGGCGCGGGGGTCGCGGGTACCGCCGCCCATTCGGCCGGAGGCCCGCGTCCCATCCCGGGCCCGCCGGGATTCACCGGAAACCCACCAGCACCTCGGGGCCACCGGGCCTCCGTACCCATCCCCGCCCCGCGGGGATGCGCCGAAGCCTGTCAAAACCCCGAAGCAACTGGTCCCCCCGTACCTCGCCCGATCCCGCGGGGATGCACCGGGGCCACCGGGTCCACGAGGCTCCGGACCCCGTCCCGGGCCCACGGGGATTCACCCGGAGAAGGTGGTATCCTTCCTGCAACGCCGTCGCAGCCGGTGCGCCCGGGAGGAGGCAGGACGATGACGTTCCGGACGACCGAGGAGATCCTTCGCTTCGCCATCCAGCAGGAAGAACGGGCACGGGACTTCTACCTGTCGCTCGCCCGCCGGGTCACGTCTCCCCAGGTCCGCAAGGCGATGCTGGACTTCGCGGAGGAAGAAGCCGGCCACAAGCGCAAGCTGGAAGGGGTGCTCGCCGGGAACATGGCGGCCCTGCCGGCCGAGGCCCCCGAGGACCTGCGCATCTCCGACCCGATGCCGGACCTGGTCGCCTCCCCCGACATGGACTACCAGGCGGCCCTGCAGCTGGCGATGAAGGCCGAGGACCGGATGCGCCGGCTGTACGAGGGGCTGGCCGCCTCCGCGCAGGACGACTCGCTGCGGGAAACCTTCCTCGCCCTCGCCCGCGAGGAAGGGGAGCACAAGCTCCTTTTCGAACGGGCCTACGACGACGATATCAACCGGCACAACTGACGATCCGGGCGCGCCGGGACCCGGTCAGCCGCGGGCAGTTCGCGCTCCGGCCACCACGCGGCCCGTGTCCTGAGACGGCTCGGTCCCGCACGGCCCGGTGGAGTCGGCCTTCCCAGGCGTCCCGCCTTCTTCCGAGCGGCACGCAGGCGGGGATGGGGAGGTGCCCGGTCCACCCGGGGAAAGTGGTGCGCGCTAACGAGCGAAACGGCAGGTGGGGTGCGGATCAGGCCGCGGGGCCCGCCGCGCGGTCGTCGTCCAACCGGCCGGCGGGAGAAGGTGGGGGACAACAGGTGGGACGTGCGCCGGAAACCGGGGGGGAGGGGCGTGACCGGTGGGAGGAAAAGGCCCTGCCGGCGCCGGTGACCACCCCGGTCGCGCCGGGCGGGGGTCCGTCCGGGGCCTCCCTTCCAGTTGCCGCCCCCTTTCCCGGCGCACCTCGGGTTCGATGGCTGGGTTCTCCCCGGGGCTGGAGGGACGCCGGGGAGCGCCGGCCCGGGGGCAGACCGCGAGCGTCCCGGCACCCCCGGGTTGCCCGGCCCGCCCCGATCCACCTGGACAAGTGCCCGGGAAGCTCCGGCGCACCGACTCAACCGGAGCCGTCCTGTCGGCGGGCCCGGCGGCGCACCGCCGGGGACGCCCCCCGGGCGGTGCCACCGGGAGTGCCCCCGCCGCCGCGACCGCCGGCGCAGACGCAGGTCACACGGGTATCCAGCGGAGGACCCCCCCGGAAACGCCCCGCCGGCGGCGGGGCTCAGTCGCCGCGGAGGATGTTCCCGAGAATGGAACTGCCCAGGTCCCGGCCGCCGCTGTTCGCCCGGGCCGTCGGCAGCCGCGGCAGCAGCCAGTCGAGGAAGGCCTGGGTCGACCGGGTCTGGAGCCACAGCTCGCCGTGGCCGGAGAACTCGCAGACCAGGCCCTCCCCGGAAATCAGCGAGGTGAACAGGCCGGCCGCCTTGCGTACCCGCCACTGCAGCGACGGCTGGAACGCGACCACGTGCCCGGTGTCCACCACGTAGCTGCCGCCGCCGAGGCGCACCCTGTGGATCGCCCCGTAGGAACTGAGAAGGACCTGCCCGGAACCCGCCAGCTTGAGCAGGAACAGCCCCTCCGCGGCGAAGAAGGACCGGGCGCCGCCCCACTTGATGTCCACGTCCACCGTGCCCTCGCCGGCCAGGTACGAGCCGGACTGCACGTACATCTCCTCCCCGGCAAGGGTGACGCTCTCGATGTCACCCGGCAGGCTCGGGGCGAAGGTCACCTCCCCGGGACCGCCCCGCGCCGTGAAGGTGTTCACGAAGAACGATTCTCCCCCGAGGATCTTCCGCAGGGCGGACTTGAAGAGGCCGCCCTGCAGGTCCGACTGGACCTCCACGTTCCCGGACATGGAGACCATCGCCCCGGTTTCCGCCCGGACCGATTCCCCCGCGGCCAGGCGCACGATGCCGAGGGCGTAGGAAGGACGGTGCTCGATGCTCATTTCCATGGCGACACCTCCGGGCGGGGGCCCGCGACCCCCCGGAAAGGAAGCGGCCCGGCACGGGGCCGGGCCGCCATCGTCCACCCGCCTCAACCGAGCCGCCGGAACACGCGGTCCAGCCGCTCGAGGGCCCAGTCGACCTCCCGTTCCGTGATCACCAGCGGCGGGGCGATCCGGATCGTGTGCACGTGGGTTTCCTTGGCCAGGAGGCCTTCCTCCTGGAGCGCCTCGCAGTAGCGGCGGGCGCCCCCGGCTGCCGGGTCCAGCTCGATGCCGATCCAGAGCCCGACCTGGCGGATCTCCCGGATCGACCCCGCCCGGATCCCGGCAAGTCCCCGCGCGAACCGCTCGCCCATCCGGGCGGCGTTGTCGACGAGGTTTTCCTCGACGAGGACCCGCAACGCCTCCCGGGCCACCGCCGCCCCGAGCGGGTTCCCGCCGTAGGTGGAACCGTGGCTGCCGGGCCGGAAGACCTCCATGACCTCGTCCGTGGTGACGAAGGCCGAGACCGGATAGAGCCCCCCGGAGAGCGCCTTCCCCAGGGTCATTGCGTCCGGTTTCACCCCCTCGTGCTCGGCGGCGAACATCTTCCCCGTCCGCCCGAGGCCGGACTGGATCTCGTCGAGGATCAGCAGCACCCGCTCCCGGGTGCAGATCTCCCGGATCTTCCGCAGGGTGCCGGCGGGCGGAACGATGATCCCTCCCTCTCCCTGGATCGGCTCCATCAGCACGGCGACGGTGTTCGGGGTGATCGCCGCCTCCACCGCTTCCGCGTCTCCGTAGGGAATCACCCGGAAGCCGGGGGTCAGCGGCCCGAAGCCGGCCCGGTAATCCGGCTCGGACGAGAACGAGATGATCGTGATCGTCCGGCCGTGGAAGTTGTTCTCGAAGGCGATGATCTCCGCGCGGTCCTCGGGAACGCCCTTGACCTCGTAGCCCCACCGGCGGGCCGCCTTGAGGGCGGTTTCCACCGCCTCGGCCCCGGTGTTCATCGGCAGCACCCGGGGGAACCCGCTCAGTTCGGCCAGTTCCCGGCAGAAGGGACCGAGCTGGTCGTTGCGAAAGGCCCGGCTCGTCAGGGCGAGCTTCCGCGCCTGCTCGACCAGTGCGTTCACGATCCGCGGGTGGTTGTGCCCCTGGTTGACCGCGCTGTAGGCGGCGAGACAGTCGAGGTACCGTTTCCCGCCGATGTCCCAGACCCAGCAACCCTCCCCGCGGGCCAGGACGACGTCGAGGGGCCTGTAGTTCGGTGCGCCGTACCTGTCCTCCAGCTCGATGAACGTCCGGGCATCGTTCGTGGCCATCGCTCACCTCTCCATCGGAAGCGCGGGGAGACCCTGCTCCCCGGGCGGGGGCCAAGGATAGCCCGGGACGGTATCTCCCCGCAGGACCGTGGGAACGGGAAACGGTCGTGGCCCGTCCCCGGCGCGCTGGACTGGTCGCCGGTGGAACAGGACGGCCCGCCGCGCTCCGGCGGTGGCCTGCGGGGCGTGATGGAGCCCGGAAAGGGGAACCGGTCGTGGCCCGTCCCCGGCGCGCTGGACTGGTCGCCGGTGGAACAGGACGGCC
>CAZOTT010000012.1:0-25392 GCA_964582785.1 uncultured Acidobacteriota bacterium | reverse complement strand
GCCCGTCCCCGGCGCGCTGGACTGGTCGCCGGTGGAACAGGACGGCCCGCCGCGCCCCGGCAACGGCCCGCGGGGCACGGGGGAAGCGCCGCCTCCCCCCGGTTGCGATCCGGCGGTGGCCTGCGGGGCGTGATGGAGCCCGGAAGGAGAAACGGTCGTGCTCCGCTCCCGGGGGCGGGTTCCGGCGAAAGGCACGGTATCCTCCCCGGCTGGGGCCGCTTTCCGGCCCCGGGGAGGCGCGCGTGAAGCGGGACGAGCTGGTCGCGTGGCTGGACGACACCCTGGCGGCGCACGACGTGCGGGACTACGGCCCGAACGGGCTCCAGGTGGAGGGGCGGGAAGAGGTCCGGAAGGTCGCCACCGGGGTGACCGCCTGCCTCGCGCTCCTGGAGCGCGCGGCGGCCTGGGGGGCGGACGCGGTCGTGGTCCACCACGGCCTGTTCTGGAAGGGGGCCGGGGAGGTCCGGGTGGAACGTTCCCTGCGGCGGCGCCTTTCCCTGCTGCTCCGGGAGGAGATCAGCCTCCTCGCCTACCACCTCCCCCTGGACCGGCACCCGGCGGTCGGCAACAACGCCGTCCTCGCCCGGGAACTGGGGATCGAGGACCTGGCCCCGGCCTTTCCCCTGGAGGGGATCCCGGTGGGACTCGCGGGGCGGTTCCCCCGCGCCCTGCCGGTGGAGGCCGTCGTGCGCCGGGTGGCCGAGGTGACCGGCAGGGAGCCGCTCCTCGTCGCCGGCGGCCCGGACCTCGTCCGGACCGTCGGGCTGGTCAGCGGGGACGCGCCCGGTTCCCTGGCGGACGCGGCCCGGATGGGCCTCGACCTGTTCATCACGGGCGAGCCCTCGGAGCCCGCGGTCCACCTGGCCCGGGAGGAGGGAATCCACCTTCTCGCGGCCGGCCACCACGCGACGGAGCGGTTCGGCGTCCGCGCCCTCGGCGAGCTGCTGGCCCGGGAGCACGGGCTCGAGGTGCGCTTTTTCGACGTGCCCAACCCGGTGTGAACCCCGCGCCCTCCCGCCGGGGGACGGCGCGATTCCCGTTCGTCCCCCGGCGCAGCCCCATGGTGTAGCGAAGCTTTCAGGTGGCGAAGGAATCACGAAAAACCAGGATCCTCCAGGGCCCGGAATCGTTCGAACGGTTTCGATACCGTGCCGCCGGGACCGCGACCGGAGAGCCCGGGAAGCCCACCTGAAAGCTTCGCGCCACCATGTCGCGACCCACGATCCCGGGCGCCGGCCGGGAAGGGGATCAGGCCCGCCGGATGAACCTCTTCTCCGCCGGGTCCACCTCGATCGTTTCCCCCGCCTCGAGGTAGAGGGGCACCATGATCTCGACCCCGCCGGCGACCTTCGCCTTCTTCATCACCTTGCCCGAGGCGGTGTTGCCGCGAACGGCGGGCTCGGTCTCGAGGACCCGGACCGCCAGGGTCTTCGGCAGCTCGACGGACGCGACCCGCCCCTCGAAGTGGATCGCCCGCACGACCATGCCGTCGGTGAGCCAGGGGGCGACCTCCGGGATCCGCTCCGCCGGCAGGGAGAACTGCTCGTAGTTCTCCTCGTCCATGAAGTGCAGGTCCTCCCCGTCCCGGTAGAGGAACTGGGCCTGCCGGTAGACGAGGTCCGGCGCGGGAAAGCTCTCCCCCGCCCGGAAGGTCTTCTCGAGGAGCTGGCCGGTCAGCAGGTTCCGCAGCTTTGCCCGGACCAGGGTCGCGGACCCGCGGGCGGAGGGGGCCTGCACGGTGTGCTCGACGACGGCGCAGGGGGCGCCATCGACGAGGATCCGCAGGTTCTTCCGGAAGTCGGCGGTGGTGGGCATCGGCGGGTCCTCCTCCGGCAGCGCGGGGCGGCGGGGACGTCCCGGCCGGAACCGGGAACTGCCGGCCGGGGCCGGGCCCGGGCCGGCGGCCCTCCCGCGGGGCGGGAAGGATACCTCCCGCGGGGGCCCCTTGCAGGGCGGGTCCCCGGCGTGCGACCGTACCCGGCACGGACCACCCCCCGCAGAGGAGGCACGCCGTGAGCTGGTATCTCCTGGTCGTCCTCGGTTACCTGGTCGCGCTGGGGATCTTCAACTTCATCCGCGCGAAGCAGGTCAAGTCCCACGACGACTTCATGGTCGCGGGGCGGAGCCTGCCGCTCACCGTGATGGTCTTCACCCTGGTCTGCACCTGGATCGGCTCGGGAACCTTCATCGCGGGAGCGGAGTACGCGGCAAAGGCCGGCTGGTCCTCCCTCTGGATGCCGGCGGGCGCCTGGGTGGGGATCGCGATCATCTACTTCCTCGCCGGCAAGATCCGGACCTTCGGCCAGTACACGGTCGGGGACATCCTCGAGGTGCGCTACGGGAAGTTCGCCCGGCTCTTCGGGGCGATCGCCCTGATCATCGCCTTCACCACCATCGTCTCGTACCAGTTCCGCGCCGGCGGCTACATCCTGAACGTCGTCACGAAGGGAGCGATCTCCGTCGCCACCGGCCAGGCGATCACCGCCTTCTTCGTCATCACCTTCACCGCCATCGGCGGGATGGTGGCGGTGGCGCACACGGACCTGCCCAACGGGATCATCATCCTCCTCGCCTGCTGCATCGCCCTCCCGCTCGTCGTCGCCTTCGCCGGCGGCCCCTCCGCCCCGGCCGAGATCCTGCCGGCCGAGCACATGGCGGTCTTCAGCCGGGATTTCGGCCAGTACCCGGTCCTCAAGGCGGGCGGGTACTTCCTCGCCACCCTGCTGCTCCTGCTGGGCATCCAGTCGATGTACCAGAAGTTCTACTCCGCCCGGTCCCCCCGGGAGGCCCGGACGGCGGTGGCCCTCTGGATCGTCGGGACGATCGTCGTCGAGACCGTCGTCGTCGCCATCGCCATCTACGCGGCCGCCGCCCACTGGCCGCAGATCGAGGCGTTCCAGCTCGCCGGCCGGGTGAAGCAGGAGGTGGCCGCCGGCACCCTGGCCCCGGAACGGGCCGCGCAGCGGGCCGCCGCCCTCGTCGAGGAGGCCGCCGCGGAGGGGCAGCTGACCGCGTCCCAGGCGGAGACCACCCGCCGGATCCTGGTCGAGTCCTTCGCCGGGGCCACGACGCGGGAAGCGATCGGCCGGGCGGAGCCGGGGATCGACCCGGCCTCGATCGTGCTCCGGGCCGCGGAGGACATCGCCTCGCGGGGCGGGATCGGCCTGCTCTCGGGGCTGCTGCTCCTCGGCGCGGCGTGCGCCGTCGTCATCTCCACCGGGATGAACTACCTGCTCTCCCCGACGACGAACATCATGCGGGACATCTGGCAGAAGTTCCTCGACCCGGAGATCCCGGACGAGAAGATGGTCGCCCTGCAGAAGGTCTTCGTCGTCCTCGTCGGCCTGGTCGCGTTCCTGGCGATCTTCGTGCCCACGTACTTCGGCCTGCCGATCTCGGTGCTGCGCTACTCGTACTTCGCCTACACGATGTACGGGGTGGCGATCACGCCGGCCCTGCTCGCCGCCCTCGCCTGGAAGCGCGCCACCCGCCAGGGGGGGCTCGCCTCGATCGTGTCCGGGGCGTTCATGGCCCTCCTCTTCGAGCTGGTGATCCCCAACGCCTTCCCGGGCGTGCTCCAGGGCGGGGACCCCTGGGGCATCCCCAGCATCTACCCCTCCGCCCTGGTGTCCATCGGGACCCTCGTGATCGTCAGTTACCTGACACCCCCTCCTTCCCGGGAAGAACTGGCCCCGCTGTTCGAGCAGGAACCAGCCCGGAGCGAGTCCGCCGGCTGACCCGGCACGGTCCCGCCGTGCCCCTGCCCGCGGCCGGTTGACGGGCAGACCGGCCCGGGAATACGATTTTGGTTCGTTCCCGAGCGGGGGGTCGTGTCGCGGGAAGGGCCGGGACCTTCCCCGGCCGCGCTCCCCCGGGGGACGGAAGTGCGCCGCCAACCGTCACTCTCCCAAGGAGGTCCACCATGAAGTTCATCGTCGAGCCCCAGCAGGAAGAGCAGCAGGATCGTCGCTGGTGCCGGGAGAACATCACCATGTGCATCCTGTGCTCCGAGGATCCGCGCTGGTGTGACGACTGGGAGAAGTAGCGGCTCCCTCGTCACCGGGCATCGCTGACCACAGGTACGTCCGGCGCCTGCAGGCGGGTTTCCCGGCAGCCCGCCGCGGGCGCCGGTCCTCGTCGAAACGCCGCCCTTCCGCGGCGGCGGGAGGCGCCGTACGATCTTCGTCATGCGTCGCCGGCTTCCCTTCCTGCGCCTCGTCCTCGGGCTGTTCCTGGCCCTGGTGCTCGCCGCCGCGTGCGGGCTGCTGCTGGTGCGCACGGAACGGATCGTCGTCGCCCGCGGCACGCTCCGGGGCGGGTCCGTCGCGATCACCGCGCCCCGTGACGGCCTGGTGGCGGAAGTTCTCGTCGAGGACGGGGCGCCGGTCCGTCCCGGCCAGGCGCTGGTGCGGCTGGATACGACCGGGATCGCCGACCGGGTGGCACGGGCACGGGAGCGCCTCTCCGGACTCCGGGATCGAACCGGCCGCCTGCGGCAACGGATCGAACGCCTGGTGCACGACGTTTTCCCGGCCGAGCGCCGGCGGGCTTCCTGTGCGGTCGACGAGAAGCGCGTCGCCCTCCGGGAGGCCGAGGCCCGGGCCCGGGCGCTGGCCCGTCTCGGGCAGGAAGGCCTGGCCAGCGAACTCGAGGTCGAGGCGGCGCGCCTGGACCGGGACCGGGCCCGGATCGCCCTCGAGGAAGCCCGCCGGGAGCTGGACCTGCTGCCCCACCGGCAGCGCCAGCGCGCGGACACGCTCCGGGGCGAGCTGGCCTCCCTCGCGGCGGAGATCGCCGACCAGGAGGCCCTTCTCGCGGCGCTCCGGGAGCAGCTCCGGCGATCCCTCGTCACCTCGCCGGCAGCGGGAACCGTTTCGGCCCCCGGGCTGCGGGACCTTCCGGGCCGGCACGTGAACTCCGGGGACGAGCTGCTGCGCCTCGTGACCGGCGGGACCCGTGAGTTCCTGGGAATCGTTCCCGACGAGGGCCGGGCCCACGTGCGGCCCGGCCAGGTCGCCCGCATCCGCCTGGACGCCTGGCCGTGGATGATCCACGGGGTGCTCCCGGGTCGTGTCCTGACGGTCGGTGAGGTCCGCCGGGGGAGCGGCGGTTTCCCGGTGCGGATCGCGATCGACACCGGGCGGGCACCCGGCCCTCTCTGCGATGGAATGGCGGGAGAGGCCCGCATCGTCGTCCGGGAGCGGGTCTCCCTGGGACGACTCCTCCTCGAGCATCTTTCCGGAACCACCGAACCGTGAGGGGATCCGGCACTTCCCGGCGGGGACTCGTTACCCGGTTCTTCCGCGAGTTCGTGCGTCCCCGGATCGGTCTCCAGCTGGAAATCGGGATCTGCCTCGTGGCAGGCACCCTGCTGCGCCTGGTGGACCCGCTCGTACTCAAGGCGATCATTGACCGGGCCCTCGGTGACCGGGACGTGCGGCTCCTTGTCGCGCTGGTCGGCGTGATGTCGGTGGTCCTCGTCTTCCGCGTCGCCTTCCACCTTCTCACCGTCTGGCTGACTTCCTACGCCGGCCTGAGGATCCTGCTCGATGTCCGCCGCCGCCTCTTCGAGCACGTGCTGCGCCTGACCCCGTACTTCTTCCGCGGAGAACGGGCGGGAGACATCCTGGCCCGGTTGACGGCCGACGTGGACGTCCTCCACCGGACCGCCGCCCAGTCCCTGGTGAACGCCGCGCGGGATGTGCTGACGATTGCGGGGATCCTCGTCCTGCTGGCCTGGCTGGACCTGCCCCTCGCACTCGCCTTCGTCGCGGCCTATCCGCTGCTCTTCGTCCTGCTCGTACGTCTCAACCGTCGCCTCCGGGAGGAGGGAAGAAATGCGCGGGAGGCGATGGGAGATCTCTACTCGTTTCTCGAGGAACGCCTCGGCGCGGTAAGACTGGTGCAGCAGTACCGGCGTGAGACCGTGGAGGCGCGCCGCCACGTCGCCGTCTCCCGTCCCTGGATCCGGGCAAACCTCGCCCTTTCCCTGCTCGGGGCGCTGCAGTACGCGTTCGCGGACGTGGCTGCCACCGGGTCCTTCCTCGTGGTCTTTCTCGGCGGCGGGGCACGGGTGCTGGCTGGTCGGCTGACCCTGGGCGGTCTCGTCGCCTTCTACACCCTCGCCACCCGCCTGTTCCGTCCCGTTTCGGGCCTCATCGGGCTCAACGTGGACCTCCAGGTGGCCCGGGCGTCCCTCGCCCGCATCTTCGAGCTCCTGGATGCGCCCCCCGGTGTGCGGGAGGCGGCGGACGCGATCGTCCCGGACCACCCGGAGGGAACCGTCGCCGTGGAGGACGTGGAGGTCACCTGGCCGGACGGGACCCGGGGCCTCGCCGGCGCTTCCCTGGCGGTTTCCCCGGGCGAGGTCGTGGCGCTGGTCGGTCCCTCCGGGAGCGGGAAGTCGACCCTGGTTTCCCTGCTCCCCCGTTTCCGCGACCCGGACCGGGGGAGGGTGACCCTCTCCGGGCTGGACGTCCGCCGCTGGCGCCTCCGGGCCCTCCGCCGGGCGGTCACGGTCGTGCCCCAGGAGATCCACCTGCTCCACGACACCCTGGCAGCCAACCTGCGCCTGGCCCGCCCGGGCGCCACCGACCGGGAGCTCCTGGCCGCGCTGGCGGAGTGCGGGCTGCGGGAATTCCTGGCACAGCTCCCGGAGGGCCTCGACACCGTCGTCGGCCAACACGGGATGCGCCTCTCCGGCGGCGAACGCCAGCGCCTGGCCCTTGCCCGCGCCATCCTGTGCGATCCCCTCGTGTACGTCCTGGACGAGGCGACCTCGGCCCTCGATCCGCGCACGGAGCGGGAGGTCCTCGGCAACTTTCTCGCCCGGGCCCGCCGGGCGGGGCGGACCGTGATCCTGGTCGCCCACCGCCTCACGACGGTCACCGGGGCGGACCGGATCCTCGTGATGGACCGGGGCCGAATCGTGGAGACGGGGACCCACGGGGAACTGCTCGCGGCAGGAGGCCTCTACCGGGCCCTCTGGGAGGAACAGCTGCGGGGCGGGACGGGCGAGCGCCGCCAGGAGTGACGGCTGGACACCGTCGTGCCGGGGCCCCCGGCGGTGCCCAGCAGGGCCAGGGCCTCGTGGAGGACCGCCCGGTGGAGGGCGCGGTTTCCCGGGTCCCCGCAGGGTGCCCCGAGGGGAAACCTCACGGCCAGCGTCCGCGGCGCCCCGATCATTGCGGACACCGCCGGGAGCGGCGAGAGGGTCACGGTCGGAGTGCCTCCCGCCTCGATCGTCCGCGCCAGCAGGCACACGGTCTGCACGCAGAGGGAGCAGCTCGGCAGGAGGACCGCCGCCTCGACCCCTTCCCGCCGCAGCAGTTCCAGGACCTGCTCACCGCTCTCGGCGAGCCCCGGCAGGGGACGCACGATTCCCGCGGTGAAGGACACGTGGAGCGGAGAAGGCCGCCCCGCGATTCCCTCCCGGTACAGGCGTTCCAGCGCCCGCGCCGGCAGGACCACCTCGGGGTCCCTGCCCGCGAACCTCCGGTCGACATAGGGGGCGGAAAGGGCCAGTTCCCGGGGCAGCGCACCGTGGGGCACGAGGCGGAAGCTCGTGTCTCCGAGGACATCGACGCCCGCGCGGAAGGGCCGGTCTCCCCGCAGGTGGAGCCCGCCGGTGGAAACGAGGACGACGCGAAGGGCCGCCCCTCCGCGCGCCGGCTCCGCCCAGGGCAGGGGCCCCGGGCGGACCCAGTCGAACGCGGGGTCGATCCGCCGCCGGACTTCCTCCCGGATCCGGGCCGGCGTCAGGGCTTCCCTCATCCGCCGATTCCCGAGAGAACGGCGTCCCGGTAGCAGGGGAGGGCCCAGGCTCCGCAGCCGAGCAGGCGCCAGGCTTCGGGCCCCGTGATCCCTCTGCGCGCGAGTTCCGCCTCGGTCTCCTCCACGGCAGCGAGACCGAGGAACGAGGAGACGTCGTAGAGCAGCCGGTAGATCGGGACCCGCTCGACCTCCGCCAGCAATTCGCCGAAGCCCCCGTGACCGCAGGCCTCCTCGAGCCATCCGGCCGCGTCGAACCCCGGTTCCTGGCGGGCCCGCAGGGCCGCCAGGTCCAGCAGGGCGGAAGTCGCGTGGTGGAAGGGAGCGAGCGACGTCATCATTTCCAGGAATTCCAGGTCGGCGGAGTCGAACCCGAGTTCCGGGGCGATCTCCCGCGCACATTCCAGGGCCAGGGCCGTCGCCCGACCGGCGAATCCTTCCGCCAGCGGCAGTGCGGCGAACCGCAGCCGCGCATCCCGGTCGGGACGAAGTGGCCGGGGAAGTTCCCGGGAGAGAGCGGCCTGCACCGCGTGGCCGGCCAGCTCGTGGGCGAGGGAAGACAGGACGATCACCGCGGAGACACGGGGGGAACCGTCCGGGCCCTCGAACACCATGAAGTCGGCACCGCCCAGGACGACGAGACGCCGGGCAGGGCGATAGGAGGAGCGGGCACGGTCGCCCGGGTCGACGGTCACCCGGGCGTCGAGGCCGGGCAGGTCCCAGCCCCGGTTCGCCAACCACTCGCGGAAGAGGGCGGTGATCCGGCGGCCCTCGTCCTCGATCCGTTCGCGCACCCCCGGCGCGGAGGGAGGAACCCTTCCCCCCCGCCTGCGGTGGCGTTCCGCCAGGTAGGCCCAGGCCAGCTCCGGGTCGGTCCCGCGGACCGCCTCGACCAGCCGTTCCAGGACCCCGCCGCCTCCCAGCACCCGGAGCAGGTCCTCCACCGGCCGCCGGGGCCATTCCAGTCGGGTCCGGATCACCGCGTCCAGGACATCCCAGCAGGATTCCAGGTGCCGCCGGGCGAGATCGTCCGCCGCTTCTTCCTCCGCCGTCCGGCGGGCGCGGGCGAGCGCTTCGCGGAACAGCTCCAGGCCGACCGGGGACGGCCACTCGAGGAAGGTATCCAGCAGCCGCTCGGCCGCCCGGAGACAGGCGGCGTCCGCCGCCAGCAGGGCTTCGGGCAGGACGATACGCCTGGGATTCACGCGGATGCCTCCTCCCGCAAGCGACCCCGCCCGCACAGGAAGTCGGCGAGGGGGCCGGCCACGTCGAGCCCCGTCCGACGCTCGAACGCGGCGAAGAACGGCGCCGAGTTGCACTCCAGGACCGCGATCTCTCCGGACCGGTCGCGGCGGAGATCCACGGCACAGAACGGCATCCGCCAGCACGTGGCGGCGGCAAGGGCCGCCTCGACCACCTGCCGCGGAGGATCCAGGGGGCGCACCCGGGTGGCGCCCCGCCGGGAATCGACCGGGTCCGTCGACCGGATCTCCGCCGCCGCGATCACCTTTCCCGCGAGGACGAACGCCCGGACGTCGACCTGTCCGACCCTTTCCTGGACGAGGAGAGGAAGGGGCGGCGCCCCACTCCCTGGAACGTACGCCTCGGTGAATCCGTGGCCACCGACCATCCCCTTGGTCACCCGGGGCACGTCCCCCGGCAGGGCGGCCGGCACGTCGGGGTCACTCGTGGCGAGGGTCTCCGGGTGAGGGATCCCCCTCCGGGCATACACGTGGACCTCCCATGGCTTGAGGGCGTGGAGGTCATGGGCCGCGGGAGGATTGACGACGCGGAGGCCGCGGTCGTCCAGGACCTGGAGAACCGTGTTCCAGGCAGCCAGATGCCGCCGGGAAGCGGCGAGGGCCTCCCGGGAAGCCGGCAGGTCCGCGGTCCCGGCGGCCGTCCGCCGCCACGGGGACCGGATCCCAAGGTCCGCCACGTAGAGCCCGGCCAGCCCGGAGAGGTCCACGCCGAGCGCCTCAACAACGGTCCCTTCGACCCGGAACCGCGGGTCCGGCCGGGGATCGAGGGCTACCGTCTCGACGCCCCGTTCCTCCAGGCGGATCGCCAGCCGGCGGATCTCGTCACGACCCGGCGGGCCGAGGAGCCCGACTTTCATTCAGTCCTCCCGTCCCGGCACGCCTCCACGGGAGTGGTCCCCGGCCGGCGAAGGCCCCCGCGCCAGGCGCCGGACCTCGAGGATCCCGTCCAGGTTGTACCGGTAGCGCTCGCAGGATCCCCGTTCCCGCTCCGGGTGTTCCAGGGCCTCCAGGGGACACCCGCCGAGGCACAGGGGCAGGATGTCACAGTCGCGGCAGCCCCTTTTCTCCAGGGCATCCCACGCGAGCCAGCGTTCCTCCACGGCACGCTGCCGGGGGCCCTGCCCGTCCAGCAGGCTGCCGACGGAGTGACCGGGCGCCAGGGTCACCTCGTGCCAGCACTTGAAGAGGAGACCGGTGGGAGCGACCACCCACGCGAGGGCCCGGTCGGCGGTGCAGAAGGCGCCGGGGATCCGCACCGGGTACCGCCCGAGCGGCAGGCCCCGGCGAGCTGCTTCCCGGTAGATTTCCACCTCGGTCCGGGCGAACTCGGCGCTGGAATAGCAGGCTTCCTGCACGTTCCCGCAAGCGGCCCCGTCGAAGGTCACCTGGGCCAGGTACGGCCGGACCATCCGCTCGAGCCCCCTTCGCTGCAGTTCCTCGACGACGTCGAGACAGGCCATGGCGTTGCGCCGGTCCACGTTGATGCGCAGCTGGATCTCGGCCAGGTCCGCCACCTGCTCCAGGTTCGCCAGGATGCGGTCCCAGGTCCCCGTTCCGTCGACGTGCACCCGCCGCCGGTCATGGATATCGCGAGGGCCGTCCAGGGTTACCTGCACGCGCTCCACCCCCAGGCCGAGAAGTTCCTCCATGGTCGAACGGTCCAGGAGGTAGCCGTTGGTGACCAGTTCGGCGCCGTAACCGAGTCCGTGCCGATCCGCCAGCTCCCGGAACCCGCGGGACAACGCGCGGACCACCTCGAGGGCGGGAGGCAGGAGGGGTTCTCCCCCGTACCAGGTGACCCACAGGTCCCGCAGTCCGTCCACCCTCTGCGCGACGAACTCGAGAAGCGCTTCCCGCACCGGGCGCGACATGGTCACCCGCAGGTGCTCCTCGTAGCAGTAGTCGCAGCGGAAGTTGCAGTCCAGGGTGGGAGCGATGGTCAGCATCAGGCGATCCGTGCGGAACCGGTCCCGCATCGACCGCGTCTTGACCCGCGCCAGCTCGTCCACCTCGTCCTCGACGAGGAATCCCCCGTGAACCAGGCCCTCGTAGAGCCGCCTTTCTCCCTCCCCTGTCGGCTCCGTGCCGCCGGGATCGGCAAGGCAGGCCCGCAGGAATTCCAGGTCCCCTTCCGCCACCTCGGCCAGGGCGGTCGTCCACGCATTGAAGAGCAGCCAGGCGCCGTCCCGGGCCTGGAACAGCCGGTTGAAACGCGATGCCTTCATTTCCGTTCCTCCACCCGGAGGCCGCGGGCATACCCGTCCAGCAGTCCGGCAACGGCCCCGGCCAGGAGATCTCCGCCCACCCGCCACCACGCGGCCAGATCCGGTGCGGCCTCGACGAAGAGGATGCGCGGGACGGGTCGCGGATCCATGACCACCGCCGCCAGCGGCAACCCCAGCGTTCGGGCCGCTGCCACGGCCAGGCCCTCCTCCTCACTCCCCGGCGTCGCCTGCTCCCCCCCTTCGGGATCGGGAGCAGGCAGGGCCCGGGCCTGCCGGTACGCCACCGCCACGCGGTTGCCCACCACGAGATGGACCCAGGCGGCGGTTCCCGACCAGCGTACATGGAGACCGGGTTCTCCGGGAGGAGGGGGACCCGGATGGTGCCAGGCATCCCGGCCGGCGACGTCCAGGAGCAGCAACCCGTCGCCTGTCCCGGAAACAGGGCCGACGGACCAGGAAGCGACCGGAAGGCCGGCGGCCTCCACCCGGGCCAGCGCCAGGGCGGGAGCGACTGCCAGGTGGACCGCGGGGGGAGGGTTCACGACGGGCATTTCCTCTCCCAGGATGCGCACGGCGGAGGCGAGGAGGGCGCGTCCCTCGCGCTCCGCGCGAACCAGGTCGCCCCGGGGAACTCCCGCCTCGAGAACGCCGGCGAGGTCCTGCACCTGCGGCCAGGGAAAGGTGGGCTGCTCGACCAGCGCCGCCCGGCAACCGGGTACCAGGTCCACCCCCTCCCAGGTGACCCGCCTCCCGGCACGCAGGGTGACCGGACGCCCCGCGAGGGGGGCGAACAGGTCCAGGATTTCCGCCCGGACCCCGCGTTCTTCGAGGGCCTCCGCCACCGCCATGAGCAGGGGGGACTGCGGAGCGCCGAGCAGCGCGACCCGGTCCGCTCGTTCCATGCCCCGATGATAGGGGACAAATCTCCCCGGGTCGTGGCGCTTTCCGGGCGGCACCCGGCCCGCGGAGCATCCCCGCAGGACCCGGGGGCGGCTCCCCCCGGCACGGCCGCGGCTGGCCCGGGGCCGGCGGCGGACCTATCGTCGTCCCCGGGGAAACGCGGAGGAGGGGACTGCGCCGGGAGAAGGCGGAAGATGCCGGGGAACGCGGAACGGTGCCGAAAACAGGGTTCCTCGCACCGCTCCCCGGCGTGGTGGAGGATGCCGGGGAACGCGGGACGGAGCCGGCCGGAAGCACGGTCCCGGCTCGTCCTCGTGGTCCTCTGCCTGGTCCTGCTCCTCCTCGCCGGGTGCGGGGACGGGACGGGAACCGGAGGTGCCGTGCGGGTGCCGGACTGCCGGGTGGATCCAGCCGGCGGAGAGCTGCGGCGGCTCTCCCGCCACCCCTTCGTCCTCGGGCACCAGTCCGTGGGGGCGGCCCTCCTCGCAGCGGTCCGGCAGGAGCTCGGCCCGGCCTCTTCCGTCGTCACCGAGTGGAAGCCGGGTGACCCTGTCCGTCCCGGGCTGCTCCACTTCCGCGTCGGGCGCAACACGGACCCCGTGTCCAAGATCGAGGCCTTCGAACGCGCGCTGGCTTCCTGGCCCGCCGGCCTCCCGGGGGCGGCGGGGTTCAAGTTCTGCTTCGTGGACTTCGACCGGGACACCGACGTGGAGGGCCTCTTCGCCCGCTACCGGGACGCCGTCCGGCGGGTGGAACGGGACCATCCCGGGCTGGTCGTCTACCACGTGACGGTTCCCCTCGCCGTGGACGACTCCCTCCCCCGCCGCCTCGCGAAGGACCTCCTGGGCCGGCCGACTTCCCGGGCCCTGAACCGGCGGCGGGAGGAGTTCAGCGACTTCCTGCGCCGGGAGTGGGGCCGGCAGGGTCTCGTCTTCGACCTGGCGGCCCTCGAGGCGGGCGAGGACCTGCCCCCGGGCGGAACGGGAGCCGCGGGTGACGGCCGGCGGGCCCTGGTGGCCGGGTGGACGGAGGACGGGGCCCATCCCTCGAGGGCGGCCGCCCGCTACCTGGGCTGCCGCCTGGTCCGCTTCCTCGCCGGTCCCGTCGCCCGGGCCCTCCCCGGGGAAACGGGGGAGGAACCGTGAGCGAAGCCCCGCGGCACGGTCCCCTGTTCCGGCTGCTCAAGGGAGCCTGGGTCGGGACGATGGTGGGGGTGAGCCTGCTGGCCGTCCTCCCCCTGGTGCTGGTCGTGCGGCTCGAGGGCGCGCTGACGGGAAACCGCAGCGAGCGCCTCTTCAACATGGCCAAGGAGCTGCTCGCCCCGGTGCCGACGATCATCGGCAGCTACCTGCGGAGCACGTTCTACTGGGCCACCTGCGAGGCCGTCCACCCGAACACCCGGATGCTCCTCGGCAGCATGGTCGCCCACCGGAACACCCGCATCGGCCGCCGGTGCGTGCTCGGCTGCTGGACGATCGTGGGCGCGGTGATCCTCGAGGACGACGTCCTCGTCGGCTCCCGGTGCTCCATCCTGACCTCGAAGCACAGCCACCGGTGGGACGGCCACTGCTGGGAGCCCGTGGACGGGGGCCCCGACCAGCGGCTCCGGATCGGCGCCGGCACCTGGATCGGGGACCAGGCGGTGGTGATGGCGTCCCTGGGCCGCCGCTGCATCGTCGGGGCGGGCGCGGTCGTCTACCACCCGTTTCCTGACGAGACCACCCTCCTGGGGAACCCGGCCCGGCGGGTCAGCCTCCAGCCGGGGGCCCCGGGCGGGACGTCCTCCTGAACCTTCCCCCCGGCCGCGCGGCGGGATCGACAGGGCCCGTCGTTCCCCGTCGACCGGAACGGTCCCCCCCCGCGCCCGGTGCGGGCGCACGGCCCTCCCTCGACGGGCCGGAAGGACCGGCGGAAGAACAGCCCGGCGACCACGCCGTCGCGGCATGCGAGACGGTCCCGCCGGGGACGGGGAGTGCGCGCCGGAGGATCTCGCGCGCAGTCGCCAGCCGGCCGGGGCACGCGAAACGGCCCCGCCGGGGCGGGGCCGCGCGGCACAACGCCCGGCGGCGGGCTACCGCCTGATGATGAGCTGGCCGGACGTGTCCATCCCCGGGACCGGGGTGGTGATCCTGTAGAAGCCGGCAAACGTCGCCGGCTCGAGCCGGACCTGTTCCATCTTCGGGGCCTCGTAGGTCTGCTTCATGGTGTCGTCCCTCCTGCACGAGCTGCGAGGATGAGTGTACGGGGAATCAGCAGGCGGGTCAAGGGGTTCCGGGGGGTCCGGGGGGTCCGGAGCCGCCTCCGGGACGTCCCGCCGGGGGCAGGGCGGCGAGCGCTCCCGGCTCCGGGCGGAACCGCAGGACCCCGGCGGGGACCGCCTCGGCGAGCCGCACCGCCCAGGCGAGGCGCCGGGCCGGCTCCCCGGCCCGCGCCGTCTCGCCGGGGAAGGGCGGGCACGTGCGGAAGACCTGGGGCACCAGCGGCGCCACGGCCCGGTCGGCCGGGAGGGGCTCGAACCGGTTTTCCTGCCCGTGGACGAGGAAGGCGAGGAGCCCGAGGGGCAGGGGCCCCCGGGCCTCTCCGGGCGAGGACCCGACCAGGGGGGTGCCCTCGACGATGATCCGGCCCCCGCCGGAGACCACCACCAGCGCCTCGTCGTGGAGCACGGCGCCGGGTCCGGCGAGGGCGGCGAGGGTGGACTTCCCCGCCCCCGACGGCCCGGCCAGGAGCACGGCCCGGTCTCCCCGCGCGAGCCCGCACCCGTGGAACAGGGCCAGGTCGTCCCCGAGGCCCCGCTCCTCGACCCAGGCGTTGAACGCGCCGCAGAGCAGGATGTTCTCCACGCGGGGGATCCCCGGCTGCCCTTCCCGGGCCAGCAGCGCCGGCGGCACCCGGGCGGACACCTCCCCCTTCCGGTAGCCGATCAGCCCGGCCGGCTCCTCCCCGGGCTCTCCCAGCCCCTGGAAGGCGGCCAGGTCCGCGGCCGCCCGGGCCGCGTCCACCGCGGGATCGACCTCGAGGCGCACGAGGACCGCCGGGGGGCCCTCGACCCGGTAGCGCCGGAACCACGGCAGCCAGGGCTCGAGCCAGGCCCGGGGCTCCACCTCGACCCCGACCCGGCAGGGACCGATCCTCACGGTGATCCGGCTCATTCCTCGCCTCCCCGGGCCGCCGCCCCGCGCCACGCCCAGGCGGCGAGGGCCCGCGTCCAGGCCCGGGCCCACGGCGGGGGATCCGGGGCGACCCTCCCCCCCGGCACCAGGAGCGCCAGCCTTGCCGCCGCGGCGATCCCCCTCCCCGCGAGGAGCCCCCGCCCGCGGTCGAGGCGCAGCGTCCGTTCTCCCCGGCCCACCGCGACCACCTCGGCGATCACGTCGGCGGGGTCCACGAGCCCCGGCGGGCCCGCCCGGTCCCCCCGCTCGACCAGGAGCCCGCCCCGGTGGCCGAGGACCCGGTGCACGATCCGGCGTCCCCCGCGGCGGAAGGCGACGACGCGGCCCACGGGAAGGAGGCGGCGTCCCGGCTCCCGGAGGAACAGCTCGTCACCGGGGAGCAGCATCGGGGCCATCGAGAGACCCGCCATCCGTCCCGCCAGGGTCCCCCCCCGGGCCAGCAGTTCCGCCCGCAGCTCGCCGACGAGGTCCGCCGGGGAACCGGGACCCCGCTCATCCATCACCGGCTAGGAGTCCTGCCGCCCGCAGGTCCGCCAGGAACCGGCGGAGGTCCTCCAGCACCACCGCCTCCTCCACCTCGAACTCCCCGGCAACCTCCCGGGCGATCTCCCCCAGGGTGCGGGAGCCGTCCGCCAGGCGCCAGAAGGCGCTCCCGGTGGCGTTGAAGCGGGTCAGGAGGGACCCGTCGGCGGAGAGGACGACGACCCGCCCTCCCACCTCCCGCCAGGGCAGGGCGTCGTTCCGGCGGGGCCTTTCGCCGGGACCCGGGACGGACTCCGGGCCGGTCTCGTGCGCGTCGCTCACGCCGATCCTCCCAGGGGCACCAGCGGCAGCAGCCGCCGCCCCCCGAGGCGCTCCACCACCTCCCCCAGGGACGCGAAGCGGAACCGGGACAAGAGTACCTCCACCCGCCGGACGGTGCGCCCCAGGCCCACCCGGTGCCGCCAGCGGGCCACGGGGCCGAGGGGCGGCGGTGGCTGGTCGGGGTCGAGTTCCCACGGGTGGACGTAGACGACGGCGGGGCGGCCCGCCCGCTCGATCGCCCGCACCGCCGCGACGGTCAGGGCCAGGGGATAGAGCCGCAGGTACCCGCCCCCGGCGCAGGGAAGCCGGAATCGCCCGATCCCGACGGTCGCCGGGGGCATCTCCACCAGCCGGCCCCCCGCCTCCGCGGGCCGCCAGGGACCGGGCGGCGCCCCGGGGACCCCGTAGCGGTCGTGCCGGACGGGGAAGAGGCTGCTGTCGATCTCGATCCCCTCCTCGGCCAGGACCCGGAGGGCCCAGGGGTTCCGCCGGCCGATGGAGAAGGAAGGGGCGCGGTACAGCCGGGGACGGACCCCGGCCGCCGCCTCGATCGCGTCGAGGGCCCGCCGCAGGTCGGCGCGGAACTCTTCCGGCGCCATCCCGTGGACCAGGCGGTGCTCGTGGGAGTGGCACCCGAGCTCGTGACCCCGCCGGCGGATCTCCGCGACCAGCCCGGGGAACCTCTCCGCGATCCAGCCCAGGACGAAAAAGGTCCCGCGCACCTCCGCCCGTTCCAGCAGGTCGAGCAGCCGCCCCAGGCCCAGGTGGACCCGGGAGGGGACCCGGTCCCACTCCTCCCGGGGGATCGCCTCCTCGCAGGCGGACACCTGGAACCAGTCCTCGACGTCCACGGTGAAGGCGTGGAGCGGGAAACCGGCCGGGGGAACCGCCGTCATCGAGCCCCGTAACCGGTCAGCACGACCCCCACGGTGCGCAGCACGATCCGCAGGTCGAAGAGCGGCCCGAGGTGCTTCACGTAGTAGAGGTCGTACTTGAGCTTCTCGACGGTATCGGAGTCGTCCGCGTACCCGTGCTGGACCTGGGCCCAGCCGGTCAGGCCCGGCCGGACCGACTCCCGGAGGCCGTACCAGGGGATCGTCCGGCGGAACTGCTCGGCGAAGCAGGGACGCTCGGGACGCGGTCCGACGAAGCTCATCTCTCCCCGGAGGACGTTGATCAGCTGGGGCAGCTCGTCCAGCCGGGTGCGGCGGAGGAACGCCCCGACCCGCGTCACCCGGGGATCGTCCCGGCTGGCCCAGCGGGGCCGCCCGTCCGGCTCGGCATCCGGGACCATCGAGCGGAACTTGATCATCCGGAACGGCCGTCCGCCCCGGCCGCTCCGTTCCTGGACGAAGAAGACGGGGCGGCCCGACTCGAGCCAGATCGCCAGGGGGACCAGCACGAAGAGCGGGGCGCACAGGACCAGCAGGCCGAGGGAGAAGAGCACGTCGAGGGCCCGCTTGACCGCCAGGCGCCACCGGGTGCGCACGAAACCGTCGCCGTAGAGCAGGTCCGACGGCCGCAGGTGCTCGACCTCGATCTTGCCGTGGACCCGCTCGAGGAAGGCCGTGGCCTCCTCCACCCGCACGCCCCCGGCCCGGAGGCGGACCAGCTCGGCGAGGGGCAGGCGCCCCCGGCGATCGTCGAGGGCGACGACGATCCGGTCGACGTCCGCCGGGACCAGCCGGGCCAGGCAGGCGAAGCCCGGCCGGCACACCGCCCCCGGGGGTGCTTCCACCGCCGGTTCTTCCCCGGGATGGAGGACGTGGGTGACCTCCGCCTCGCCGGCGAGCCCCTGCTGCACGGCCCCGAGGACGGCCCCGGCCCGCCGCCCGCCGCCGAGGACGACCACCCGTTCCCGGGGGGGCAGGGTGCCGACCCCGGCCCGGGGCAGGCAGCGGCGGAGCCCGACCCCCCCCGCCACCGCCGCCGCCGCCAGGGGCAGCGCGAGGAGCAGTTCTTCCCCCGGACCGGCGGCCAGCGGGACCCCGAGGGCCATCAGGACGAGCCCGAGGAGCCCCCCCGCCACCAGCCCGCCACAGAGGGCCAGGCGGAAACCTGCCGGGAACCAGCGTCGGCGAAAACCAAGAGGAAAGGACATCGTTCCCCCCCTTGTGCGGGTCGTTCGGGAAAAACGGGGACACCACGCCCCCCCTGGGACGCGCCCCGAAACTGTTCTCCCCTGGTTCCCCGGATCCCCCGTGGATCGGAACCGTGTGCGTGGGTGGAATTTTACCCCGAACGAGGCAGGGTATCAACGAGAATCCGCGCCCGGCGCGGGCTTCCGGGCAGCGGGGCCCGGCCCGCACCGGCCCCGGGCGAGACCCGCCAGGAAGCCGGCGCCCAGGCCGAGGTGGATCACCGGGAAGAGGACGAGGTACCGGGGCAGGTGCCGCCAGGACGTGCGGGCCGCCAGGTGGACCGAGGCGCCCGCGATGACGAGGAGCCAGGCGACGACGGGCGCCGGCAGGATCGCGCGGAGGAGCGCGGAGGGCAGCAGGGCCAGGGGGAGGGCCGCGAGCCAGAGGACCAGCAGGGGCGGGGCGAACTGGGCGATGCTCCACGACCGCGGGTGAAGCCGGAGGAAGAGGGCCCGCCCGCACCCGTAGCGGAACATCTGCCGGAAGAGGGCGCCGGGGGACTCCCGGGCGTAGTACCCGACGGCGAGGCGGGGGCTGGTCCAGCAGCGGAGGCCCGCCTCGTCGATCCTCGTGTTGAACTCCAGGTCCTCGCAGGCGTCGAGGTTTTCGTCCACGTAGCCGACCCGGGCGAACACCTCCCGCCGCCAGGCCGCCCCGTGGCTCGCCGCGGGGACGAACCCCTCGTGGTCGGAAAAGATGTACGACGAGGGACTGTGCCCGAGGCGGCTCGCCCGGGCGTGGGCGATCGCCTCGGACCAGGTGCCGGGAGCGGTCGGGAGGAGGGGCTGGGGGCGGCCGAGGCAGTCCGCGCCGGTCCGGCGGAAGGCGTCGGCGACCTCCCGGAAGAGGCGCCGGTGGCCGATCCGCACGTGACCGTCGACCAGGAGAAAGATCTCTCCCCTCCCCTCCCGGAAGCCGACGTTGCGGCCGGCGGAACTGCGGATGCCCGGGTTGTCCAGCAGCCGCACCCGGGAGTCCCGGGCGGCGAATTCCCGGACGATCTCCCGCGTCCGGTCGGTGCTCCGCCCGTCGCAGACCAGGATCTCCACCCGGTCGGCGGGATACTCCTGGGTGACCAGCTCCTCCAGGACACCCGCGATGAACCGCTCCTCGTTCCGCACGGGAACGACGACCGTCAGGAACGGGTCGTCGGGGTGTTCACGGCCGGGACGCTCCCGCTGCCCGCCGGTCATGGCTCCTCGCCGCCCTCGCCGCCACGCTCGTGGCCGTAGGGGTACCCGTAGCGGTACGCCGAGTACCCGCCGAGCCGGTCCACGGGGTTGGGCCGGGCCGCGTTCAGCACGATGCCGACGAGGCGGTCCTCCTCGAACGCCTCGATCGCCTCCCCGAGGGCCGAGAGGGGCGTCGCCAGGCTGCGGACCACGAGAAGGACGCCGGTCGCCAGGGTGGAGAGCCGGACCGCGTCGGCGAAAAGCCCCACCGGGGGGGTGTCGAAGACCACCGCGCCCCGCCGGGACGAGGCGACCTCCAGCAGGCGCCGCACCCGCTCGAGGGCCAGCGGGGGGGGAGGGTCCCGGGGTTCCCCGGCAGCCAGGACGGCCAGGCCGCTGCCGGCGACCTCCGCGATGCATTCCTCGAGCCGCGCCTTCCCCGCCAGGATGTCGGCCAGTCCCCGCGGCGGCAGGCCCTCGAAGAGACCGGGCAGCCGGGGGCGGTGCAGGTCGGCGTCCACCAGGAGAACGTCCCGGTCCCCGTCCTCCTGGAGGGCGAGGGCGAGGTTCGCGGCGACCAGGGACTTGCCGTCCCCCGGGACCGGGCTCGTGACGACCCAGCACGCCGGCCCGTCCCCCGCGTCCCCCGCCCGGGCCCGGAGGCGCGCCGCCAGCCGGCGGATCCCTTCCGCCGCCCGCCGGTGGGCGGACCCGGGCAGGACGACCAGGTCGGGGACCCCGGGCCGGGGCTTCACCCGGCGCATCCCCTTCCCCGGGCCCTCGGCCGCCTTCACGGCGATCCTCCCGGGAAGTGTCCCGCCACCCGGAAGGCGAGGACGGCGATCCCCAGGGCCGAGAGGGCCAGGTTGACCACCAGGCGCAGGATCTTCTCCCGGGTCTCCCCGCCCCCGGGGATCACCGGGACGCTGGCCAGGACCGGCAGGCCGGTGACCTCCTCGACGCCGCGCCGGCTGTAGGCGACCGGGACGAGGAGCAGCCAGGCCAGGAGGGGACCGTTGAGGCCGAGGAAGATCGCCGTCCCCGCGCCGGCGAGCACCACCGGCAGGCGGGGCCGCACCGGCTTCCGGGCGGGCACCGCCCGCTCGATGATCTCGAACTGGGAACTGCGCCGCTCCTCCTCGATGCGGAGCGAGCCCCGGGCCTCCTCGTAGTCGCCGCGGTACTTCTCGTAGCGCTCCTTGAGGGCCTCGTACCCCTTGGCCAGCTCCTTGAGCTGCTGGGTGATCCTCGGCGTCGCCTCGATCCGCTTCCGGTACAGCTCGATCTCCCCCCGCAGCCGGTCCCGCTCCCGCTCGAGCCGCGCGATCTCGGCCCTGGTCTGCTCGATCTCGAGGGCGAGGGGATCGGTCGACGGGGCCTGGTCCGCCCGCTTGCGCCGCCGCTCCAGCGCCCGCTTCACCTCGGCCAGTTCCTCGAGCCGGGCCCGCAGGAGGGGGTTCGCCTCGGTGTAGCGGCTGCGGAGGGAGGCGATCTCCGCCTCGAGCTGCTGGCGCCGCTCGAGGAGGGGGTCCCGCGCCGGCCCTCCCTCGACCGTCGCGGCGCCGGTTTCCTGCTGCATCCGGAGCAGCCGCAGGTGGTCCTGCGCCCGGGCCAGTTCCCGCTCCACCGATTCGAGCTCGCTGCGCCGCGTTTCCAGCAGGTGCAGGTTGGACGGCAGGTTCTCCTCGAGCTCGTAGAGGTGGCGGGCCCGGAAGTCCGCCATCGCCTTTTCCTTCTTGTCCAGCTCGGCCCGGACCTCCTCGGCCAGCCGGTAGAGGGTGTCGGCGGTGCCGCTCGCCTGCTCGGTCCGCAGGCGGACGTTCTCCCGGATGTAGAGATCGGCCAGCAGGTTGACGAGACGCGCCACCCGCACCGGGTCCTCGTCCCGGCACCGGATCTCGAACAGCCCCGTTCCCCGCCGCCGGTCGTACTCCTTGAGCTCGACGACCACCCGGGACCGGATCGAGCGGATCGCCCCCTCGAAGTCCGGGTCATCGGCGTCGATGCCCAGCACCTTCTGGACGATCTGCTCCATGTAGGGCCGGCTGAGGACCGCCTCCTGGAGGGACCGCAGGCGGACGGCCATGTCCTCCGAGACCGTGGAGCGGACGTAGCTCCGGGGAATCTGCGGCGGTGCGACGAGGATCGTCGTGTGGGCCTCGTACTCCTTCGGCAGGATGTCGTAGACCAGCAGGCCCCCGGCGATCCCCGCCGAGATCGCCGCCACCGGCAGGCCCCACCACCGCAGCCAGCGCAGGATCGCCTCGAGGAACCGCACCCGGGAGTTCACGGCGCCTCCGTCACTGGACCACCACGATGTCGCCCGGGTCGAGGCGCGGATCGAACGCCCCCTTCTTCCCCTGGATGACCTGGTCCAGGTCGTACTGCCGACGCAGGTCGCCCCCGCGGGCGTGGTGAATGACGAGGATCCGCCCCCGCGCCATGGGGGTGAGCCCTCCCGCCGCCGCCAGGGTCTCGAGCAGGGACGGCCGGCGGGAAAAGGAGAGGACCCCCTGCTGGTTCACCTCCCCCAGGACGTAGAGGCGGATGCTCCCGATCTCCTGGACGATCACCGCCACGTCGGGGTGCCGGATGAAGGCCGCGAGCCCCTTCGCGATTTCCTGCCCCAGTTCCTCGGGAGTCTTCCCCGCGGCGCGGACGTCGTGGACCATCGGCAGCGTGATCCGCCCGTCCGGCCGGACCCGGAGCACCAGGTCGAGACCCTCCTCGCCCCAGACGATCACCCGGAGCACGTCCCCGGGCCCCACCCGGTAGAGCCCGGGAACCGGGGCCTTCGCCGCGGGAGGATCCGCGGCGCGGGCGGGTTGCCACGTCGCCGCCGCGAGCACGGCGGCGACAACCAGGACCACCGCCGGGAATCCCCGGGCCGTCACCTTCCGTCGCCAGGAGTTCATCGCATCCCCCGTGCCTCCCGCGGCCTCGTGCCGCGGTGGCGGAACGAATATGCGCCGCGCCGCCCCCCGGCATCAAGCCGCGGACCGGGAGACGAGGGCCCGCAGCAGGACCAGGAGAACGGAGACCCCCCCCTTGACCCGGGCGCCCCACCGGCCCAGGGCCCGTCCCGCGCCCCCTCCGCCGGTCCCCGGGACCGCCCGGGCGACCAGGCCCGGCAGCCCCGCCGGGAACCCGCTCCCCGGGAGGAGGGCCCAGTGGACCAGGAGCTGCTCCTGCCACGGCGGGAGCGACCCCCCGGCAAGGCCTCGCCCGGCCCGGGAGAAGGCGGCCAGGCAGCGCCCCCGGACTCCGCCGGGGCGGGGCGAGGGACCGGGTCCCGGGATCCCGGGCCAGGTGCCGCCGGCCAGCCGGAGGGCCTCCCCCAGGAACCGCGCCGCCCCGGCCCGGTCCGCCTCCTCGAGGGCCCGGTGGCGCGCTTCCCCGGGCAGTCGGCACCAGGCGGCCGCGACGACGGCCAGGTCCCGCAGCAGGGCCACCCCGCGGGCGAAGGCGTGCCACGCCAGGTACCCCACCTCCCCCGGGGCGGGCGGGACCGGGAGGGCCGTGCCCGACAGGGTCACCCGCCCCGGCGCCGCCAGCCAGGAGTCCACGGGGAACCGCACCGGGTGGCCGTCGGGCGTCACGTCCCAGTGCAGCTCCAGGGTCCCCGTCGCCTGCCAGCCGGGGCGCACGAGAACCTCGTGGAAGCCGGCCCCGCCGGTTACCGGCACCGGCCGGTACCCGAGGCCGGACAGGACCTCCCGGGCCGGGGGAACGTCCCGCCGCGCGACGAGAAGGTCGATGTCCTTGTGCCAGCGGTCCCCGCGTTTCCAGCCGAGGCGCCGGTCCAGGGGCAGCCCCTTCAGCACGAGGAACGGGATCCCCGCCCGCTCCAGCCGTTCCGCGGCCGACAGGAGGATGACCTCCTGGGCCTCGGCCCGGGCCCGGGAGCGGCCCGGCAGGTCCCGGAGCTCTCCCGGCAGTTCCCGCCGGCCCGCCAGGCGGGCCGCCACGAGGGCCGCGACTCCCTGGGTCCCCGCCGCCGCGGCCAGGCCGGGGGGAACCGGGCCCGGCGGGAGGGAACCTTCCCCCCGCCACCGGGGGTCGCAGGTGGCCACGAGCCAGCGCGCCACCTCCTCGCTCGAATGGGCCACGGTTCCTCCTGCGGCGCCGGGGCGGCGTGTTTGTCCCCACGGGCCGTGGAGTCTAGGCTTGCACACCGACGGCGGTAAAGCCGGGAAACATCGCCGGCGTCCGGGCGCGGGGAGGGAGCGCCGCCCGGCCCGGCCTTCCGGCCCGGTTCCGCGCCGGGGACCGGCACGCGGTGTCCCCGGCGCGGGGGGCGGGGACACGCGGGTGGTGACGAGGAGCGAAGCGGGCCGGGCGGCGGCGGGTGACGGGAAGATTCCCGTCACCCTGGTCATCGACGCCCTCGCCCGGGCCGGGACCGAGCGCCAGGTCCTGCGCCTGCTGGCCGAGCTGCCCCCGGGACCCGAACCGCGGCTGGTCACCTTCCGTCCCCCCCCGTCCCCGGATCTCGAGCCTCCCTGTCCTTCCGGGGTCCTTCCCTTCCGCTCCTTCGGCTCCCCCCGGCTGCCGGGCCTCGTCCGCCGCTTCCGCCGCGAGCTGGCGGACCGCGGCCCCGGAACGGTCCACGCCTTCTTCCACGACCCCCCGGTCCTCGTGGCCCTCGCCGCCCGCGGTCTTCCCTTGGGCAGGGTGGCCTCCGTGCGCCAGGTGGAATACTCCCAGCGGCCCCTCAAGCGGTTCCAGCTCCGCCTGGCCTATCCCTCCTTCGACCTCGTGCTCGTCAACTCCCGGGTCGTCGCGGACGAGTTCGTCCGCCGGTACCGCGTCCCCCGGGACCGGGTCCGGGTCGTCTACAACGGGGTGCGGGTGGACGAGGGCGCCACGCTCGACCCGGAGATGGCCGCCCTGGCCCGGCAGGGACCGGTCGTCGGGATCGTGGCGAACGCGAACCGCCCGGTGAAGCGCCTCGACGTCTTCCTGCGGGCGGCGGCCGAGATCGCCGGGCGGGAGCCGCGGGCCCGGTTCGTCCTCGTCGGGGGAGGCGGGCTGCTGGACGGACTCCGGCGAATGGCCGCCGACCTGGGCCTCGCGGACCGGGTCCTGTTCGCGGGCAGCCGGCGGCGGGTGGAGCCCTGGGTGCGGGGGTTCACCGTCGGGACCCTGGCCTCCGACCTCGAGGGGCTCCCCAACGCCATCCTGGAGTACATGGCCCTCGGGGTTCCCGTCGTCGCAACCCGGGTGGGCGGCGTGCCGGAACTGGTGGAGGAGGGGCGCACCGGTCTCCTCGTTGCGCCCGGGGCGCCCGGGGCGCTCGCCGAGGCGGTCCTGTCCCTCCTCGGCAACCCCGAACGGGCGCGGGCGATGGGAGAGGCGGGCCGGAGGGTCGCCCGGGAACGGTTCACCGTGGAGGCCTTCGTGGCGGGCCACGTCGGCGCGTGGCGCGACGCCCTCGCGCGGCGGCGCGCCGGGAGGCAGGGCCGGTGACCCCGCGCCTGCCCCGGGGCCTCGCCCGCTGGCTGCCGCCGGGGCTGCGGCCCCTCTGGCGGCTGCCCGCCCGCTACGCCGGGCGGGTGCTCCTCACGTTCGACGACGGCCCCTCCCCCGGGTCCACCGAGGCCGTCCTCGACCTGCTCCGCGACCATGGGCTGCACGCGGTCTTCTTCGTCCTCGGCAACCGCGCCGCCCGCCATCCCGGGCTGGTCCGCCGGATCGTCGCGGAAGGACACGTCCTCGGGAACCATTCCCACGACCACCCGCGGGGCACCACCCTGGATCGCCGAGGGACCCGGGACCAGGTCCGGGCCTGCCAGGACGTGCTGCGGGAGATCGGGGTGCCCCTCCCCCGGTGGTATCGCCCCCCGGAGGGGAGGCTCTCGCTCGGGGCGCTCCGCGCGGCGCGGGAGCTGGGGCTCGTCCCGGTTCTCTGGACCCGGGAGGCACGGGACTGGGCGATCCGGGAC
>CAZOTT010000011.1:34522-46370 GCA_964582785.1 uncultured Acidobacteriota bacterium | reverse complement strand
GCCCGCTCCGACGGCCACGAAAAGATCGACATCGGCACCTCCTTGTCCGACCGGTAACCCCGGCGCCTCTGGACAAGTTTCCCCAACCTCCTCCCGGGCGGTCAAGCCGGCCCGCCGCAGCCGGCGGCGCTCCCCCGCCAAGCCCCGCGTTCCCTCCGCGCGACGCCCGGGAGCGCACGGACACCACCCGCCGCGCCTCCCGGCGGGCCAAAGACGGCGCTACTTCGTCCAGCGGTCGAGCCAGGCGAGAACCGTGTCGTGCCAGAGGATGCTGTTCGCCGGCTTGAGCACCCAGTGATTCTCGTCCGGGAACCAGAGGAGCTGGCTCGGGATTCCCCGCCGCTGCAGGGCGTTGAACGTAGCGAGCCCCTGGGTGGCCGCGACCCGGTAGTCCCGGGCCCCGTGGATCACGAGCATCGGGGTCTTCCAGTTCTTCACGAAGTTGACGGGGTTCTGCTTCTCGTACCCTTCCGGGTTGTCCCAGGGGGTCCCCTCGTGGTCCCGCTCGGGGAACCACAGTTCCTCCGTGTCGAAGTACGCCATCCGCTCGTCGAGGTTGCCGTCGTGGCAGACGAGGCAGCGGAAGCGGTCCGGCCAGTTGCCGGCGATCCAGTTGATCATGTAGCCGCCGAACGAGGCCCCGAGGGCGCAGACCCGGTCCCCGTCGAGAAACGGATACCTGGCGAGGGCCGCCGCGAGGCCCTTCTGCAGGTCCTCGAGGGGCTTGCCTCCCCAGTCGCCCCGGATCGAGTCCGTGAACGCCTGGCCGTAGCCGGTCGAGCCGTGGAAGTCGATCATCACCGCCGCGTAGCCGTGCCCGGCGTACGCCTGGGGATTCCACCGGTAGTGGAAGTGGTTCCCGAACGACCCCTGGGGCCCGCCGTGGATGAGGAACGCCACGGGGTACTTCCTTCCCGGCGCGAAGTCGGCGGGCTTCACCAGGTAGCCCCACACGGTCTCCCCGTTCCAGCCGCGGAACGTGAACTGCTCGTATTCCCCCATCCGGGCGGCCGCCACCTTCTCGTCGTTCAGGTGGGTGATCCGCGCCAGGTCCTTCCCGTCCGGGCGGACCCGCCACAGCTCCACCGGCGAGGAGAGGTCGTCCCGGCCGAACACGACGAAGGGCCCGGCCGGCGACGGGGAGTGGCAGGTCCCGTCGTGGACCAGCTCCCGCACCCGGCCGCTGCGGGCGTCGATGGCGAAGAGGGACACCTGCCCCAGGTTGTCCGCCGTGGCGTAGAGTTCCCTCCCGTCGGCGGACCAGGCGATCGAGCGGGGAGACCGGTCCCAGTCCCCGGTCAGCACCCGGCGCTTCCCGGTCTTCCAGTCGAGCAGGACCACGCGGTACCGGTCGGACTCGTACCCCGGCACCTTCATCGCCAGCCACGCGAGGGTGGACCCGTCCGGCGAGAAGACCGGGAAGGTGTCCCAGGCCTCGTTGTCGGCGGTCAGGTTCCGGGGCCGGGACGACCCGTCGACCGGCACGGCCCAGAGGTTGAAGTTCGTCGACCACGCCTCGGCCGAGCCGAGCTCCGGCTTGGCGGAGAAGACGATCTCCTTCCCGTCCGGGGTGAAGGTGATCTCCTCCGGGCCGCCGAAGGGCGTCGAGGGGGTATCGGTGTCCATCCCGGCCATCACGTCGACCGGGTGTCCCCCGTCCCGGTCGACGACGACCACGTGGCTGCGGCGGCCGTCCTCCCAGGTGTCCCAGTGGCGGACGAAGAGCCGCGTGTAGAGCCGGCCGCTCGCCGGGCGCGCCTCCCGTTCTTCGAGCTTCTTCTTCGTGCAGGCGAGGTCGCCGCCGCATTCCGGGAAGACCCGGACGGTCACCGCCAGGTGCTTCCCGTCGGGCGCGACGACCAGGTTCGCCGCGTCGAGCGGCAGGCGGGTCACCTGCCGCGCCTCTCCCCCGTCGAGGGGAAGCCGCCACACCTGGGCGGAGCCGGACCGGGTCGAGAGGAAGAAGATGCCGCCGCCGGCGGGGTCCCAGCGCGGGTTCCAGTCGTTCTCCGGGTGGGTTGTCAGCCGGCGGAGACCGCTGCCGTCGACGCCGACGAGCCAGATGTCGGTCCGCCCCCGGTTCGCCTCCAGGTCGGTCTCCCGCACGGTGAAGGCGACGAGCTTCCCGCAGGGGGAGACCTGCGGGTCGGACACCCGGTCCATGGCGAGCATGTCGTGGACGGAGAACGGGTGGGTCTCTCCCCCGGCGGCGGGGACGCCGGCGGCCAGGGCGACGAGCAGCAGGGCGGCGAGGGCGACGATGCGCATCGGGCGGTCTCCTTTTTCTCCGGTATCTCCGCGGGGACCCGCGGTCCCCGGCGGCGGATCTTACTCCCTGTCCTCCTTCCAGCGGTGCTCCCAGGCCGCCGGCTCGTCCCGCAGCCAGCGGTCGAACCACTCCAGGATCATCTCCCGGTGGGCGACGTAGTCCTTCCACCTGACGTGGAGCCCGTGGCCTTCCCCGGGGAAGCTGACCAGCTCCACGTTCTTCCGCTGGACCCGCAGCGCGGTGAACATCTCGTCGGACTGGCCGTGAGGCACGTTGACGTCCGCGTCGCCGTGGAGGAGCAGCAGCGGGGTGACGATCCGGTCCGCGTGGTAGGCGGGGGAATGCCCGGCGTAGAGGTGCGGCGCATTCCACGGGAACTTCCCGCCGGAGGCCATCGTGCCGTAGGTCCATCCCCACGCGCCCACGCCCCAGTAGGCGGCGATGTCGGAGATGCCGTACATCGACACCGCCGCCGCGAACCGGTCCGGCCAGTTCGCCAGGAGGTACCCGGTCATGAACCCGCCGTACGATCCGCCGAAGATGCCCACCCGCTTCCCGTCGACCTCCGGGTGGGCCGCGAGAAAGGCGTCGATCCCCGCGACGATGTCCTTCCCCGCCACCGGGCCCCAGTCCCCGGCGTGGGCGTCGGCGAACGCCTCCCCGTAGCCGAAGCAACCCCGGGGATTCACGACGAGGACCGCGTACCCGTTGGCCGCGAGGAACTGGCTCATCGCGTCGAACCGCCGCAGGGTCGGCACCGCTCCCCCGTAGTAGTAGACGACCAGGGGAACCTTCTTCGCCGGGGGGGCCACGTCCGCCACCGGCGGGTACCACCAGGCCTCGATCTGCCGCCCGCCGGGCCCCGCGAAGGACGCGTCCCGGGGCTCGACGACCCGCATGCCGGCGACCCGTTCCCGGTTCGGGTCCTCGACGATCCGGTCCTCCCCGGACCCGGGACGCAGCAGGGCGAGCACCGCCGGCATCGTCCGGCCCACCGCCACGTACGCGACGGCGGCGCGGTCGGGGGAGGCCGCCGCGCGGGTCGCCAGCATCCCGGCGGTGGCGAACGTCTCCACCCGGTCCGGGGCCCCGTCCCGCCCGGGCACGATGCGGGCGATCCGGACCCGGGACCCGTCGGTGACGGCGGCGAGGAGGGCCCGGCCGGTGGAATCCCAGGCGAACAGCAGGTCGGCATCCGCGTCGAAGGCGTAGGGTCCCCCGTGCTCGATGCGCCGCAGCTTGCCGCTCCCGAGGTCGAGGAGCCACGCCTGCCGCGCGTAGACGTTGTGCGGCGGGCGCCCCGCCCCGACCTGCCCCGGCGGAGCGGTGAACGCGAGGGTCGTCCCGTCGGGGGAGGGCGCCAGGTTGCCGGGCCGGGACTCCCAGCCCCCGTCGAAGGTGGCCAGGAGCCGGTCCCGGCCGGTGTCGAGGTCCAGTTCCCGGAGCTCGGTCCGGAACCAGGGCTCCGCCTCCACCGGGACCGTGCGGGCCCAGTAGACCTTCTTCCCGTCGGCGGAGAAGCGGGCGTCGTCCAGGTTGAAGTCCCCCGGGGCGACCAGGCGGCGCCGGGCGCCGGTCCGCAGGTCCACCAGGTGGAGGTGAACGACGGGATCCCAGTCGGGCAGGGTGTCCCGCAGCACGGCGTAGCGTTCCGGGGCGTCCTCGTCCGTCTCCGGGTAGTCGGCGCCCCGGCCCGAGGCGAGGAGGAGGAACCGTCCGGCGGGATCGACCCGCACGAAGGCGAGGTCGGGCTCCCCGCGGACCACCGGCACGAGCCCCGGCAGGTCCCGGGACCAGAGGTAGAGGTCGTCCCGGTCCTTGCGGGGCCGGTCCACGAGCAGCCGCCCGTCCGGCAGGAACGCCACGGGGAGGGCGCCCTCGCCGGCGACTCCGGCCGCCACCGGGTGGCCCCGGGAGTCGATCACGTCGAGGAAGGAATGCCGCTTTCCGTCCGGTCCGCGGCGCCCCGCCACCCGGGCGATCATCGTGCCCCCGGGGGCCACCGCCAGGGGACCGAGGGACACGAAGCCGGACCAGTCCCGGTAACGGGTGCCGATCCGCGGGCCGGTGGCGCGGAACGAGAGGCGCGGCCCTTTCCGCGCCTCGGCGCGGAGACCGACCTCGGCCCGGTCCTTCTCGAGGCGCACCCGGGCCAGGACCGGGTGGTCCCCCCGCGCCAGGAACCGGGCCTTGCCGTCCTTCCATTCCTCCCCGCCGACCCACAGGCCGAGGAGCTTCGCCCCGTCACCCGGGTCCACGTGGATCGAGACCTTCCCCGCCCGGTCGGCGAGCAGCCGGACGAAGATCCAGTGGACGCCGGCGCCCTCCAGGCCCACCCGGCCCTCCCGCGTGGCGGCCAGGCCCCAGGAGGCGGTGGAACCCGGGGCGAGGGCGAGGCAGTCCCCCGGCCGCGGCCGGGTCCGGTCCGGGTCCAGCTCCGGCACCGGGTCCACCTCGGGCACCAGGGCCGGGGTCTCGGGCCGTTTGGCCGCCGGCGGCGCGGGCAGGGGCCCCAGGTGGAGCACCCGCCCCGGAACCGCCCCGGCGGGCGCGGGCTCCGATTCCCCCCGGCGCGCCTTCCCGGAAGCGGCCCCCGGGGCGGCGACGCCCGCGGCGAGCACGCAGGCAACGAGAACGACGTGGATCCACCGGAACCGTTGTGCCATCGCTTCCCTCCCGGCGACGCCGGCGCGGCGCCCCCGCCATTCTGCCCCAGGAGGATGGCCGGCGGGACGGGTTGCCCCGGACCCGGCCTGCCCGTACCTGATGGGAACCGGCCCCCGGGCCGGCGGAAGGAGCGTGTGCGATGGTGCCTCCCCTCGGGCGGCGGGAATTCCTGGTGCGGAGCGCCTGGGCGGCGGGCGGGCTGCTGGCGGTCCCCCGGCTGACCCTCGGCGCCCCGGGCACGCGGGAGGGGCTGTCGCGGGTCGTCCATGTCCACCACGGGCGGGCGGCGACCTGGCCCCGGTCGACCGGCATGTACCGGGACCACGTGGACCAGGACGTCGTCAACCTGATGCTCGACGAGGCGGTCCGGCACCTCAAGGGGGGCTCCACGGCCGACGCCTGGCGGGCCGTGTTCCCCCTGGCGGACCCGGAGACCCGCACCCTCGGCATCAAGGTGAACTGCAACAACGCCCTCGACCCCCAGGACGGTGCGGGGAACGAGATCGACGCGATCCCCGAGCCGGTGATCGCGGTCATCCGGGGCTTCGTGACGGCCGGGGGCCGCTCCGCGAACTGCCACGTCTACGACGGCACGAACACCTCCCCCCAGCGGCACATCGCGACCTGGTTCCGGGAGCGGGTCCGGGCGGTCTTCCCGGACGTCCAGTTCCACGGGGGAACGGGGTACGGCGACTACGGCGAGGGCCGTGACTGCGACCCGCGGGAGTGCGTGACGTGGGACCCGGCCTACCAGGACCCGCCGCCGGAAACCCGCATCTACGGCCTCGCCCTCGAGTGGGACTACCTGGTCAACGTGCCGGTGGTCAAGCGGCACAGCCAGGCGAACATCACCCTCGGGTACAAGAACCACTTCGGGACGGTGGACCGCTGTGACCGGCTCCACCCCTGGGTGTACGAGGACGTGCCGGAGGCGTCGGTGCTGGCCGACATCCTGGGCTCCCCCACGGTGCCGGGGGACCCCTCCGTCAAGTCCCTCGCCGAGAAGACCGCCCTCGTCGTCGGGGACATGCTCTACGGCCAGCCCTGCTCCAACTTCGGCAAGGAACCCCGCCCCTGGGACATCTTCCGCGGCGAGTGGCCGAACTCGCTGGTCGTCTCGGACGACCCGGTGGCCGCCGACTCGGTGATGGCCGACATCCTGCAGCAGGAACCGGCCTACGACGGCGGGTGCGGTTCGATCCGGTCCTGGGCCCGCCGCTACCTCGAGTACGCCGAGGCGAAGGGCCAGGGGACGTTCGACCACGTGGACCTGCCCACGGGGCAGCTCTTCGACCCGGCCCGGATGACCTACACGAAGATCGACTACCGCCACCTCGAGATGTGGCCCTCCGGGGCGGAGCTGCACGTCTCGCGCCTCGAGAACGGCGCCGTGCTCCTCGAGTGGACCCACTACTTCGAGGGAGACCTGTGCGAAGTCTGGCGCTCCACGAACCCGGACTTCTCCGGCGCCGAGCTGCTGGGAGCCTCCCCCAGCGGCCAGTACGTGGACGGCAACCCGCCGGAGCCCGCGTTCTACCGGGTCTACCGGTCCACCTCCGGGTGAGCCCCCGGCCGCGGCGCGGGACGTCCCGGGGTGGTAGCGTGTCCGGCGAGATGCCCGTCCGCGCCCGCGTCCTGCTGCTCGTCCTGCTCCTCGCCGGGTTCCCCGCGGGGTCCCGGGCGGCCCGCCCGGGGCCGCCGCCGGCCGCGAAGCGGCCCCGCCTGCACCGGCCCCACGTCGTCCTGCTGATCGTCGACACCCTGCGGGCGGACATGCTCGGCTGCTGGGGACGGGGGGGGAACCCCTCCCCGGAGATCGACCGCCTGGCCCGGGAGGGGGTGCGGTTCGCGAACGCGGTGGCCCAGTGCTCCTGGACCCGCCCCTCGATCGGCTCCCTGCTCACCGGCCGCTACCCGCGGAGCCTCGGCCTGTACACCGAGGGGAACGAGCGGCTCCCGGCGAGCGCCCTCACCCTCGCCGAGCTGCTGGCGAAGGCCGGCTACCGGACGATCGGGGCGACGGCGAATCCCCACATCGACGCGATGTTCGGCTTCGACCAGGGGTTCGCCCTCTGGCGGGACACGTCGGACCGCCACCTCGCCTTTCCCGGGATGCCCGCGCCCCCGGGGGCGGTCCGGGTCGAGGGCGGGGTGACCCTGCCGCCGGCCCCGGACCTCTTCCGCTGGGTGCTCGACCGGACCCGGGGGCGGGGCGACCGGCCGTGGTTCGTCATGGTCGACGTGATGGAGGTCCACCCGGCGGGGGCCCCGATCCGGCGGGAGTTCTGGAACCTGTTCGCCGGCAGCCGGCCGGACGTGCGCCGCTACCGCCGGGCGGTCCGGCAGGTCTCCGCCGACATCGGGGCGTTTCTCGCCGCGTTCACCCGCCGGCCCGGCTTCCACGACACCCTCGTCGTCCTCGCCAGCGACCACGGCCACGGCCTCGCCGACCACCCCGGCATCCCCCGGGGCCACCTCCACGGGTACCTGCTCTACGGGACCCACCTGCACGTGCCGCTCGTGTTCTGGCACTCCCGGGGCGCGCTGGCCCCGCGGGTGGTCGAGCAGCCGGTCCGCAACCTGGACCTGGTCCCCACCCTGCTCGACCTGCTCGGGCTCCCCCTGCCCCCGGGGCTCGACGGCGTCTCCCTCGTCCCGCTCCTGGCCGGGGAACGCTCCGTCCCCGGCCTGCCCTCCGTGTTCGTCGCCGAGACGCACTTCGACGGGACGAACAAGCGGGCGGCCTGGTCCCGGCGGTGGCGCTACTACCGCAACCTGGACCACTGGCCCGGAACCGCCCCCGAGGAACTCCAGCGGGCCGGGTCCCGGGAGATCGGGAAGGAGACGAGCCTTCTCGCCGAGTACCCGCGGGTGGCCGCCCGCCTCGCCGCCGCCCTGGACGCCTGGGAGCGGAAGCACCCGGCGGTTCCCCCGACGCCGCTCGACGAGGACCGGGTCGACCCGGAAACGATCGAACGGCTGCACTCGATCGGCTACACCGGCGCCGGCGCCGCCCCGGGGAAACCCCGCCGGCGCCGCTGACCGCCCGGGCCGGGGCCGCGACCGCCCGCGGGGAGGGCCTCCCGCCGGGTCCCGCCGGCGGGCACACTGGGGTGCCCGGGCCCGCGCCCGGCGAGGAGACCGTCCCGTGACCCGACCCGCCCCCACCCCCGCCCTCAGACCGCTCCTGCTCGCGGCCCTGCTGGTCCTCGCCCTTTCCCTCCCCGGCTGCGGGGGCGGTTCCCCCGCCGGCGGAGATCCCGCCGGGACCACGGGGAAGCCCCCGGTGGCCGCGGGGCGGCCCGCTCCCGGGAAGGGCGAACCCGGGGCGCGCCGGCCCCCGGCACGGGGACCCCGGCCCCGGGACGGCCGGCGTCCGGGCGCGGGCGCGGACGAGCCGGTCCCGGTCCGGGTGGCGCCCCTCGTCCGCCGGGACGTGCGGAAGATCTACGTGACGTCCGGCACCCTGCGGGCGCTCCAGCAGGCCCCGGTCGTCGCCCGGGCCGGCGGCATCCTGCGCCGGCTGCTGGTCGAGGAGGGGGACCGGGTGAAGGAAGGGCAGCTGATGGCGCTGCTCGAGGACGACCAGGCCCGGGCCGAGCTGGACAAGGCCGAGGTGGACCTCGACGTGGCGCAGAAGGAGTTCGCCCGGGCGGAAAGGCTCCGGGCCGAGAACCTCCTTTCCGCCGAGGAGTACGAGCAGAAGAAGAACGCCCTGGCCCAGGCGCGCACCGCCCGGGAGCTGGCCCGGCTCCGCTTCGAGTGGACCCGGGTCCGGGCGCCCTTCCCGGGCGTGGTGACGGCCCGCCACCTGGACGCCGGGGCGACGGTCAGCCAGGGCCAGGCGATCTTCGAGCTGGCCAACGTGTCCCGGTTGCTCGCGGAGATCCCGGTTCCCGAGGCGATCGCCGCCCGGCTCCGCCCCGGGGGCGAGGCCACCCTCCGTCCCACCGCCCTCGGGCGGGAGGTCCCGGCGCGGATCGAGCGGATCGGGGCCGCGGTGGACCCGGAGACGGGAACGGTCAAGGTCACCCTCGCGGCCCGGCCGGTGCCCGGGATGAAACCGGGTTCCTTCGTCGAGGTCTCCCTCCCCACCGAGCTGCACGAGAACGCCCTGGTCGCTCCCGGGGACGCCCTGGTCGCGGACGGGGAGCGCTGGCTCGTCTACGTCGTCGCGGACGGGAAGGCCCGGGCGGTCCCGGTGACCACCGGCATCGAGGACGGGGACGGGGTGGAGATCCTGCCGGCCGGGGACGCCGGGTTCCCCCTGGACGCCGGCACGCCGGTGGTCGTGGCCGGGGCGGCCGCCCTCGCCGACGGGACGCCGGTCCGGCCCCTCGGGCCGGGCGGGCCCGGCGAGCCGGGGAAGGGTGGCCCGGCGCGGCGCCGCCGGCCCGGGTCCCGCCGTCCCGGCGGGCACTGAGCGGGCGCGGCCATGGGACTTCCCGCCGCCGCGGTCCGCCGCCCGGTCGCCGTCGGGATGATCACCCTGGCGGTCGTGACCTTCGGCCTGCTGGCCGCCGGCCGCCTGCCGGTGCGCCTGCTGCCCGACCTCTCCTGGCCCACCGTCACGATCGAGACGGACTACCCGGACGCCGCCCCGGTGGAGGTGGAGACGTTCGTCACCCGGCCGATCGAGGAGGCGGTCGGGGTGATCCCCGGTGTCCGCCGGGTCCGCTCGGTCAGCCGCGCGGGCCGGTCCGAGGTCACCCTCGAGTTCCAGTGGGGCACCCGGATCGAGGAGACCGCCCTCGACGTGCGGGAGAAGCTCGGGCGGGTCGAGTTGCCCCGGGAGGCGGAGGCTCCCCGGGTGCTGCGCTTCGACCCGAACCAGGAGCCGGTGATCCGCCTCGCCCTCGGGGGCGGCCTCCCCCTGACGGAGATCCGCCGCCTCGCCGAGCGGCAGGTGGGGCCCCGCCTCGAGTCGATCGCCGGGGTCGCGGCGGCGAAGGTCCGGGGCGGGCTCGAGCCGGAGGTCCAGGTCCTCGTCGACGACCGGCGGCTCGCCGCCCTCGGGCTCGGGATCAGCGACGTGGCCCGGGCCCTGCGGGCGGAGAACATCAACCGCCCCGGCGGGCGCCTCGAGGACCGGGGCGCGGTGTTCCTCGTCCGGACCCTCCACGAGTTCGAGGACCTGGACCAGGTGCGCCGCACCGTCGTCCGCCGCACGGCCCGGGGGGTCGTCCGGGTCGAAGACGTGGCCGAGGTCCGCTTCGGGCACGCGGACCCGGAGGAGGTCGCCCGGGTGGACGGGCGGACCGCGGTGGAGATCGATCTCTACCGGGAGGGAGCGGTCAACACGACGCAGATGGCCGCCGCCGTGCGGGAGGCCCTGCCCGGCGTCCGGCGGGGCCTGCCCCCGGGCCTGCGCCTGGAGCTGCTCTCCGACCGCTCCCGCTACATCGACCGGGCGATCGCCGAGGTGAAGTCCGCCGCCCTCCTCGGCGGCATCCTGGCGGTGCTCGTCCTCTACTTCTTCCTCCGGGACCCCGCCTCGACGGGGATCATCGCCCTGGCGATCCCGGTCTCGGTGGCCGCGACCTTCCTGCCCCTGCTCGTCCAGCGGGTCACGCTGAACATCATGTCCCTCGGGGGCCTGGCCCTCGGGATCGGGATGCTGGTGGACAACGCGATCGTCGTCCTCGAGGCGATCGACCGGCGGCGGCGGGAGGGGCTCTCCCGGCGGGAGGCCGCCGCCCGGGGAGCCGGCGAGGTCGGCGGGGCGATCACCGCGTCCACCCTGACGACCGTCGCCGTCTTCCTGCCGATCGTCTTCGTCGAGGGGGTCGCGGGGCAGCTCTTCCGCGACCTGGCGCTCACCGTCTGCTGGTCCCTGCTCGCCTCCCTCGCGGTCGCCCTCACCCTCGTGCCCGCCCTGGCGGCCCTCGGGGACGGCGGCGCCCGGGCGGCGGACCGGGCCCGGACCCTCTTCCTCTTCGACCGGGTCGAGGGGCCCCGGGCGGCGCGGCCCTTCCCCCGTCCCCGGGACGTGCTCCGCGGGTCCGGCGGCCCGGTGGCGCGGGTGGCGCTCTGGCCCTTCCGCCTCCTGGCGCTCGCGCTCGGCGCCGCCGGTTTCCTCGCCGCGCTGCCGTTCGTGGCCGCCTTCTCCGCGGACACCGGCCGCCGGCCCCGGCCCGGCCTGCCCCGGTGGGTCGCGTCGGCGGGCTGGCCCCTCGCCGCCCGCCCGCCGGCGGACCGGACGCCGGTGGAGGAAGCCGCCTGGTGGGCGCTCTTCCCCCTGCGGCTGCTGGTCTTCGGGGTCGTCCGGGCCCTGGCCCTGGCGGCCGGGGGACTCGTCTTCGTCTCCTGGAAGGCCGCCTCCGGCGCCTTCGCCGTCGTCACGTGGCCCCTCCTCGCCGCCTGGCGGGGGGTCGCCCGGGCGTACCCTCCCCTCCTCCGCCGCGCCCTGGCCGCCCGCTGGGCGGTGCTCGCCGTCGCCACCCTCGCCTTCGGGGGGAGCCTCCTGCTGGTTCCCCGCCTGGGCACCGAGCTGGTTCCCGACCTCTCCCAGGGAGAGTTCGGGGTGCGGATCGTCTTCCCCGAGGGGACGCCCCTCTCGGTCACGTCGGCCCGGGTGGCCGCGGCCGAGCGGGCCCTGCTCGCCCGGGACGACCTGGCCCGGGTCTTCTCCCTGTGCGGGATCCTTCCCGGCGCCGGCGGCAGCCAGGAGACCCTCGGCGAGAACCTGGCCCAGGTCGAGGTCGCCCTGCCCCCCGGCACCGGCCCCGCGGACGAGGCCCGGATCGCCGAGGAGGTACGGCGCCTCGTCGAGGCCCGGACCGGGGCGGAGGTGGAGCTGACCCGGGCCGCGCTCCTCGGGGTGCGCCCCCCGGTGGAGATCGAGGTGTTCGGGGACGACCTGGACGAGCTGGCGGCGGCCGCGGAACGGATCCGGCGGGAGATCGCCCGGGT
>CAZOTT010000011.1:28591-34512 GCA_964582785.1 uncultured Acidobacteriota bacterium | reverse complement strand
CAGGCGGGGCAGCCGGAGGTGCGGGTGCTCCTCGACCACGACCGGCTGGCCCGCCTCGGGCTCGACGCGGCCGGGGTCGGCGACCTGCTCCGGGCGGCGATCCGCGGCGACCCGGTGGGCCGGTTCCGCCGGGAGGACGACCGGATCGACATCCGCGTGCGGGTCGCCGGGAAGTCCCGCCGCCGGGCGGAGGACGTCGCGTCCCTGATGATCCCCACCGGGCGGGGCGCCGCCCTGCCGGTCTCCGCCCTCGGCCGGGTGGTGCTCGCCCGGGGGCCCGCGGCGATCCACCGCCTCGCGGGCGGTCGGATGGCGCGGGTGACCGCCGCGTACGGCGGCCGCGACCTCGGGGGCGCCCTCGCGGAGATCCGCGCGCGCCTCGGGGCCCTGGACCTGCCCGCGGGGGTGGACGCCCGGCTCGCCGGGCAGGACGAGGACATGCGGGCCTCCTTCCGGTCCCTGCAGCTCGCCCTGGCCCTCGCCCTGTTCCTCGTCTACGTGGTGATGGCCAGCCAGTTCGAGTCCCTGCGCCGGCCCCTGGTGATCCTCTTCACCGCCCCCCTCGGCCTCGTCGGCGTCGTCCTCGCCCTCGCGGTGACCGGGACGCCGGTCGGGGTCCTGGTCGGCATCGGGACGATCCTCCTGGCCGGGATCGTGGTCAACAACGCGATCGTCCTGGTGGACGCGGTCGCCCGGCGGCTGCGGGAGGGCCAGCCCCTCGAGGAGGCGATCGTCGGCGGCGGCTCGGAGCGGCTGCGGCCGATCCTGATGACGACCGCGACCACGGTCCTCGGCCTCCTGCCCCTGGCCCTCGGCCGGGGGCCGGGCGCCGAGCTCCGGGTCCCCCTCGCCGTCTCGGTGATCGGCGGGCTGACGGTCGCCACCCTGCTCACCCTCGTCGTCATCCCCTGCGTCCTCCGGGTCACGGAGCGCAGCGGGGTGGCGGACCACTCCCCGGGGGAGCCGGCCCGATGAGGCTGCCGGACCTGGCGGTGGACCGCCCCGTCACGACCTTCATGGGGCTGCTGTGCCTGGTCGTCCTCGGGGTGGTGGCGGTCACCCGCCTGCCCCTCGGCTTCATGCCGGAGGTGGACCGGCCCCGGGTGGTGGTCGACGTCCCCTATCCCGGCAGCCACCCGGAGGAGGTCCTGCGGGAGATCGTCGAACCCCTCGAGGACGAGCTGGCCCTGGTCGAGGGGGTCGTCGGCATGGAGTCCACGGCCGGCGCCGGCTCGGCCTCCATCGACCTGGAGTTCTCCCCGTGGGACGACATGACGGTGCGGCGCCTCGAGGTCCGGGAAGCGGTGGACCGGGCCCGGCCCCGGCTCCCGGACGGGGTGGACCGGATCGACGTCCGGGTCGGACGCCACGGGCCGGACACCGAGGCGACCCTGCAGGGGCGGATCTCCGCCGACCGGGACCTGTCCCGGGACTGGGACCTGATCGAGCAGCGGATCCGGGCGCGCCTCGAGCGGGTCCCGGGGGTGGCCCGGGTGGACCTGTACGGGATCGAGGCCCCGCGCCTCGAGGTGGACCTGGACCTGCCCGCCCTGCGGCGGCACCGCGTCCCGGTGGAGAGCGTCGCCCGGGCGATCCGGGCGGCGAACGCCGACCTGGCGCTCGGGGCGATCCACGGCTCCCGCCTCCGGTTCGACGTCCGCGGCGGGGGCCGGCCGGAGACCGCGGCAGAGGTCGCCGCCCTGCCGATCCCGGGCACGCCGTTCCGGGTCGGGGACCTGGCCCGGGTCTCCTTCGCGCCGCCGCGGCTGCCCTACGGCCGGCGGCTGAACCTGAAGCCGGCGATCGGGTTCGACGTCTTCAAGGACCCGGCGGCGAACACCGTCGCGGTCGCCGACCGGGTTCGGGCGGCGATCGGGAAGATCAACGCCGACCCGCGGCTCAGGGGGGTCCGGATCCTCGTCTGGCGGGACCAGGCGGAGGAGATCCGCCATTCCCTGGACGGGCTCTTCCGCTCCGGGCTGTGGGGCGCCCTGCTGGCGGCGGTGGTGCTCTTCCTCTTCCTCCGGCGGTTCGCCACGACCCTGCTCCTGGCCACCGCGATCCCCTTCTCGGTGATCGTCACCTGCGGGGTGCTCTTCCTCCTCGGGATGGAGCTGGACGTCCTGACCCTGCTCGGCCTGATGCTCGGGGTCGGGATGCTGGTCGACAACGCGGTCGTCGTGGTCGAGAACGTCCACCGCCTCCAGGAGCGGGGGCTCCCGCCCCGGGAGGCGGCCCGGCAGGGGGCCGGGGACGTGGCCCTCGCGGTGACCGCCGCCACCCTGACCACGGTGATCGTCTGGTCCTGGCTCCTCTTCGCCGACCCGGGCCCCTTCCGCACCTACCTCGGGGAGGTGGCGACGACGATCAGCCTCGCGGTGGGCTGCTCCCTGCTCGTCTCCCTGACCTTCATCCCGCTGGCCGCCGCCCGCTTTCTCGCCCCCCGCCCCCACCGCCCCGGCTTCTTCGAGCGGCGGCTCGTCCCGGCCTACCGGGGGATCCTCGCCTGGACCCTGCGGCACCGGGTGGCGACGCTCCTGCTCCTGGCGGGACTCGCCGCCAGCACCCTCTGGCCCCTGCGGCACGTGGAGATGAACGGCCAGCCGAAGATGATGCCCCGGCGGGTGCCGATCACCTACCGGATCCGCGAGCCGATGAACCTGGACCGGCTGCGGGAGGTGGTCTCCCGGGTGGAGTCGGCGATCTGGCCCCACCGGGAAGAGCTGGGAATCTCGGACATCTATTCCTTCTACACCGAGGAGGGAAACTGGGCGATCACCCTGCTCTTCGTTCCCCGGGACCTGGCCACCGAGGAACACGCGGCCGAGATCCGGCGGAAGGTGAAGCCCCTGCTGCCGGAGATCCCGGGGGTCACCCTCCGGACGGAGGAGCGGATGTTCTGGCGGCGGCGGGCCGGCGGGCGGGACCAGCGGCGGGTCGTGGTCGCGCTCCACGGCAACGAGCCGTCCCGGGTCGCCGCCGAGGCGCGGCGGCTGGAGCCGTGGCTCCGGGACAACCTCCCGGGGGCGCTCGACGTGATGCTGCCCGCTTCCGGCGAGCAGAAGGAGGTCCGGGTGCTGGTGGACCCGGACCGGGTGCGGGCCGCCGGGGCCGACCCCGACCGGGTGGCGGCGGCGGTCGCGGGGTTCCTGCGCCGCCGCTTCATCGGGAGGATGCGGACGCCGGGGGGGGAGCGGCAGGTCTTCATCGGCCTGCCGGACCGGGAGCTGCCGGGCCTCGCCGACCTGGCGAACGTGCCGATCCTCGTGCGGGGGGGCAGGACCGTGCCCCTGTCCGCCCTCGTGGACTGGAAGGTGGCGGACACGCCGGAGGCGATCCGCCGGGTCGGGCGGCGGGTGACCGCCTGGGTGATGGTCGCGTTCCCCGGGAAGCTGACCACCGCCGAGGCCCGGGACCGGGTGGCCGGCGTCCTCGCCCGCTGGCCCTTCCCGCCGGACATCACGTGGGACTGGGGACGGCTCGGCCGGGAGCGGGACGACGTGCTGGCGCTGATGCGCCGGGGGACGCTTCTCTCCCTGCTCGTCGTCGTCCTCCTGATGGCGGCCCTGTTCGAGTCCCTCACCCAGCCGCTGGCGATCGTGATCACCCTGCCCCTCGCCTTCTTCGGCGCGGGCTGGGTGCTCTGGCTGGGCGGCTACGACCTGGACATCACCGGCTTCATGGGGGTGATCCTGCTGATCGGCATCGTCGTCAACAACGGGATCGTCCTCGTCGACCACGTGAACCTGCTCCGGCGGCGGGGCATGCCCCGGGAGGAAGCCCTGGTGACCGGGTCCGGCGACCGGCTGCGCCCGGTGCTGATGACCGCGATCACGACGATCGCCGGGCTCGTTCCCCTGGCCCTCCGGGGAGCGACGGTGGCCGGCGCCACGATCGACTCCCTGGCGGTGGTGGTGATCGGCGGCCTGGCCTCCTCGACGATCTTCACCCTCCTCGCGCTCCCCGTCTGGACGACCCTGCTCGAGGACGCCGGGACGGTCCTCCGCCGCGCCGTCACCCCCGGCCACCGGACGCCGGTGCCGGGGTCACCGCGGGCCCCGGGGGAGGAGGGCGCATGAGACCGGGCCGGGTTCGGGCCGCGGGTCCGTTCCGGGACCCGGGCGACCGGGGCCGGAGGCCGCGGCCCCGCGGGGAGGAGGGCGCGTGAACGGCCGGGAGGATCGCGGGAACCCGGGGTCCGTGCGGGCGATCGACGTCTCGGCGCCCCTCGCCGACGGGCTGCCCCCGTGGCCGGGGGACGAGGCGTTCCGGCGGATCGTCACGTCTTCCCACGACGCCGGGGACGGCCTCGAGGTTTCCCACGTGGTCACCAGCCTCCACGCCGGCACCCACGTGGACGCCCCGGTCCACGTGGATCCCGCGGGGACGCCGGTCGACCGGCTGGACCCGCTGCTGTTCCTCGGCCCCTGCCGGGTCGTCCGCCCGGCCCCCGGGCCCGGCGGGCTGGTCCGGCCCGGCGACCTCGCGGGCGCCCTTGACACCCCCCGCCTGCTCCTCGCCACCGGGACCTGTCCCGACCCCGACCGCCGCTTTTCCCGGGACTTCGCCACCCTGGCCCCGGAGACCGTCGCGGCCCTGGCCGCCGCCGGGGTCCGCCTGGTCGGGATCGACACCCCGAGCGTGGACCCGTTCGACTCCACGGACCTGCCCGCCCACCGGGCCCTCGCCCGCCACGGCATCGTCGCGATCGAGGGCCTCCGCCTCGCCGGCGTCCCCGCCGGCCGCTGGGACCTGGTCGCCCTCCCCCTCCGGGTCGCCGGCGCCGACGCCGCCCCCGCCCGCGTCCTCCTCCTCCCCCCGGGCACCCTGCGCCTGCCCTGATCCCCCGGCCGCCCCGTCCCGGGCCTGCGGCCCACTTCCCTTCCGCGCGCCGTCTCCCCGCCCCGGCCTCCTCCCGCCATCGCCAGCCTCGACCGGTTTCTGCCGATCCGCGGGCCCGGGGTCACGCTCCCTGATCCGGTTCATGCGCGCTTCCCAGCCACCGGCGAGAAAACGGGCGGGATAACCCGCATCCTGGCAGGGGGGGTGTGGGATAACGGGCCGGACGGCAGGTTTCGAGGCCCGGAAGGCGGGGAAACCTGCCAGAATCGACGTTATCCCGCACGCAACCTGCCGCAGGGCGAGTTATCCGACACCCCACCTGCCGGAACGGCGGTTATCCCGCACCCGGTGGGCCGCGGAACCCTCCCCGGCAGCGGCGCGGGACGCGCGCGGCAGGGAAGCGCGGCAGGGAAGCACCCGTGACGGGGGCGCACGGGGCCGAGGCCCGCGTGGCACGCGGGTGGTGCGGTTCCGGCCGGCGGGGGACGCGAGTGGGGGGTACGCGCCCGGCGGAAGCCGGACCGGCGCGCCACGGGAACCGACGGTCTCCCTCCCCCGCCGGGCCGGGGTACGATGGCGGGTCCTGCCGGGACGACGGGAGGGGCGCATGGATCCGCGGGACCTGCGGCGAGCGATCGCGTGGCTGGAGGGGCGCGTGCGCCTGGCGGCGCGGGAGCCGGTGGCGATCGAGTTCGACGAGCCGGACGTGGAGGAGATGGTGCGCGCGGGGATCCCCGCGCCCCTCGCCCGCCGGGTCCGCGGCGCCCCCTGGTGGCGGGAGATGGTCGCGGACGTGGTCGAGACCCCCGGCTTCGCCGGGCCGGAGGAGTCCCCCGAAACGGTCCTGCGCTACGCCCGGGACGTGGTCGGGGAGTACGTCCGGAAGCGCTTCCACCTGGCGGAGGATCCCGGCGCCGGGGAGCCCTGATTCCCCGCGGCGCGGCTTCCCGGGCGCACGCGCCCACGACCGGCGGAGGTCATCCGGCGCCGGGGGCCCGGAAGCGGGCGGGGAAACCCCGCGGGAAGGGAAACGCTCCACGGACGTCCGGAGGTCATCCGCGGACGCCGGCCCGGGGACG
>CAZOTT010000011.1:0-28491 GCA_964582785.1 uncultured Acidobacteriota bacterium | reverse complement strand
AGGGAAACGCTCCACGGACGTCCGGAGGTCATCCGCGGACGCCGGCCCGGGGACGGTCCCGTGAACGCTCGAGGGAAGGCGGCGCCCCGCCCGCGGGGAGGGCGCCGCGGACCCGCTGCGGGAGGGGACGCGGTCAGGGCGCGGGGGACGCGCCGCCGTCGGCGGGGATCGCGGTTCCCGTGACGTAGGAGGCGGCCGGGCTGGCGAGGAAGCCGGCGAGGGCGGCGACCTCCTCCGGCCGGCCGAGCCGCCCGGCGGGGATCCGTTCCGCGGTCTCCCGGGCGACGGTCTCCGGGTCGGTGCCCCGCTCCGCGGCCATCTTCTCGAACAGCCCGGCCAGCCGCTCCGTGTCGGTGTACCCGGGAAGGACGCAGTTGACGGTGATCCCGTCCCGGGCCACCTCCCCGGCCAGGGTCTTGGCCCAGGCCGCCACCGCCCAGCGGGCGGTGTTCGAGACCCCGAGCCCCGGGATCGGGGCCCGGACCGACAGGGACACGACGTTGACGATCCGGCCCCAGCCCGCGTCCCGCATCCCGGGAAGCAGTTCCCGGACCAGCAGGTGCCCGGCCAGGAGCAGCCGCCGGAACGCCGCCTCGAAGTCCGCCGGCTCCGCCTCGACGATCGGCCCGGCCGGCGGCCCCCCGGAGTTCAGGACGAGCACCAGGTGGGGCCCGTTCTCGGCCAGGTGCGCGCGCACCGCCGCCGCCGCCTCTTCGGGCCGGTCCATGTCGGCCGGCAGGACCAGGTGCCCGCCTGCCCCGCCGCTTTCCCGGGAAATCTCCTCGAGGCGCGCGCGGACCTCCTCCAGCGCGGCCCGCCGCCGGGCGAGCACGGTGACCCGGGCCCCGCGCCGGGCGAGTTCCTCGGCGATCGCCCGCCCGATCCCCGCGCTCGCCCCGCAGGCGAGGGCGCGGACGCCGTCCAGCCGGTCGGGATTCTTCACGGGCGTCCCCCGGCGCTCACGCGAAGAGCACCATCGCGAGCCGGTTCCGCATCTCCTGCACGTCCGGGTGGTCCGGCCCGAGCCGGTCGAACAGCGCCAGCAGGGTGCGCCGCGCGCCGTCGTCCCGGAACTTCCGGTCCCGCTTGACGATCTCGAGGAGCTCCTCCATGGCGTCCCGGGTCCGCCCCGCCGCCAGCCAGGCCCCCGCCAGAGCGAAGCGGGCGGCGGCGTCCTCCGGGTTCGCCGCCACCCGGGCCCGGGCCGCCTCGAGCCCGCCGGCGGCCGCCCCGGCGCCGATCATCTCGATCAGCAGGACCTCCCGGTCCGCGGCTTCCTTCTCCGGGGCGCCGTCGGGGATCTTCCCCAGCAGTTCCCGTGCCTCGTCCACCGCCCCCCGGGCGGCGACGATGCGGGCCAGCTCCAGGAGGACCTTGCCGTCCTCCGGCTCCTTCATCAGGAACCGGCGCAGGGTCGCCTCCGCCTCGGCCACGTCCCCCGCGGCCAGCAGCCGCCGCGCCCGGTCCACCGCGCTCTCGTCCTCGGCGGGCACGAGCTGGCGCACCCAGGCGTCGACCACGTGGGGGGGCTGGTTGCCGACGAACTCCGCCACGACGACCCCGTTCCGGAACGCCTTCACGGCCGGGATCCCGCTGACCCCGAACTGGACGGCGAGCTGCTGGTTCTCGTCCACGTTCACCTTGGCCAGGACCGCCTTCCCCCCGGTGCGGGCCACCGCGTCCTCGAGGACCGGGCCCAGGACCCGGCAGGGGGCGCACCACGGCGCCCAGAAGTCCACCACCACGACGACCTCCCGGGAACGGTCGATCACGTCCCGGGCGAAGGTCGCGGCGCTGACGTCGAGAGCGTGTGCGGGCATCGTCTCATCCTCCTCGGGGAGCCCCCCCGGGGCACCCCGGATCCCTTCCATGGGATCCCCCGGCACCGGTGGCAAGCCGGGCCAGTCCTTCCGGCGGGGGCACGCCGGCCCGGTCCGCGATCTCGGCGAGCAGGGAAGCCGCCCGGGCGGTGGGCAGGTTGCTGACGTAGAAGCGGGTGAGACCGAGGCCGGCGAGCCAGCGGAGGGTGCGCGCGGCGACCTCCGCCGGGCCGAGCCCCTCCCTGCCGAACTCCCGGGCGAGCCCCTCCCGGGGCACCGGCAGGAAACGGGCCAGGGCGTCCAGGGTCCCGCGCCGGGCGGACCGCCAGAAGAACACCCCCGCGAACAGGGGCAGGTCGAGACCCCGGCGGTCCGCCTCGCCGAGGAACCGCTCGAGGGGCGCCGGGGCGTGGTGGGAGACCACCTGGGTCAGCAGGAAGTCCAGGCCGTCCCCGTGGTCGAGGAGCAGGGAGACCATCTCCGCCGGGTCCCGGAACGGGTTCACCCACCCGCCGAGAAGCAGGCCCGGCCGCGCGGCCCGGAGCTTCTCGCGGAGCTGCCACGAGCGGGGCAGGCAGCGGGGCGGCCCGACCGCGGCGTCCCCCCCGAGGACGACGAGGCCCGGGAACCCCTCCTCCGCCGCCCGGTGGGCGAACCGCAGGCAGTAGGCGAGGGGATGCTTCAGGGTCAGGAACGGCACGATCCGTTCCCGGCGCGCATCCGGGCCCAGGTTCCGCACCAGGTGGGTGACCGACTCCTCTTCCCCGGTCCCCACCGCGTCGTCCGTCAGGAAGATCACCGTGTCCGCCCGGGAGAGGCGGCGAACCGCCTGGTAGACGTCGATCCACGCGTCGAGGGCCCGGTCCCCCGCCAGGTCCCGCCGGGGAGGGCGCAGCTCGACGGCGAGGAGGGGCCGGCGCTGGCGCAACCGGAACCGGAGGCCGCCGGGGGTGGAGGCCGGGGTCACGGAACGGCCCACCCGGTCCGCAGCCGGGCGAGCTCCCGGCCGTCCCCGGCGGCGGCCAGCCGGTGGAGAAACGTGGTGGCTCCCCCCTGTCTCCCCGCCGCCGCGCAGCGGGCCACGATCTCCGCCGGGAAGCGCGCCTCGGCGAGAAAGGCGACCTCGAGGGACACGAGGCGGGCCTCGCGCCAGGTCTCCTCCGGGATCCCCTCCACCGCCCACGCCACGTAGGCGGTCTGGTTGGCGTGGAGGTTCATGTCGATCTCCCCTCGCCGGACCCGGAACCGGAGTTCCCCGCCCTCCCCTTCCGGCGCCGGCAGCTCCCCGCGGAAGGGGTCCGCGAGGGCCCGCGGCCGCTCCGGCAGGGGCTGCTCCCGCACCCCCCGGGGAAGGCGCACCGGGCGGCGCCGGGCCATGTCCACGACGACCCAGGCGGTGGTGGCGACGCCGACCCGGTCCCCGGAACCGGCGGCGAACAGCTCGAAGTCGCGGGTCGCCTGGACCGGGCCGGCGGAACTCGGCCAGGTGACCACCCGTACCCGGTCCCCCCGCGCGGGCCACGCGTCGAGCCGCACGTGGAGCCGCCGCAGCATCCAGGTGCGGCCCTCCCGCTGGAGCTCCTCGACCGACCAGCCGAGGGCCCGGGCGTGGTTCCCGGCGGCCTCCTGGAGCCAGTTCGTCAGGACCGGCACGCGGGCCCGGCCCCACGGGTCCGCTTCCCAGGAGTGGACCCGGAATTCCTCCACCCACTCCAGCCCGCCGCCGCGCCGGTCCACCGCCAAGGGGCATCCTCCTCCCGGGGGATCATGCCACGAACCGCCCGGGCGGCCCGCCGGCCGGGGACGGCCTCCGGCGGGTCCCCGCCGCGCGCAGCTCCCCGGGACGCGGCCGCCCGGGCGGCGGGGTCGCGGGAACCCCGCCAACTCGCGCCGGCGCCCCGGCGCGGCGCACCCCGTCAGGGCCAGTCGGGCAGGCGGCAGGGGGTCCAGGGGGCGCCCGCCGCGTCGAACTTCTTCTCGAGGGCCGGGAGCTTCTCCCCGACGAGGGCCTTCAGCCGGGGCAGCAGCCCGCGGAACGCCTCTCCCGCCCAGCGCACCTGGTCCCGCTGGGTCCCGGTGGGCGGGGCGTTGGTGTACCAGGCGCTGCCGACCACCGACTCGACCCGGTCGAGGATCGAGGGGGTGTCCACCGTCCACCGCTTCCGCTTCGCCGTGTCGCCGCGGAGCTCCCGCAGGAGGCCGTGGAGCTCGTCGCGCACCGCCATCAGCTCGTCCATCACGGCCGGGTCGAGCCCGGGGGTGACGAGGGCGGTCTTCCGCAGCTTCTCGATCCGCGTGTCGGCCTCGTTCGCCGCGGCGAGGGCCCCGTGGACCGCGCCCCGCAGCCGGGCCACCTCCTGCCGGAAGGCGGCCAGTTCCGCCGGCGGGGCCGGGACGCCGTCGACCGGGGTCACGACGAATTCCACCGGGTCCCCGAGCTCCTCGAGACGGCCGTCCACGTACCGCCCGAAGGTGACCGTGTACCGGCCGGGCAGGACCATCGGGCCCGCCTCCGGCTCGTCCCAGGGGGCGAGTTCGGGCTCCGCGTCGGGGACCGGTGTCGCCGGCGGGTAGCGGAGGTCCCAGGCGACCCGGTGGAACCCGGCATCCCGGGGCCCCGTCAGCCGCCGCACCACGTTCCCCCGGGCATCGCGCACGGTGAGCACGATCGCGGGGGCGACCTCGTCGTCCTCCGCCCGCAGCTCCTCCCAGCTCGGCGTCGGGATCTCCCTGCCCTCCTTGAAGAGGTCCTTCTCCTTCTTCCGCCGCCGCTCGGCCCGGCTCTCGAGCCTGTCCCGCAGCCAGTAGGTGAAGATCGCCCCGTACGGCGGGTTCGGCGCGAGGAAGAAGTCGTCCCCCTGGAACGCCCGCCCGCGGATACCGTACGGCCGGCGCTCCACGTACCAGGGCACCTCGCGCACCGGGAACAGGACGTGTTCCCGGCCCAGCACCTCCTCCGAGATCCCCCGCAGGGGAGAGGTGTCGTCCAGGACCCAGAACCCGCGGCCGAAGGTGGCGAGCACCAGGTCCCCGGACCGCCGGTGGATCGCCAGGTCCATCACCGCGACCGTCGGCAACCCTCCCCGGAGCTGGATCCAGTGTCCCCCCCGGTCGGGCGAGAAGAACAGCCCGAACTCGGTGCCGGCGAACAGCAGGTCCGGGTCGGCCGGGTCCTCGGCCAGGGCGTGGACCACGTGCCGGTCCGGCAGGTCGGACCGCAGGGAGGTCCAGGTGCGCCCCCGGTCGTGGCTGACCAGCAGGTAGGGAGTGAAGTCTCCCATCTTGTGGTTGTCGAAGGCGGCGTAGACCGTGTCGCCGTCGTGGGCGGAGGCGAGCAGGGCGGAGACGTAGCTCCGGTCCGGGACCCCGGGGAACGACTCGATCTTCCGCCACGTCTTTCCCCCGTCCCCGGTCACCTGGACCAGGCCGTCGTCGGTCCCGGCGTAGAGAAGCCCTTCCACCACCGGCGACTCGGTGAGCTGGACGATGTTGCCGTACTGGCTGGTCGAGGCGTGCCGGGCGACCGCATCGATCGACCAGGTGCGTCCCATCACCGGGAGGCGGTTGCGGTCGAGGCCCCGGGTCAGGTCCGGGCTGATCGGGGTCCAGGTGTCGCCCCGGTCGTCCGAGCGGAACACCCGCTGGGCGGCGAAGTAGAGCCGGTGCGGGTCGTGGGGGCTGATCAGCAGGGGCGAGTCCCAGTTCCAGCGCAGGGGAGGCTCCCCCGGCGCGGCCACGGGCTGGATGTCCACCATCTCGCCGGTGCGCCGGTCGTAGCGGACCAGGTGCCCGTACTGGGCCTCGCTGTAGACGGTGTCCGGGTCCTCCGGGTCCACCGCCGGCTTGAAGCCGTCACCGAACACCGTGACGAACCAGTCCCCGTTGGCGATCCCGCCCTGGTTGCGGCTGCGCACCGGGCCGCCGAGGGTGGCGTTGTCCTGGGTGCCCCCGTAGACGTGGTAGAAGGGCCACCTCGTCCCGATCGCCAGCCGGTAGAACTGGGTCACCGGCAGGTTGCGGAAGAAGCGCCAGGTCCGGCCCCGGTTCCAGCTCTCGTAGAGCCCGCCGTCACACCCCGCCAGCAGGTGGGCGGTGTTCTGCGGGTCGACCCAGACCACGTGGGTGTCCACGTGCTTGTGGGCCTCCGGGACGTGGGTCCAGGTCTTCCCGCCGTCCTCGCTGACCTGGAGGAAGGTGTCCATCGAGTAGACCCGGTCCGGGTCCTGCGGGTCGCAGACGAGCTCGTTGTAGTACTGGGGACTGCCGGAGACGTAGTCCGACCGCTTCTCCCAGGTCTCCCCGTTGTCCAGGGAGCGGAACACGCCGCCCTTCCCCTCGGCGGCCTCGACGATCGCGTAGACGGTGTCGGGACGGGAGGCGCAGCGGGCGAGGCCGATCCGCCCCAGGTCCACCCCTTCCGGCAGGCCGCCGGTGATCTTCCGCCAGGTCCTGCCGCCGTCGGTCGACTTCCAGAGGGCCGAGCCCGGGCCCCCGTCCACCAGCGTCCAGACGTGCCGCTGCCGCTGCCAGGTGGTCGCCAGGATCACGTCCGGGTTCCGCGGGTCGAGCAGGACGTCGTTCGCCCCGGTCCACTCGTCCACCGGCAGCACCTGCTTCCAGGTCTTCCCGCCGTCCCGGGTCACGTAGAGGCCGCGGTCCCCGCCCCCCCGCCAGAGGGGACCCTGGGCGGCGACCCAGGCGACCCGCGAGTCCCGCGGATCGATGGCGATCCGCCCGATGTGCTCCGACTCCGCGAGGCCCAGCCGCTCCCAGTTCTTTCCCCCGTCCAGGGACCGGTAGACGCCGTCCCCGAAGGAAACGCTGCGCTGGGCGTTGTTCTCCCCGGTGCCCACCCAGACGACGTCCGGGTCCCGCGGGTCCAGGGTGATGCAGCCGATCGAGTAGGAACCCTCCCCGTCGAAGACCGGCGTGAAGGTCGTGCCCCCGTCCGTCGTCTTCCAGACACCGCCCGAGGCGGCGGCGACGTAGAAGACCTCCGGGTGGCCCGGCACGACGGCCACGTCGGCGATCCGGCCCGACGTGACGGCCGGCCCGATGCCCCGCAGGGCGAGCCCGGTGAACGAGTCCGCCGTCAGCCGGCTTTCCGGCGGCGTCTTCTCCTTCCCCTTCTTCTTCCGGGCGGCTTCCACCGGCAGGAACGGACCGGCGAGCAGGGCCGCGAGGGCGAGGGCGAGGAGCAGGCGGGCGTGCTGGCGCATCGGGAACCTCCCATCGGTTCGGCAGGGGGGCCCGATGATAGCGCGGACCGGCGGGGGAAACGCGTCCGGCCCCGGGGCGGGCCCGGGGCCGGACGGGAAACCGGTTGCTCCCTGCGCGGGAGACTCAGCGCACCGCGAAACGGCGGAGCACGTACCCGCCGTCCCCGTCGTCGCAGATCGCCCACGCCCGGTCCCCCCGGAAGGTGAGCGTCCAGTTCAGCTCGCAGGGCGCGCCCAGGGTACCCTTCACCCGGCCATCCGGGTCGACGACCGTCGCCAGGTACCGGCCGTCCTCGCGGCCCCGCCCGGCGAACACCAGGTCACCACCCGGCAGCGCGGCAACCCCCCGGTAGAACCCGCAGCGGTCCTCCGGCCGGTAGTCCCGCCCCTGCTTCCGGGCGATCTCCTCGGCCTTCCATTCCCCCGCGGCGGCGCGGGCCGTGAGGAGGCGGGGCGTGAACGCGGGGAGCGGCACCGGCCGGCCGGCACGGCCCTCCCGGCCGAAGACCCGGAAGCCGTTCCCGCCGGAGTACCCGGCGACGAAGCGGCCGCCGGGCAGCGGCGCGAGGAAGAAGTCCCGCTGGCAGTTGTCCGGGGAGGGCGCCTTCTGGATCACGAGCCGGTCGACGCCGTCCGCCGGCACGAGGTCGTCGTTCGTCCGCTCCACGACCCCGCGGGCCACGTCGACCAGCCGGAAACCGAGGTGGGCGTGCCCGTCGCCGTCCATCTGCTGGGTGACCGCGCCGACCAGTTCACCGCCGAAGGAGGCGAGGTCGGTCACCGTCCCCCGCGGCAGGGCGATGATGCGCTCCCGCTTCCCCCCCGGGGCGAAGACGACCAGGGCGGCACTGCACTGGGGCCGCCCGCAGATTTCCGATACGACGATCCGCCCCGCGTCCGTCACGGCGAGGCGGAGCGGGGACTGGAGCTCGCTGCCCCCGAGGGTCGCCCGCACCTTCCCCGCGGGGTCGAGGGCGATGACGGAGTACCCGTCGCCGGAGGCGTTCCGGCCGAGAACCCAGGCGGTGCCGTCCGGGCCGACCGCCAGGTCGAGGGGCCAGGCCAGCTCGTCCCCCAGGGGGCGGGAGAATTCCGGGACGAGGTCGGCCGCGGCCGCGGCCAGGATGCCCGCCAGGAGGCAGGCGACGAGCGTGACGACAATTTTCGGGGCCCTGCGCTTCGATCGATGCACGTTGCTCTCCTTTCCGGGTTACCGCCCCTGCGCGGAGCGGGTCTTCGTGGTCCCGCCGATGACGATCGTGTGCCCCTGGCTCGCCTGCGCCTCGCACCCCTCCTGGGTGGTGATCGTGCCACCCACGTTCGCGCAGCGATCCGGATCGTCGAGACCGGCGGTGTAGATGTTGACCGACGGGTCGCTGGTCGGCGTGCAGCACCCCGCCCGCGCCGGCGGCGCCGCGGCGAACGTGGCGACAAGGACCAGCACCGGCACTCCCCAGAACCTCCGCACTGTTCCTCCTTCTCCGGGGGACACGGCGACCGTAGCCCCCGCCCCGTCCGTTGCGCAAGAAACGGCCCTGCCCCGTTCCCGCCGGCGGGAAGGCGGCGCTGGCCCGCCGGCGGAGAGGACCGGCGGAAGGGCGGTCGTGGCCCGCCGGCCCGGTTTCGGGAATAATCACGGCGGTCGTCGATTCCGACGGAAGGAGGGGCGGATGAGCGAGCGGAAGCGGGTTCGCAAGGGAGTGTTCCCCGCGGCGGGCCTCGGCACCCGGTTCCTGCCGGCGACGAAGGCGATGCCGAAGGAGATGCTCCCGATCGTCGACAAGCCGGTCATCCAGTACGCCGTCGAGGAGGCGATCGCGTCCGGCATCGACGACATCCTGATCGTCACCGGCCGGGGCAAGCACGCGATCGAGGACCACTTCGACCACTCCTTCGAGCTGGAGACGATCCTCGGGGAGCGGGGCCAGGAGCGGCTCCTCGAGATGGTCCGGCAGGTGGCGGGCCTCGCCCGGGTGGCCTACACCCGCCAGAAGAAGGCCCTCGGGCTGGGCCACGCGGTCCTCTGCGCCCGGGACCTGGTCGGGGGGGAACCGTTCGCCGTCTTCCTCGCGGACGACCTGATCGTCGGGGAGGTGCCGGCGATCCAGCAGCTGATGGACGTCCACCACGAGACCGGCGCCACCGTCGTGGCGGTCCAGCGGGTGCCGCGGGAGCAGGTCTCGGCCTACGGCGTCGTCGCGGTGAAGTCGAGCCACGGGAGAATCCACGAGGTCGAGGACCTGGTGGAGAAGCCGCGGCCGGAAAAGGCCCCCTCGGACCTGGCGGTGATCGGGCGCTACGTGCTGGTCCCCGACGTCTTCCCGGTCCTCGAGGAGACCGCCCCGGGGGCCAAGGGAGAGATCCAGCTCACCGACGCCCTGCGGCAACTCGCGCACAACGACCGGGTGATCGCGGTGGAGTTCGAGGGCACCCGCTTCGACACCGGCAGCAAGCTCGGGTTCCTCGAGGCGACGGTCGAGCTGGCCCTGGCCCGGGAGGACCTCGGGCCGGACTTCGCCGCCTGGCTGCGGGAACGCTGCTCGGCGCTCGGCCCGGGACGGGCCTGAGCCGATGGACCGGCTGCGGGTCACGGGAGGAGTCGCCCTGGCCGGTTCCGTCCGGGTCTCCGGGGCGAAGAACGCGGCCCTGCCGGCGATGGCCGCCGCCCTGCTCACCGGCGAGGAGGTCCGCCTCGACAACGTCCCGGACGTGGCCGACGTCCGGACCCTGGCCCGCCTGCTCGGGGACCTGGGCACCGCGTGCGAGCGGCTGGGCCGGCACCGCTGGGCGCTGCGGACGCCCGAGGTGACGAACCCGGAGGCGCCCTGGGACCTGGTCCGCCGGATGAGGGCCTCGGTCCTGGTGCTGGGCCCCCTCCTCGCCCGGGCGGGCCGCGCCCGGGTCTCCCTCCCGGGCGGGTGCGCCATCGGCGAGCGGCCGATCGACCGCCACCTCGCGGGCCTGCGCCGGCTCGGCGCGGAGATCCGGCTGGAGCACGGCTACGTGGAAGCCCGGGCCGAGCGGCTCCGGGGAGCGGAGATCACCTTCGAGGACGTCACCGTCACCGGGACGGAGAACCTCCTGATGGCCGCCACCCTGGCCGAGGGGGAGACGGTCCTGCGGAACGCCGCCCGGGAGCCGGAGGTCGTGGACCTGGCCGGCCTGCTGCGGGCGATGGGAGCGGAGATCGAGGGGGCCGGCACCCGGACGATCACCGTCCGGGGGGTCGAGCGGCTGCACGGGACGGAGCACCGGGTGATCCCGGACCGGATCGAGGCCGGCACCTGGCTGATCGCCGCGGCGATCACCGGCGGAAAGGTGACCCTCGAGTCGGTCGAGCCGGACCACCTGGCGGCGGTCCTCGAGAAGCTGCGGGCGGTCGGCCTCTCCCTCGAGACCGGGCGGGACTGGATCCGGATCGGCAACGGGCGCCCGCTGCGGTCCCACGACCTGGTCACCGAGCCCTGGCCCGGCTTTCCCACCGACCTCCAGGCCCAGTACATGGTCCTGATGACCCAGGCCGGGGGAACCAGCCGGATCACGGAGACGATCTTCGAACGCCGCTTCATGCACGTGCCGGAGCTGCGCCGGATGGGCGCCTCGATCGAGCTGGCCGGCAACACGGCGATCGTCGAGGGGCCGACCCCCCTGACGGGAGCGGAGGTCACCGCCTCCGACCTGCGGGCGTCGGCCAGCCTGGTCCTGGCGGGTCTCGCCGCCCGGGGAGAGACGGTCGTCCACCGGGTCTACCACCTGGACCGGGGCTACGAGGCGATCGAGGAGAAGCTGGCCGCCCTCGGCGCGCGCATCGAGCGGCTGTCGGGACAGCCCCAGGGAGGACCCGGATGAGCGAGTGCATCTTCTGCAGGATCATCGAGAAGGAGATCGAGGCGAAGATCGTCCACGAGGACCCGCTCTGCGTGGCCTTCTCGGACGCGAAGCCCCAGGCCCCGGTCCACGTGCTCGTCGTTCCCCGCAGGCACGTCGCCTCGGTGAACGATCTCCTGCCGGAAGACGAACCGATGGTCGGCCACCTGGTCACGGTCGCCCAGCGGATCGCCCTCCAGCGCGGGATCGCGGGCAACGGCTACCGCCTCGTCCTGAACTGCGGCCCGATGGGCGGGCAGTCGGTGGACCACCTGCACCTCCACCTGCTCGGCGGCCGGTCGATGGGCTGGCCTCCGGGCTAGCGGGGAGCCGGGCCCGCCCCCCGCGCCCGGAGGGGCGGCCCGATCGAAACCGTTCGAAGAAAAGGGGATGGCACCCGAACGGCGTTCGCCGCCCCCCGGCCGGAGGCGAAACCCGTCCGGCGGGGATTCCGCTTGCACGGGGGGCCGTTTGGTTCTATAAAGCACGGTCGCCGTCGACACCTGGGGCGGCGGTGTGAGGGTTGGCGCCACCGAGCGCCTGGGTAGAACTGGGCGTTTCGTTTCCTGAACGCCGCTTCGGGGGCAGGCACTGTCTGCCCGAACGGGGGATGGGCCTGTGGCATCGATCGGATCCCACTGCATCCTCGAGCTCTACGACTGCCCTCCGGGACTCCTCGACGATCCCGTCTACATCCGCGACGCCCTGCGCGAGGCCGCCCGCGAGGCGGAATCCACCCTCCTCGGGGAGCTGCACCACGTCTTCGAGCCCCAGGGGGTGACCGCCCTCGTTCTCCTCGCCGAGTCCCACATCTCGATCCACACCTGGCCGGAGCTGGGCTACGCCGCGGTCGACGTCTTCACCTGCGGCGCCCACACGAAACCCGGCCGGGCCTGCGAGTTCCTCGTGCGGAAGCTGCAGGCCCGGCGGCACCAGCTGCGGAAGCTCCCCCGGGGCGGGAAGGCCCCGGAGGTGCGGCCGGACCGCTGCCCCGCGCCGGCGGCCGGTTCCGGCGAGACCCCGGGTGAGGCGCCGGAGGAGGCCTGCTTATGCCGGGTGCGGAGCTTCGCGCGGATTACTGGCTGAGCGAGTACATCACCCCCTGGGACGTCTACCAGCACGGCCTGACGCGGATCCTCGTCCAGAAGCGGACCCGCTTCCAGGAGATGGCGATCGTCGAGACGGGAGCGTACGGCAAGGCCCTCGTCCTCGACGGGAAGTGGCAGTCCTCCACCGGGGACGAGTTCCTCTACCACGAGCCGCTCGTCCACCCGGCGATGCTGGTCCACGGGAGCCCGCGGCGGGTCCTCGTCCTCGGCGGGGGCGAGGGCGCCACGGTGCGGGAGGTCCTGCGCTGGCAGACGGTCGAGCGGGTCACGATGGTGGACATCGACGGCGAGGTGGTCGCGGCGTGCCGGGAGCACCTGCCGGAGATGCACGGGGGGGCCTTCGACGACCCCCGCACGGAGCTGATCATCGGGGACGCCCTCGAGGTGCTCGACCGGGAGGGCGGGGCCTGGGACGTGATCCTCTCGGACCTCTCGGACCCGATCGAGGAGGGCCCCTCCTACCGGCTGTTCACCCGCGAGTACTTCGAGCAGGTCCGCCGGGCCCTCGCCCCGGACGGGGTCTTCGTCGTCCAGGCCGGCCCGGTCGCCCCCGCCGAGATCCGCCTCCACTCGCGCCTCGTGCGGACGGTGCGCGCCGTGTTTCCCCGCGTCGTCTCCTATGCCAGCCACGTGCCGACCTACGGGTCCCCCTGGGGCTTCGCCCTCGGGACGGCCCGGGAGATCGACCTCCGTCCCGACCCGGACGCGGTCGACCGGGAGCTGGCCGGGAAGACCACCGGCGGCTTCCGGTTCCTCGACGGCCGGACGCTCCTCGGCCTGTTCCAGGTGCCGAAGTACGTCCGGGACGCGATCGACGGGGACGACACGATCTACACGATGGACGAACCGCCCACCTTCTTCGGCACCGGCGTGGCCGGCAGGGACGGGGACTGAACGGACGGGCGGCACGGCCCCTCCTTCGCGCCGGGTCCCGCGGGGCCCGGCGCTTCCGTCCGGAAGCGGGCCGGGAAGGGGCCCGGCCCGGTTCCCGCCGGGCTCCCCGCGCCCCTTCCTCCCTCTTCCTGCGCCGCCGCCCGGCGGGGACTACAATCCCGGGTCGTTGGCGGCCCGCCCGGGGGCGGGCCGCCGGTCCAGCCGGCCCGGTTCCGGGCCGCCGGAGGCGCCCGATGGACGAGAGGATCCGGGAGATCACCGAGGAGGTGCAGCGGGAGCGGACCGGGGCCACGGCCCTCGTCGACGAGGTCGGCAAGGTCATCGTCGGCCAGCGGGACCTGGTGGAGAAGGTCGTCATCGGCATGCTCTGCCACGGCCACCTGCTCCTCGAGGGAGTGCCGGGCCTGGCGAAGACCCTCCTCGTGCGGACCCTGGCTTCCTGCTTCGACGCCTCCTTCCGGCGGATCCAGTTCACCCCCGACCTGCTCCCGGCCGACCTGACGGGCACCCTGGTCTTCGATCCCCGGGACGGCTCGTTCGCCCCCCACAAGGGGCCGATCTTCGCCAACGTCGTCCTCGCGGACGAGATCAACCGGGCCCCGGCCAAGGTCCAGTCGGCCCTCCTCGAGGCGATGCAGGAGCGGCAGGTGACGATCGGGGACGAGACGTTCCCCCTGCCCCGGCCGTTCCTCGTCCTCGCCACCCAGAACCCCCTGGAGCAGGAGGGCACCTATCCCCTCCCCGAGGCCCAGGTCGACCGCTTCCTGATGAAGCTGCTCGTCGACTACCCGGCCCGCGACGAGGAGCGGGAAATCCTCCGGCGGATGTCCGGGGCGGAGCCGCCCCCGGTCTCCCGGGTCATCGGGCCGGACGACGTGGAGCGGATGCGGGACGTCGTGCTGCGGGTCCACGTGGACGGGCGGATCGAGGAGTACGTCCTCGACCTGGTGCGCGCGACCCGCGACCCGGAGGGCGCCGGCGTCGATGCCGCCGGGCTGATCCACTACGGCGCCTCCCCCCGGGCCGCCCTCGCCCTGGTCCAGGCCGCCCGGGCCCACGCCTTCCTGCGGGGCCGCGGGTTCGTCACCCCCGAGGACGTCAAGGCGATCGGCTACGACGTCCTGCGGCACCGGATCATCCCCAGCTTCGAGGCGGAGGCCGAGGAGATCACCGCGGACGAGATCGTCCGGCGCGTCTTCGACGCCGTCGAGGTGCCGTGAGCGGGGACCGGCGGGGATGAACCGGCGCGAGGAACGCGGCCACCCCCTCGCCGACCCGGAGCTGCTGCGGCGGGTCCGGCGGATCGAGATCCGTACCCGGAAGATCGTGACCGAGACCCTGGCGGGCAGCTGGCACTCCGCCTTCCGCGGCCGGGGGATGGAGTTCGCGGAGGTCCGGGAGTACCAGCCCGGGGACGACGTCCGCACCATCGACTGGAACGTGACCTCCCGCTCGACCCGGCCCGACCGGAAGCTGTACGTCAAGGTGTTCGAGGAGGAGCGGGAGCTCACCGTGATGCTCCTCGCCGACGTCTCCGGGTCCACCGCCTTCGGGACCGGGCGGCGGCTCAAGCGCGAGGTGATGGCGGAACTGGCCGCGCTCCTGGCCTTCGCCGCGATCCGCAACCGGGACCGGGTGGGGCTGGTCCGTTTCACCGACCGGATCGACCTCTACGTGCCCCCCCGGGGCGGCACGACCCACGCCCTGCGGGTGGTGCGGGAGGTGCTCGCCCCCCCGGAGGAACGCCGGGGAACCGACCTGGCGGGGGCCCTCGAGTTCCTGCTCCGCGTGCAGCGCAAGCCGGCGGTCGTCTTCCTCCTGAGCGACCTGCTGGCCGAGGGGTACGAGCGGGCCCTCCGGCTCGTGGCCCGCCGCCACGACCTCGTCGTCCTCGAGGTGCGGGACGCCGCCGAGGAGCGGCTGCCGCCCGCCGGGCCGGTGCTCCTCGAGGACGCGGAGACCGGGGCCCGCCGGACCCTCGACCTGTCCCGCCGGGCCGCCCGGGAGGCGCTGGCCCGGGCGGCGCGGGAGCGGCGGGAACGGACCGACGCGGTCCTGAAGCGGGCGGGCGTCGACCACGCGGTGATCGACGCCGCCGCGGGCTGGGAACGGCCCCTCCTGGCCCTCTTCCGCCGGCGCGCGGCGAGGATCCACCGGTGAGGCGGGCGCTCGCGGTCCTCGGCCTGCTGGCGGCCTCCTTCCTTCCCGGGGCCCGGGCGGCGGAGCCGCCCCCGGTGCCCGCGCACCCCGCCTTCGTCCTGCGGGACGGCCGGGCGGTACCGCTGGAAAAGGCCACCCGCCTCCACCCGGGAGAGGTGGTCGGCCTCGCCCTGGAGTGGCCCGGGGGGACCCGGCCGGAGCGGCCCCAGCTGGCCGGGAAGCCGGAACCCCGGGCCGGGGAAGCGGTCCCCCTCCGGGTGGTCCCGCGGGATCCCCGCGCCGGCGGGCGGGACGTCCTGCTCGTGCTTCTCGCCGCCCTCGGGAAGGTGCGGGTCTCCCCGGTCGACCTGGCGGGCCCCGGGGGGAAGGTCGCCGGGCGGACCGTTCCCGTCGAGCTCGAGGTGGTCGCCCGGGAGGACGCGAAGGACCCGGCCCCGGCCCGCCCCCCGGTCCCGGTACCGCCGGACTGGGCGGGGCTCGCGGCGGTGCTGGCGGCGCTGGCGGTCGCCCTCGTCGGGGCCGTCCTGGCGGTCCGGAAGCTCCGGGGCCGGTCCCGGCCGCGGCAGCGCCGGTCCGCCCCCGCCCCGCCCCCGGAGCCGCCGGAGGTCCGCGCCCTCCGGGCCCTGGACGAGCTGCTGGCCCGCGGCCTCCTCGAGCGGGGGGAGCGCAAGCCGTTCGCGGACGCCCTCGGGGAGATCGCCAAGGGGTTCTTCGGGGAGGTCGCCGGGGTCCCGCTCCTCGAGCGCACCACCGAGGAGTGCCGGCGCCTGCTCCGGGAGGCCCGCTTCGACCCGGCCGCGGCGGCGTGGCTCGAGCGCTGGCTGGCGGAACTGGACCTGGTCAAGTTCGCCGAGGCGCGGCCGCCGGTGGCGGAACTGCGGGCCGCGGCCGAGGAACTGCGGCGCACGGTGGAGCGGATCGCCCGGGAGCGGCGGGAACGGGCGGCCGGCGGGCAGGGAGCGCAGCCGGGACCCGCGGGGGCGCGGGAACCGGCCGGGGAGGACCGGCGATGACGCGGTTCGCCTCTCCCCTGGCGCTTCTCGCCCTCCTGGCGCTGGTGCCCGTGTTCCTGGCGTGGCGGCGGCAGGCCCGGCGGCCGCCGGTGGTCCTCTGGCCGGACCTGGCCCTCCTCGCGGCGGCCCGGCCCGGCTGGCGGGCCCGGCTCGTCCACGCGTCCCGGGTGCTGCGGGTCGGGTTCCTCGTGCTGGCGGCGATCGCGCTGGCCCGTCCCCAGGCGGGGATCCGGGGCGAGGAGGTGACGACCCGCGGCGTGGACATCGTCATCGTGCTGGACCACTCCGGCTCGATGCGGGCGATGGACCTGGAACCGAACCGCCTCGCCGTCGCCCGGAAGACGATCCGGGAGTTCACCCGGGGACGTCCCCACGACCGCCTCGGTCTCGTCGTCTTCGCCCGGGACGCCTGGACCGCCTGTCCCCTCACCCTCGACCACGACGCCCTCCTGGCGATCCTGGACGAGGTGGACTTCGCCCGGAAGGGGGAGGACGGCACGGCGATCGGGCTCGGCCTGGCGGCGGCGGTCGCCCGCCTCGACGCGAGCCCCGCGAAGAGCCGGGTGGCGATCCTGGTCACCGACGGGGTCAACAACTCCGGGGAGATCGCCCCGGAAACGGCCGCCGACCTGGCCCGGAAGAAGGGGATCCGGGTCTACACCATCGGGATCGGGACCCACGGCTTCGCCCCCGTCCCGGTCCCGCTGCCCGGGGGAGGGACGATCACCCGGCCGATGCCGGTGGAGATCGACGAGGACACCCTGCGGGCGATCGCCCGGGAGACGGGGGGACGCTACTTCCGGGCCGACCGGGCGGGGAAGATGGAGGAGATCTTCCGCACGATCGACGGCCTGGAGAAGACGGAGATCCACACGAAGGTCTACGTGGCGTGGTCCGACCGGTTCGAGCCGTGGCTGCTGGCGGCGGGGCTGCTCTTCCTGCTCGAGGTCGTCGTCGCCCGGTTCACCGCGGGGAGGCTGCCATGACGTTCGCCGCTCCCGGCTGGCTGTGGGGGCTGGCCCTCCTCCCGCTCCTGGCCCTCCTGCTCTGGCTCGAGCGGCGGGCGCGGCGCCACCGCCTCGCCCGGTTCGCCGCGCCGGGGACCGCGGAGCGGATCGCCCTCGTCGAGCCCTCGGCCCGGCCCCTCGTCCGGGGCTTCCTGCTCGTCCTCGCCGCGGGGATGGTCTTCCTCGCCCTGGCCCGCCCCCGCTGGGGCGAGACGGAGGAGGAACTGCACGTCCGCGGCCTCGACCTGGTGATCGCCCTCGACCTCTCCCGCTCGATGCTGGCGGAGGACCTGGCCCCCTCGCGCCTCGTGGTGGCCCGGGCGATCGCCCGGGAGCTGGCGGAGAAGCTCCCCTCGGACCGGGTGGCCCTCGTCGGCTTCGCCGGCACGGCGGCGACCCTCTGCCCGCCGACCCTCGACCGGGGCGCGCTGGCGCTCTATCTGGACGCCGCGGATCCCTCCGTCTTCGGGGCCCAGGGAACGGACCTGGGGGCGGCCATCGACGAGGCGCGGCGCCTGTTCGCCCGGCACGCCCGGGCCCGGAAGGTGCTGGTCATCCTCTCCGACGGCGAGGACCTCGCGGGGCACGGCCTGGCCGCCGCGAAGCGGGCCGCGGACGAGGGGATCACGATCTACGCGATCGGCGTCGGGACTCCCCGGGGCGGGCCGGTCCCGGTCCTGGACGACACCGGCAAGCTGGTCGGATACGAGGAAGAGCACGGCAGGGTCGTGACGTCCCGCCTGGACGAGGGGACCCTGGCGGCGGTGGCCCGCGCCGGCGGCGGCGCCTACGCCCGGGCGACCGGTTTCGGCGAGGGGGTGGACCGGGTGGTGGAGGCCCTCGCCCGGCTCCAGCGGAACGACCTGGGCGCCACCCTGCCCCGCCGGCGCGCGGAGCGGTACCGGTGGCCCCTCGCCCTCGCCTTCTGCTGCGCCGCCCTCGAGGCGCTGCTGGTGGACCGGCGGCGGCGCCGGGAGGTCGCCTGATGCGGACCCGCCTCGCGGTCACGATCGCCCTCGTGCTGCTCGTGCTCGGCACCGGGTTCGACCCGTGGCAGACCACCTGGCGGGAGACCCGGCAGGGGAACCGGGCCCTCGAGGAGGGGAATCCCGGCGAGGCGGTCCGCCACTACACGGAGGCCCTCTCCCGTTCCCCGGACGACCCGCGGATCCTGTTCGACCTGGGGAACGCCCTGGCGCGGGCGGGACGGCTGGACGAAGCCCGGCAGGCCTGGGAACGGGCGGCGAACCTCGGCCAGGGCACCATCCGCCGGGACGCCTGGTACAACCGGGGCCTCGCCGAGCTGCTCGCCGGGGATGCCCGGTCCGCGGCGGCGGCGTTCACCCGGGCGCTCCTCGTCGACCCCTCCGACCGGGAGGCCCGCCGCAACCTCGACCTGGCCCTGCGCCGTCTCCGGCAGCAGCAGCAGCCGCAGCCCCGGGGAGGGAAGGGGAAGAAGAAGGAGCAGGAGCAGCGGCAGGAGCGGGGGTCGAGGGGCCGGCAGGGGCGGAAGCAGCAGGAACGGCAGCAGGGCGCCCCGCCGGACCGGCAGCAGGAACCGCGGCAGGGGGACAGGGGCCGGAACGACCGGCAGGAAGCCGGGCGGCGGCAGCAGCCCCCGGAAAGCGGCAAGGGGCCGGGGGACCGGCAGTCCCGGGCCGGGGACCGGCGGCAGCGGACGGGGCGGGGCGGAAACGAGGCCCGGGACCGGGAGGCGCAGGAGATGGCCGAGCGGCTGCTCCGCCGGCTCGCCCGGGACGAGAAGGCCGCCCTGCGGCGGGCCCTGCGCCGGCGGGTCCCGGCGGGACGGACGAAGAAGGGGAAGGACTGGTGATGGACTCCTGCCTCGGCCGGCGGACCCGGGCCGTCGCCCTGCTGGCGGCGGTGGCCTGCATCCTCGCGATCCCGGCGAGCCGGGCCGCCGGCCCGGACGTGCGGGTCCGGGTCGAGCCCCGGACGGTGCGCACGGACGAGCGGGTGACGGTGACGATCACCGTCTCCGGCGAAGGCGCCACGTCGGCCTCCCTTGCGGGACGGCCACCCCGGGGAAGGAACCTCCTCCCGGCGGGCGGCGCCTCCACGTCGACCCAGGTCTCCTGGGTGAACGGCCACTTCTCCGCGGTCAAGCAGTTCGTCCTCGAGTACCTGCCGGCGGGCGTGGGTGACGGGGAGGTCCCGTCCTTCTCGATCGACGTGGACGGGACGACGGTCCGCACCAGGCCGGTGCCGGTGAAGATCCTCGAGGCGCCCCGGGCCCCCGGCAAGGCGGAGGGCGGCAACGCCGCGCCCGCCGGCCGCGCGGACGTCCGGGTCCGCACCGTCGTGGACCGGGACCGGGTCTGGCTGGGGGAATCGCTCCTGCTGGAGTACCGCCTCGAGTCCCGGGCCAGGATCCAGGGGTACGATCCGGACCACCTGGACCCGATCCCCGGCTTCCTCGTGGAGGACGAACCGGTCTCCCCCCGCTCGACCCGCTACACCTTCCGGGACGACGCGGGCCGGGAGTGGGTCGGGTGGGTCCTGTTCCGCCGGCGGCTGACGCCGACCCGCAGCGGGAAGCTGACGATCCCCCCGGTGCCGTTCACCGTGGGGGTCGTCCGCCGCCGGGAGGACGCGTTCGGGATGGCGTTCGGCGGGTTCACCGAGCGGGTGGGCCTGGTCGCCCCGGCGAAGACCATCGAGGTGCGGGCCCTGCCGGAGGAGGGCCGTCCACCGGACTTCTCGGGAGCGGTCGGGCACTTCACCCTGGAGGCCCGGCTCGACCGGTCGCGGGTCGGCGCCGGCGAGGCGGCCCGGGTCGAGGTGACGGTCCGCGGGGAGGGCAACCTGGCCACCGCCTCTCCCCCGACGGTCACCCTGCCGCCGGACGTCCAGGCGTTCGACCCGGTGGAAAAGCGGCAGGGGCCCGGGTTCCGCACGTGGGACGTGCCGATCGTGCCCCGGGCGCCCGGGCGGGTGCAGGTCGGCCCGGTCCGCTTCTCCTGGTTCGACCCGGCGGCCGGGAAGTACCGGGTGGCGACGGTTCCGCCGATGGTCCTCGAGGTCACCCCGGGGGCGGCGGGCAGCGCGGGCGCGGGCGGGCCGGCCCCGGTCGCGGCGGCCGGGGGAGAACGGCTCCGCTGGCTCCACGTCCCGGCCCGGCCCCTGCGGGACGGGAGCCGGCCGCCGTGGAAGTCTCCCGCCCTGGTGGCGGCCGCCCTGCTGCCGCTCCTCCTCCTGGCGGGGGCCACCCTCCTGGGGCCGGCGGTGGCCCGCTGGGCCGGTTCCCCCGCGGGGCGGCGGGCCCGGCTGCGGGGAGCCCTGGGACGGCGTCTCGCGGCGGCGCGGAAACTGGCGGACGGGTCCCCGGCGGAGGCCGCCCGCGAGGTGATCGAGGCGCTTCACCTCTGGGCGGGCGAGGTGCTCGGCGAGCCCTCCCGGCCCCTCGACCGGACCCGGCTGGCCCGGCGCCTCGCGGAGCGGACCGGCAGCGGGGAACTGGCCCGCCGGTTCGTGGACACCCTGGAGGATGCGGAGGCGATCCGGTACGCGGGCGCCGGGCGGATCACCGGCGTGATCGCCGCCGCCGAGGAGATCACGCGGGAGGTGCCGCGATGAGGGGCTGGACCGGCGTGCTGCTCGCGGCGCTCCTGCCGCTGGCCGTGGCGGCGTCCCCGGCCCGGGCGGAAGACCGGGCGCCCGGGCCCGGCCCGGGGTGGAAGGCGCCGCCCCGGGTCCTCCTGGAGCGGGCGGCCTCCGCGGCGGAGGACGGCCGCTGGGAGGAGGCGGAACGGAACCTGCGGGAGGTGATCTCCCGGGGCATCGACGACCCGGAGGCCTGGTACGACCTGGGAACGGTTCTCGCCCACGAGGGAAAGACGGGGGAGGCGGTGCTGGCCCTCCGGCGGGCCCTTTTCCTCGACCCGCGGCACCGGGACGCCCGCGCGAACCTCGAGTGGGTCCGGGCCCGGCTGGCGGACGCCAGCGAGGGACTGGACGGAGGGCGGGACCTCCTCGCCCGCTGGCTCGCCCTGCTCCCGGAGCGCGGGGCGCTCGTCGCGGCGATCGGCCTCGAGTGGGCCGGGGCGCTCCTCCTGCTGGGAGGGATCCTGGTTCCCCCGCTCCGCGGGCGGCCCGGGCCCCGCCGCGCCGGGCTCGCCGCCCTCCTCCTCGCCGTGCTCCTCGCCGTGCCTCCCCTGGGCCTCGCCTGGCTGCGGGCGACCGACCGGGGCGCCGTCGTGCTGGCCGACCGGGTCGAGGCCCGTTCCGGCCCGGGAAAGAACAACCCGGTCCTGTTCACCGTCCACGAGGGTCTCGAGGTGGAGCTGGGCCGGGCCCGGGATACGTGGGTCTACGTCCGGGTTCCCGGCGGCCCGGCCGGCTGGGTGCCCCGCTCCGCGGTGGCCCCGGTCCGCCCGGACTGAGCCCCCGCGGGACCGGTCGGACCGGCGGGGCGACCGGTCGGGGGGCGCCCCGGGCCCGGGGAAGGCCCCGGGGGCCGGGCGGGGAGTATCCTGCCCGGGCCGGGCCGGTTGTCCGCCCGGCGGCTGCCATCCCCCCACGGCCCCCGGGGCCGCAGAGGAGTCCCGATGAAGACCGAAGCGAAGCGCCTCCTTCCCCTGCTCGCCGCGTTCCTGGCGGCCCTCGCCTGGCTGGTTCCGGGCGCGGCCCTGGCCGGCGAGAAGATCGCGAAGGTCCCGGTCGAGGTGTTCACCCTCGACAACGGGATGAAGTTCCTGCTCGTGCAGAAGCCGGACATCACCACCGTGTCCGCCGGCTGGGTGGCCCACGTCGGGTCCTCCAACGAGCGCGAGGGGATCACCGGGCTGACCCACCTCCTCGAGCACATGATGTTCAAGGGCACGAAGAGGATCGGGACGAAGGACATCGAGAAGGACCTGCGGATCATCGACGAGCAGGAAAAGATCCAGCAGCAGATCCGGAAGATCTACCGGGACCTGCGCGCGAAGTACCGGCGGGGAGAGATCGACGACCCGTACGACCCGAAGAACTTCCCGCCCGAGCTGGTGGAGCTGAAGAAGAAGTTCCAGCAGCTCGTCGACGAACAGCGGAAGAACATGGTGAAGGACGAGTTCGACCAGGTCTACACGAAGGCCGGCGGCTCGGGCATGAACGCCTTCACCAACCAGGACATGACGGTCTACTTCATCACCCTGCCGGCGAACAAGCTGGAGCTGTGGTTCTGGATGGAGTCCGACCGCCTCTACGAGCCGGTGTTCCGCGAGTTCTACTCGGAGCGGGACGTGGTCCACGAGGAACGGCGGCTGCGCACCGAGTCGACGCCGACCGGCAAGTTCGACGAGCTCTTCGACGCGATGTTCTGGCAGTCCCATCCCTACCACTGGCCGGTGATCGGCTGGCCCTCGGACCTGCTCGTGATCAGCAAGAAGGACGCGGACGAGTACTTCGAGACGTTCTACCGGCCGAACAACCTGACGGCGGCGATCGTCGGCAACTTCGACCCCGCGGAGGTGAAGCGGCTGGCGCAGAAGTACTTCGGGAGGATCCCGCGCAGCACGAGGGAGACCCCCGACGTGGTCACCCTGGAGATGCCCCAGCTGGCGGAAAAGCGGATGGTCGCCGAGTGCGACTGCCAGCCCCAGGTCGAGGTCCGCTACCACACGGTCCCGTTCCGCCACCGGGACTCCTACGCCCTCGACGTGCTGGCGAACCTGCTGAACGGGCGTTCCGGACGGCTCTACCGCTCCCTCGTCCTCGACCGGGGGATCGCGACGAACGCCTGGGCGACGCAGAACTCCCAGAAGTGGGCCGGCTACTTCTCCTTCGGGGCGGAAGCCAAGGGAGACGCCACCCCGGAGCAGCTCGAGCAGGCCTGGTACGAGGAGCTGCGGAAGATCGAGGAGGAGCCGATTCCCGCCGAGGAGCTGCAGAAGGTGAAGAACCAGATCACGGCCGGGGCCTACCGGCGGCTGGAGAACCCCTTCTACCTGATGCTCCAGCTCCTCTACTACGACGGGCTCGGGGACTGGACCTACATCAACGACTGGGCGGAGAAGACCCTCGCCGTCACCGCCGACGACGTGAAGCGGGTGGCGAAGAAGTACCTGGTCAAGGAGAACCGCACCGTCGGCCTCTACTACCGCAAGGCGGGAACGAAGGCCGAGGAGGTCCCGCCGGAACTGGCCGACCTGCCTCCCCAGACGAAGCAGGCGCTGTGGAAGCAGGTGCAGGAGATCCGGAAGTCCACCGACCGGGCGCGCCTCGAGCAGGCCCTGGCGCGGATGGACCAGCAGAAGGGCCAGGTGCCCCCCCAGTTCCGCAAGGCGTTCGAGCTGATCGAGCGGGAGATCCGGTCCCGCCTGGATGCGCTGCCCGCGGAGGGCGCCGCCGCCGGCAAGGCGGCGGCCCCGGCGAAGGGAGGTGAACGATGAAGCGCGCGCTCCTGCTGGTGACGGCGGTCCTGCTGGCCTGCGGCGCCCTCCCGGCGCTCGCCTCCGGGGGCGGCATCCCCGACCACCCGAGCAAGCTGAAGTTCGGCCGGCTGAAGTTCGACGTGCCGGACGGGAACCAGTATCGCCACGTCCTCTCGAACGGCGTGGTCGTCTACGTGGTCGAGGACCACACCCTGCCGCTGGTCAACGTCCGGGCGCTGGTCCGCATCGGGACGTTCCTCGAGCCGCCCGAAAAGACCGGCCTCGCGGGCCTGACCGGCTCGCTGATGCGGGAAGGGGGCGCGGGGGACCTGGACGCCGACGCCTTCGACCAGAAGGCGGACTTCCTCGCGGCGTCCCTCTACTCCTGGATCGGTGACACCCGGGGCGGCGCCTCGCTGAACTGCATCACCCCGGTCCTCGACCAGTCCCTCGACCTCTTCTTCGACATGATGCGGCGCCCGCGCTTCCAGGAGGACCGCCTGGAGATCGAGAAGGGGAACCTGGTGGAGTCGATGAAGCAGCGGAACGACGACGCCGGGAACATCCTCGGCCGGGAGTTCAACTGGCTGCTGTACGGCCGCGATCACTTCTCCACCCGGCTGCCCACGAAGGCGACGGTGGACGCGATCACCCGGGACGACCTCGTGGACTTCCACCGGAAGTACTGGCAGCCGAAGAACATGATCCTCGCCGTCTCCGGCGACGTGAAGGCCGGGGAGATCCTGGCGGCCCTGGAGAAGCGGTTCGCCGGCTGGGCCTCGGACGGGCCGGACGTTCCGTGGCCGCCGGAACCCCCGCACCACGAGCCGGTGCCGGGGCTCTACCACGTCGAGAAGGACATCCCCCAGGGGAAGGTCCGCATCGGCCATCTCGGCACCACGTGGAAGGACCCGAACCAGTTCGCCCTCCGGGTGATGAACGAGATCCTGGGCGGCGGCGGGTTCACCTCCCGGATCACGAAGCGGGTCCGGTCCGACGAGGGCCTGGCCTACCACGCCGCGTCCTTGTTCGGGATCGGGACCTGGTGGCCGGGGGCCTTCACCGTCGTGTACCAGTCGAAGAACCCGACGGTCGCCCTGGCGGGGAAGATCGCCCTCGAGGAGGTGGAGAAGATCCGCCGCGAGAAGGTCAGCGACGAGGAGCTGACCACGGCGAAGAACTCGATGATCGAGACCTTCCCCCGCCGGTTCGAGTCGGCGGCCCGCCGCGCCTCCCTCTTCGCCGAGGACGAGTACATCGGCCGCGACCACGGCTACTGGAAGACCTGGCGGCCGAACGTGAAGAAGGTCGACGCGCAGAAGGTCCTCGAGGTGGCGCGGAAGTACCTCCACCCCGACCGGGTGGTCTTCCTCGTCGTCGGCAAGTGGTCCGAGATCGCCCCCGGCGACCCGGACGGGCGGGCCTCGATGAAGGACTTCTTCGGGGGGAAGGTCACCCACCTCCCGCTGCGCGACCCGCTGACCCTGGAGCCGCTGCCGGCGGAGCAGCCCGCGGCCGCCGCCGCCCGCTGATTCCCGGCGGGCCGGCCCCGGCTCCAGCCCCCGCCACCACCGGGCCCCGCGGAACCCCGCGGGGCCCTTTCCCTGCCCGGAATCGAACCGCCGTCAGGCGCCGGCGGGGACCGTCGCCGCGTCCAGGGCCGCGGCGAGGCGGTGGACGATCCCCTCGTGGGCGGACAGGGTCGCCTCCGGGCCGCCCGGGGGCACCTGGTCGAGGAGAAGGGACAGCATCCGGCCGACCGGGGCCAGGGCCGGTTCCCCCGCCAGTTCCCTTTCCACCGCCCGGAGCCGGTCCCCGAGGCTCCGGAGGCGTCCCGGCAGACCGGCGGCCCGCCCCGACCGCAGGTCGAGGAGCGCCCGGCGGAGGAGCCCGGCCGCCTCCCGGGCCAGCCCGGCCGCTCCCGCGAGCGCCTCCTCGACCCGGGCCGCCGCGGAGGGGTCCTCCCCTTGGAGCCGGGCCAGGACCCGGGCCGGGTCCCCGGGGTGCCCGGGCACCGCGGCGAACGCGGCCAGGACCGCCCGGGCCACGGTGGAAGGACCGGCGCCGGGCCGGCCGGGGGGGCGGTACTCGCACCCCCCGAGGCCGTCTCCCGGCACCACCTCCCGCGCCCGCAGCGTCAGGAACCCGCGCCCCTCCCCCGGGGCCGGGCGCCAGCGGGCCTCCCCGAGCAGGGCGTCGAGGGCGGCGCGGACCGCCTCGACGGGGATCGATTCCATCCCGGCCCGGGGGGCGGGCAGGGCCTGGATCACGACGTCTCCCGGCCGCTCCGGGCCGGTGTCGCCGGCATGGGCGCCGCCGCCGTAGAGCCCGAGCACGGGGACGCCGAGCACCGACGCCAGGTGGAGCGGCCCGGTATCGGCGGCGACCAGCGCCGCGCACCGGGCGATCACCCCCGGCAGTTCCCCGAGGGGAACCTCTCCGCACAGGGAACGGACGGGCCCCCCGCCGGCCTCCGCGGTGATCTCCGCGGCGGTCTCCCGGTCCTCGCCGGCGCCGAGAACGAGCACGGGCCGTCCCCGCCGGGCGAGGTGGGCCGCCAGGGCCGCCCACCGGTCCGCCGGCCAGCGCCGGGCGCGGTCCCCCGCCCCCGGGACCAGGGCGACCGGGCCCCCCGGGTTTCCCGCCCGGGGAACCGGCGGTGCGGGCGGCACGGGACGGGCCGCGCGGGCGAGCCCTTCCGCGGCCAGGAGCCGGCGCACGCCGGTCATCGGGACCCGCCCCCGGGGACGGGCGTCCACGGCGGCCAGGGGCCAGGTGGCCCAGAAACCCCGGAAGAGGATTTCCCCTCCGGGAGCGAGGACCGGTCCCACGGTCCGCTCGAGCCCCGCCAGGCCCGCGGCCAGGGCCGCGCCCACCCCGTGCCAGGTCAGGTCGACGACCAGTCCGGGGCTCCCGATGCCGAGGGACCGGGCGAGGGCCGTCCCCCTCGCCGCCAGTTCCCGCCGCCCCGGCCGCCCCGCCTCCGCCGCCGCGAGCAGGGGCGCGAGGGCCTCCGCGGCCACGCCCAGGACCACCACCCGGGGCGGCGCGATCCGGCGGGCCAGGGGGACGAACCGCTCCTGGACGACGAGCGCCACCTCCTCCCCCCCGGCGGCCAGGAGCCGCAGGGCCGGGAGGGACTGGGCCACGTCCCCCAGCCGCTCGAGCTGCAGGACGGCGATCATCGGGGAACGGGCTCCTCCCGGGGTCCGGGCGCCGGGACGAAGTCCTCCGCCACGTCCACCCGCGCGTGCCAGAGGAGGCTTTCCTCCCCCAGGTGCTGGACCCGGCTGGGAACGGTGGCGGCGGGAAACAGGCCGTGGGCGCGCAGGCGCCGGCACCAGCCCCAGTCCTGCAGGTGATCCATCGGCCCGAGGACCTCCGCCCAGGTCTCCCGGGGGATCACGAGGTGGCAGGCGCCGACGGTCTCCTTGATGCGGGCCCGCACCCCGTTCACCTCGACGAGCCGCACCGCCGGGTGGGCGCTCTCCGCGTGAAAGCCGGTGACCAGCCCGACCCGCCCCTCGGGGAACTCGTGCCCGGCCAGGGCACGCCAGGTGGCGAGGGAAGCGGTCCAGGCGTCGGGCGCGAGCGCCACGTCCGAGTCGACGATCATCAGCCACGCGAAGCCACCCAGGCGTTCCTCCACGTACCGCAGGACGGCGTTCGTCCCGATCGCGGGGGAGCGGGACGTGAACCCCACGTTCCCCAGCACGTGGAGCCGGTGCGGGCCGGGGTCGGCCCCGAGCAGGAGCTGCCGGACCCGGGGGTCCCGGCTCGCGTCGTCCAGGCACACGATGTCCGCCGGGGGCATCTCCAGGCGGAAGAGGTCGCCCAGGGTCCGGGCCAGGAGCCCGGGCCGCTCGCAGCAGAGGAGGGAGACCACGATCCGGGAGGGAGCGGGCGGGCCCGCCGGCGCGGCCAGGATGCGCGGCCGGGTCACCGTCCCGGCGAGCTCGTGCAGGTCCTTCAGGGCCGACTCCTCGCCGAGACCGGCGAGAACGGAGAGGGAGCGCTGCAGGGCCTCGACCAGTTCCCGGACCGTGTCCGCGGCCGGTCCCCGGGCAAGGTCGGCGGCGTCCACCGGCCCGGGTCCGAACCCCGCGCCGAGGAGGCCGGTTTCCCGCAACACGGCCGCCAGGGCCTCCGCCGCCACCCGGTGGGCCGGCCGGGGCGGAGCGCCGGCGGCGAGGGCCCGCCCCGCGAGCCGGACCGCCCGGCCCGCATCTCCCGCCGCGAGGGCGCGGCGCGCTTCCTCGAGCAACCGTTCCATCCCGGGTCCCCGCCCGGGGCTCCCCGGAAGAGCTTCCGGGGCCCCGGTCTCCTCCTCCCGGGGAAACATAGGTCCCCCGGCGGGACCGGTCGAACCTTTCCGAACGGTGACGGACCCTGGACCGTGGCCGGGCTGCCCCGCACCCCCCCATGGTGTAGCGAAGCTTTCAGGTGGCCCGCGCGAGCCGCCCCATGGTGTAGCGAAGCTTTCAGGTGGCGCGCGCGAACCGGCCTGCCGGCCAACAGGGCGGAAATGCCGGACCTATACGCACAAGCGTAAACTTCTCGTGACGACGTCCGGCGGGTCCGCCCCGTACCAGGAAGTTTCAGAGGTGCGCCGGGAGCGCGGGTCTCACTCTCACCCGAATGTCCCGGAAGGACTTCCGGACCGGCCGGGCGGTGCGGCGTCGAACGGCGGAAGGGCCTTCCTCCCCTGCCGGTCGCACCCTCGGCCGACCCCCTTTCCCGGCCGTAGTGCTCGCGAAGAATCGGAACTCCATGCCGGTTGAACCCTCGACCGACCCCCTTTCTCGGCGCACCCCTGAAAGCTTCGCTACACCATGGGGGGGGTCGGGGATCCGCGGGCGCCGGTTCACGACCGTCCCGGGGCGCCGGGCTCCGGCTCCCGGCCCACTTCCGGGTGTCCGGGAGGCCAGGCGGGAAGCCGCAGCACCGGGCCATCCTCCCCGGCGACCACCTCCCCCCCGGCCCGCCGGGCGAGGGTCCCGGCCACGGCCAGGTACCAGGCCTCCGGGG